>JAHFDS010000365.1 GCA_023248855.1 Myxococcales bacterium
GAGGTGGCGCTGGAGGCCGAGCGCGCGGGCGCGGCCAGCGTGCTCTACACCGACATCGCGCGCGATGGGCTGGGCGCCGGCCCGAACGTGGCCGCGACGCTCGCCCTGCAGGCCGCGCTCGCCATCCCCGTCATCGCCTCGGGCGGCATCGGGTCGCTCGATCACCTGCGCGCGCTCGCCCGGTCGGGCGCCCGCGCCTGCGTCGTCGGGCGCGCGCTCTACGAGGGGCGATTCACGCTCGCCGAGGCGCTCGCCGCCGCCGGGGAGGCCTGATGCTCGCCAAGCGCATCATCCCCTGCCTCGACGTCAAGGAAGGTCGGGTCGTCAAGGGGATCAACTTCGAGGCCCTGCGCGACGCCGGCGATCCGGTCGAGGCGGCGGAGCGCTACGACGCCGAGGGCGCCGACGAGCTCACGTTCCTCGACATCACGGCCTCGCACGAGGGGCGTGACACCCTCGATCACGTCGTGTCGCGCGTGGCCGAGCGGGTCATGATGCCGCTGTCGGTGGGGGGCGGCGTGCGCACGGTCGAGGACGTGCGGCGGCTCCTGCTCGCGGGTGCCGACAAGGTCGCCGTCAACACCGCCGCGGTGGACGATCCGTCGCTGGTCGCGCGCGCGGCCGATCGCTTCGGCGCGCAGGCCATCGTGGTCGCGGTCGATGCCCGCCGAAACGACGGGGGCTGGCGCGTCTTCACGCACGGCGGCCGGCGCGCGACCGAGCTCGATGCGGTGGCGTGGTGCGTGCGCATGGCCGAGACGGGGGCGGGCGAGATCTTGCTCACCAGCATGGACCGCGACGGCACGCGGGCCGGCTATGACCTGGAGCTCCTGCGGGTCGTCACCGCGGCGGTCGGCGTACCGGTCATCGCCTCCGGCGGCGCGGGCACGCTCGAGCACCTGGCCGAGGGGCTGGCCGCGGGCGCCGAGGCGGTGCTGGTGGCGTCGCTGTTCCATTTCCGCGAGCACACGATCCCCGAGGCCAAGCGCTTCCTGGCTGCGCGCGGGATCGTCATGCGGGAGACCCCCTGAGCGAGCGCATCCTCGTCACGGGCGGCGCCGGGTTCATCGGATCGTTCGTGGTCGACCGGCTGGTCGAGCGGGGCCACGCGGTCACCGTGCTCGACAACCTGGATCCGCAGGTGCACGGCGGCTGTGCGGCCACGCCCCGCCACCTCGAGGGGCACCTGCGGGCGGGCCGGATCCGCTTCCATCTCGGCGACGTCACCTGCGCGATCGAGCTCGAGCGGGCGCTCGAGGACGTCACGCGCGTCGTCCACCTCGCGGCCACGGTGGGCGTCGGCCAGTCGATGTACCAGCCGTCGTACTACACCCTCTCGAACTGCCACGGCACGGGCGTCCTGCTCGAGGCCCTCGTGCCGCGAAGGGCGCGGCTGCGGCGGCTGGTCGTGGCGTCCTCCATGAGCCTTTACGGCGAGGGCGCGTTCCTCTGTCCACGCTGTGGGGGCACGGAGCCCGCTCCGCGCAGCGACGAGCGGCTGGCCCGGCAGCGCTGGGAGGTGCCCTGCGCCCGCTGCGGCGAGGACCTGGCGCCCGCGCCCACCGCCGAATCCAAGGCGGCCGACCTCACGAGCGTCTACGCCGCCACCAAGAAGCACCAGGAGGACCTGTGCATCGCATTCGGCCGGGCGTATGGGTTGCCCACGCTCGCGCTGCGCTTCTTCAACGTCTTCGGACCGCGCCAGAGCCTGTCGAACCCCTACACGGGCGTGGCGGCGATCTTCCTCGGGCGCCTTCTCGCTGGGCAGCCGCCGCTCGTGTTCGAGGACGGCTTGCAGAGCCGGGACTTCATCGACGTGCGTGACGTCGCGCGCGCGGTGGTGCTGTCGGCCGAGAGCGAGCAACCGGGCGCGCAGGCGCTCAACATCGGCACCGGCCGGCCGACCAGCGTGCTCGCGGTGGCCGAGCTCCTGGCGCGTGCGCTCGGGGTCACGATCGCGCCGGAGCGCCTCGGGAAGTTCCGCGCGGGCGACATCCGTCACTGCGTGTGCGATCCCACGCGAGCGCAAGAGGTGCTGGGGTTTTCGGCCGAGCACACGCTGGCCGAGGGCGTCGGGCCGCTCATCGAATGGTGCAAGGGCGAGCGGCCCACCGACCGCGTCGCCGAGGGCCTGCGCGAGCTCGAAGCGGCCGGGCTGGTCCGGGGCTAGGCGCCGAGGCGGTGCCGCACGGCCAGCCGCACCAAGGACAGCGTCGCGCCGAGCGCCTGGTCGAGCCGCACCTTGGAGTCGCCACCATCGTGCCAGCGCTCGAGCGGGAGCTCCTCGAAGGCGGAAGGAGGCCAACCAGGGGCGCCCAGGGCCCCTCGCAGCAGGCGCCCGAGCAGCTCCACGTCGAACGCCCAGCGGTCCGCAAACGGCTGCGCGATCGCGCCTCGAAGCGTCGCGTCCACGCGGAACACCTTGGCGCCGCACTGGCTGTCGTAGACGGCGAGGCCAAGCGCGAGGCTGGCCGCGGTCGCGAATACCCGGCCGCAGTAGTGCCGCAGCGCGCGCCGACGGATGTCACGGCCGAGCATCGCCACGCGCGCGCCGAGCACGGCGCGCAGGGCCGGGTGCGCGCGCAGGTGGCCGAGCAGGCGCAGGAGCTCCGAGGGCGGCGCCGCGAGATCGGCGTCGAGGTACCCCACCGCCCACGCGCCCTGGGCGATCCCGTCGGCGAGGCCCCGCCGGACCGCCTCCGCCTTGCCCAGGTTGCGCTCGAGCGCGTGCACGCGCACGCGGCCAGGCGCACGCAGGGCCAGGTTCTGCATCACCGCGCCGGTGCCATCGGTCGAGCCATCGTCGACGAGCACGAGCGTGACGTCCGGGTCGGCCAGGAGCTCGAGCACGCGCCCGCTGGCCAGCCGCGAGGCCTCATCGAGCGCGGGGATCACCACGCACGCGCGCACGCGGGCTAGTCGACCTGGAGTTCGGAGACATCGTGGTCGTGGACGTAGCCGTGGACGGAATCCAGGTCCGGACCCGCGGAAAAGCCGTCCACGTCCACGATCACGTCCACGTCCACGTCCACGCGGCGAGGCATGGTCTCCGAATCGCGACCGCGCACTTACCGCAGGTCCTTCAGGTAGTCGTAGCCCTCGCCGATGAGGTCGTCGAACGCGAAGCCATCCTCCTCGTTGCCGGGCAGGAGGTAGACCGCGTCCGCCTGCACGTTCTGGAACGACAGCATGGGCAGGGTGTGGAGCAGGTGCGCGAAGGTCTGGCGCGTGAAGTAGTCCGCCTCCGGCAGGTCGCACCGGGCCGCGAGCGTGTCGTCGCTGGGGCTGCCGCGCTCGACGAGCAGCATCACCGAGACGATGACGAAGTCCTGGTCGGTGGTGAGGCGGTGGGTCTCGTCGGCGTGCCGACCGACCTCCTCGTCCTCGGTGGCGATGCTGCCCTCGATCTCGGCGCACCAGCCGTCGAACTCCTCCTGGGCCCCGTCGGCGAGGTAGTCCCAGAAGCCCTTCTCGAAGACCGGCATCGCATCCACGAGCACGCCGACGAGCTTCTTGTAGAACGCACGCTTGTCGGCCAGCGACTGCTCGCTCGAGGCCTCGGCGATCACCTTGTGCAGCTTGCCGCGCAGCTCGTCGCCGCGGATCGCCTTGACCACCACCTGCAGGCCGAAGAAGGCGTACTCCAGCTCGTAGGTCCCGTGTCCGTTGTGACCGCTCACGCGCGTTCCCTAGGCCGAGGTGCCACCGTAGCGCGTCCGGCCGAAGGAGCCGGAGCGCCCGAGGCTCGGGCTCGTGAAGCGACCCGTCTCGGCGCTGGCGCGGTAGGACACGCGCCCGAAGCCGCTCGGCTTCTGCTTGCCCACGCCGCTCGCGACGCCGCCCACGGTGCGGCTCGAGAACACGGTCGGTCGCGGGGACGGTCGGAAGACGTGCCCGCTCGACAGGTTCGACGGCCGCGGCGGGGGCGGCGGGGGCGCAGCTCGTCCCGGCACCACGATGACTCGCGGCGGCGCGTGCCAGGCGTACGCGCTCCAGAACCAGTAGGAGCCCCACAGCGGGGAGCCGTAGTGGTAGTGGTGCACGACCGTGGTCGTGCCGGTGGGAACGGGGGCGGCGACGGTCGCGCCGGCCGCCGTAGCCGCCTGGCCACCGTCGGGCGCGGGCCGCCCCGGCGCGGCGAGGAGCGCGGTCGTGGCCGCGCCGGTGTCGTTCGACTCGCCCGGCTGGAAGTCGCTCATCGCGACCACCTTGACGTCGATGCCCGCCCGGTCGAGGGCGACCATCTCCTCGTTGAGGTCGTCGAGCTCGCCGAGCTGCTTGTCGTCGGGAGTGACGTAAAGGATGTGCTTGATGGCGAGCGTGCGCAGCGCCTCTGCCCCGGGCATCCGCGCGGTGTAGCGGTTGTCGAACTTGTCCCCGTCGTCGCGGTAGGCCGCGAGGCGGGCGCGATCGAGCACGAACACCGGCGCATCGGGGCGCGTGCGCGCGCTCTTGGTGCGCCGGAACGTCGGCAGGTAGTAAAGGGCCGCGGCGAGCGTGAGGTGGCTCGGCACGACACCGAGCGGGTGGGGCCAGTTGTCGAGCACGAACACCGGCTCGAAGTGCGGCGCGAGCGCGGCCGCGGCCGCCACGGCCTCGGGCCCCGGCAGGTCGAGCACGATCGCGGTGTCGGTCGGCCACTCGACCGCGGCGAAGAGCTCGCCGAGCGCACCGGCACGGCCGAACGCCTGGTCCATCTGCGACGTGTGGATGGGCCGAAGGGCGCTGCGCAGGCCCACCGACTGCGAAAGGCCCAGCACTTGGAACAGCGTGGGCACCTGGAAGGGCAAGAGGCGCACGGAGCTGGGGGCGAGCGTGCCCGCGAGCGAGTCGTCGAGGCCGCTCTGCCAGGACGCCGTGCCCTCGACGTCCATCGCCGTCTCTCCCGAAAGCTCGAGGGGGCCGCCCGGATCGCCGACGTCCCAGCCCTCGCGCTTTTGCAGCTCGAGCGAATCGGCGCTGGTCTCGATGTCGTCTGGCTTTCGCACCGCGAAGTAGACGCCCACGCCGCCGCCCACGAGCACGCCTGCGCCCGCGAGCAGCGCGAGCTTGCGCATCGCCCCACGCCGCGTGGTCTCGGCCTGCGCCCGGGCGCTCGGCGACATGCCCTCGTGGAACCAGCGCGCCCCGCGCACCCCGGGCTTGCGCACGTCCGCCTGCTTGACGAAGGGTTTCGGGTCGTCGCCGGGCTTTTCGTCACTCATCTTCGGGCTCCCACACCCCGCGCACCAGCGTCGGCACGGTCACGGAACTATAGTCGGTGGGGCCCTCGGAGGCCCGCGCGAAGAATCCCGCGGCCTTTCCGGCCACGAGGTAGACGCCGACGTTGAACGAGCGGCCGAGCGCGTCCGGGCGCACCTCGAAGCGGCGCTGCGCCACCCAGCGCCCCGGCAGCGCCGCCTCGAGCACGGCGGCCCACTCGCGGTCGGAGACCGCCGCGCCGAGGATGACCTCGTCGCCCTCGCAGCCGTAATCGCTCTTGACGACCCACAGGGTCCGCTCGTCGAGGAGGCGCTGGCGGTCCAGGCCTTCGAGGCGCCGCGTCTCGGGCAGAAAGGCCCGCACGGCCGCCTGCACGGCCGGCGCAAAGCGCGCCCGCTCTTCCCACAGAAACGCCATCGCGCGCTTGTTTTGCGGCAAGACGGAGCCGAAGGGGTTGACGATCGCGACCGTGCCCTCGACCGCGGCTTGGAGCAGGCAAGCGAGCGGGCCCGACAGCGGCTCCGGGTCCTCGTAGGGCGCCGCGTCGGCCCACGGCGGCAGACGCTCGCCCCACCAGTCGGTCTTGTAATGGCGCACGACGACGTCGAGCGGCTGGCCGAACAGGGCCACGCGCGCGCCAGGCGCCGGTGCGAGGTTGTACGGGGAGCCGAGCACCACCGACCACCCGCGCCGGGAGAACCAGCTGCGATAGAGCTGGATCATCGACAGGTCCTCGGGCATCTCGGTCGGGTAGACGAGGCCGATCGACAGCGGTGGGCGCCGGCCAGCGAGCTCGGCGGCGAGGTGCTCGACCAGCGCGCAGAAGCGGGCCTCGAGGCCGGTATTGGGATCCGTGAGGTCCGGGTGGTCGGGCGCCACCGCGGCGTTGAGCAGCACTGCCTCGGCCTCGCCGCTCGGCGTGTCGCTGTTGAGCTCGCAGATCGCCAGGCCGGCGTCGGTCGGGAACACGTCCGCGCGCGCCAGGCCATGCCACAGCGGCGCCGAGCACTCCCAGAGCAGCCGCTGCACGGGCGAAAGGCCAAAGAAGCGCTCGAGGTGCGCAGGCTCGGCGGCGACCACCCGGCACAGCGCCTCGTGCGCGCCACAGATGGCCTCGGCGGCGACCGAAAGGGCCCGCGCCTCGTCCGCCTCGAGCACGAGCGGCCGCGCATCGAAGCGCGGCCGACCGTCCATCCAGGGGTCCGACAGGATGCCGGTCGCGACCAGGCGCGCGCCCAGGCGAGCGTAGTCGTCGTCGTTCATGGACAGGCGCCCTGCCGGGGAAAGATGCGCTGCCCGTGGCCCTTGGCGTCCATTCTTGCGAAGATCATAGCCGTGACGCCCCCTGTCGCCCCCTTCGACCGATCCGCGGTGCATTTCGACGATCGCGGCCTCGTGACCGCGGTCATCGAGCACGCGCAGACGGGCGAGGTGCTGATGGTGGGGTGGATGAACGAGGAGTCGCTGGCGCGCACCGTCGACGCAGGCGTGGTCTGGTTCTGGTCGCGCTCGCGGGCCCGCCTGTGGCAGAAGGGCGAATCGAGCGGTCACGTGCTCGCCGTGCGCAAGATCTTCCTCGACTGCGACGGCGACACGCTGCTCGTCAAGGCGCAGCCGGCGGGGCCGACCTGCCACACCGGCAGCCGCTCCTGCTTCGGCACACCCGGCGGCGGCATGCTCGACGCGCTCGAGGCGACCGTGGCCCAGCGCGCAGCGCTGCCCCCGGGCGCCCACTCGTACGTGCGGCGGCTGTTCGACGAGGGCCCCGAGAAGATCGCCGCCAAGCTGCGCGAGGAGGCGACCGAGCTCGGCGCGGAGCTCGCGTCGGGCGCGCCCGGGCGCGTGGTCTCGGAGGCCGCGGACCTGCTGTTTCACCTGATGGTCGCGCTCGGCAGCCGCGGCGTTCCCGTCGCGGACGTGCTCGGCGAGCTCGACCGGCGCTTCGGCACCTCCGGCCTCGACGAGAAGGCCGCGCGCACCAAGAAGTGACGAGCGCGCTCGACGAGGCCTTCGCGCGCCTGTGCGCGCGCGCCCCCGGCATCGAGCCGCGCAGCGCGCAGCGCGAGATGGCCGCGCGGGTGGCGGAGACGATCGAGGGCCGTGGCACGCTGCTCGTCGAGGCGGGCACGGGCACCGGCAAGAGCCTCGCGTACCTCCTGCCCATCCTGCTGTCGGGCCGCCGCACCATCGTATCCACCGGCACGCGGGCGCTGCAGGAGCAGCTGGTCGGCCGGGATCTGGCCCTCGCCACGGCCGCGCTCGACCACGCGCCGCGGGTCGCGGTCCTCAAGGGCCTGTCGAACTACCTGTGCCTTCGGCGCCTCGCGATCGCCACCGAGGCGCACGGCGAGGCCGATCCGCGCCTTCTCGAGCTCGAGACCTTCCGGCAGACCAGCGCGACCGGGGATCGCGCGGGCCTGCCCTGGCCGGAGGGCGATCCGCTGTGGCTCGAGGTGCGCGCACAGAGCGAGACGCGCCTTGGCGCCCGCTGCCCTTTCCACGAAGCGTGCTTTGTCACCGCCGCCCGGCGGGCCGCCCAGAAGGCCGACGTGCTGGTCGTCAACCACCACCTGTTCTTCGCCGATCTGGCGCTCCGGCGGCGCTGGCCCGACGCGCAGCTCCTGCCCGACTACGAGGCGGTCGTGTTCGACGAGGCGCACCAGCTCGAGGCCGTCGCGACCGAGCACCTCGGCATCGCCGTCTCCAGCGCGCGCGTCGAGGGCCTGGCGCGTGATCTCGGCGACCAGGACCTCGCCCTCGGCGCTCGCCTCTCCGCCGACGGGGCGGCGCTGTTCGCAGCGCTGCGGCCCGTGCTGGGCGGGGCAAGCCGCATCGTCGCCCCGGCAGACCTCGCGGGCCGGCTCGAGGGGCCGTTCGGCGCGCTGTCGCGCGCGCTCGGCCGGGCGTCGGATGCGTTCGCCGGCGACGAGGACGGGGCCCGCGCACGCC
>JAHFDS010000033.1 GCA_023248855.1 Myxococcales bacterium
GGCGACCGCGGCGCGCGCGGGCTTCCGGCACCCAGGCCAGACCGAGCTGGTCGCCGAGCGCGCAGGCGTCGCCGACTTCGCGATGATGCTGGCTGGGCCCTCGCTGCGGGTCGTGCTCGCGACGACCCACGTCTCGCTCGCCGAGGCCGCACGCCGCCTGGGTAGCCCCGAGGGGCGACGCGAGGTCACGCGCGTCGTGGCGCTCACGGTGCGCTCGCTCGCCCGCGACTTCGGGATCACGCGGCCGCGCGTGGCCGTGGCGGGTCTGAACCCGCATGCGGGCGAGGGCGGGATGTTCGGACGCGAGGAGATCGAGGTGATCGCGCCCGCGATCGAGGACGCGCGCGAAAGCGCGGCGCGGGCGGGCATCGAGGCGGAGATCACGGGGCCGCATGTCCCCGACGTGGTGTTCCGACTGGCCGCCCGGGGACACGCGGATGGCAGGGAACGCTTTCACGCCGTCGTCGCGATGACGCACGACCAGGGCCTCATCCCGCTCAAGCTGCTCGACTTCGACCTCGGCGTGAACCTCACGCTGGGGCTGCCCTTCCCGCGCACTTCGCCCGATCACGGCGTCGCCTACGACCTGGCGGGCACGGGACGGGCGCGGCCGGACAGTCTCGTGGCGGCCTTCGATCTCGCCGAGCAGATCGCGGCCCGTCGCGTCGCCTGATCGACGAAGCGTGCCAGGGCCCCCTGAATGGCGCCCAGGCTGGCCAGCACCGACTCTGGTGACAACAGGAGCGAGCGAAGCGAGCCGCAGGGAAGGGGGCCCGCGAGGACTTGTCCGAGCGGGGGCTCCTGCGGCGGCCTTCCGAGGCCGCCGATCGCAAGCTACGGCGAGCGGGTCTTGCGGGCGCGCTTCTTGGCGGTGCTCTTGGAGACCGCCTTCGGGGTGGCCGGCTGCGTGAGCTGCCGCGCGCCACCGGGTGGGGGCCGGGTCATCGTCCGAGCCTCGACCGGCGGCCGCGTCACGTTGCGCGCGTCCCCGATCGGCGGCCGCGTCACGGCCCGGCCCAGGTGCGCGTGCTCGCGCTCGAGCGAGCGGACCTCCTTTCTCAGATGCACGATCCACTCGCGCAGCGTGGCGCGCTCCGCCTCGATGTCCGACAGGCGTCGCTCGGCTTCGGCCAGGGAGGCCCGCCGGCTGGCGATGGCGTCCTCGTAGGCCCGAAGCCGCTCGCTCCGGCCGATCATCCGCGTCGCGTCCATCCGGGGATTGTAGCCGACTCGCGCAGCGTCCCGATCACCGGTCACGCAGGGCGCGGAGCAGCGCGGCAAGGCCCTCGTCCTTCGGGAAGCGATCGCGCCCGCGCTCGGCCTCGGCGATGGCACCGGCACGATCGCCCGCCTGGGCGAGCGCGAGCGACGCGCCCACCCACAGCTCGGGGCGCGGAGTCAGGACCTGCCCCTGCCGGGCGAGCGCGAGCGCCCGTTGCGGGTCCCCTGCCTGCAGCGTGCATCGCACGAGGTTGTGGCGAGCACCATGCGCGGTGGGACGCAGGGCCACGGCACGCTCGAGAGCGCGGCGCCCTTCGCCGAGCCGCCCTTTGAGGCACAGCGCGAGGCCGAGCTGCTGCCAGCCGTGCGATCGTTCGGGGAACTCCTGCGACGTGACACGTCCATACGACTCCTCGTCCGCATGCGCTTCGATGGCGTTCTCGGCCTGGATGCAGAGCAGCACCAGCCAGGCGCCGAGGACGACCTGTGCCGAGCGGCGCGACAGGAGCCGCCAGGTGAACGGGGCGAGCGCGCCGAGCAGCAGCGCCAGTGGCAAGTACCGATAGCGCCCGCCACCCCAGTGACCCCACTCGACCGGGATGGTGAGCGCGCACGGAAGCATGCACGCCACCGCAGAGGTGGCGTACCAGAGGCGCGCCGGATGCGTGCGCCACGCCCTCGCCAGCCAGGCTGCGACTCCCACGGCCAAGAGGGCAAGCCCCAGGTTGCCAAGGGTCCCCAGCGCCTGGGTGTCGACCAGCATGTAGCGCTCTGCCGCGTGCACGGGCAACAGGAGATCGAGCGCGGCCAACCCGACGAACCCCGGCGCGACCGCAGCCGCTGCGGCGACGTGGCCACTGGCGGCGAGCACCGTGGCGTGGGGAAGGAACGCGGCACGCAGGCCGAAGATCGCCGCGAGCACGCCGCCGATCGCGGCGAGCTGTGCCGGCGGTCGCAGGCGAAACGGGGGGGTCTCGGCCGGGTCGGTCGGCCAGCGCGGTCGCACCGCGAGCAGGGGCGCCGCCACCAGGCCCACCTCCTTCGAGCAACACGCGGCGAACAGGCAAGCCGCTCCCGCCAGGGCGCGGCCGCGCTCGAAGCAGGCGAGCGCGCCGAGCACCCCGAGCGCTTGCAGCAGGTCGCAGACCCCGTTTACCCAGGTCCACGCCTCCGCGACGGCCGGGTGCACGCCGAGGACGAACGCCGCCAGGAGGGCCGCATGGCCGTCCCCGCTGAGCCGACGGACCAGCCACGAAAGGAGCGCGACGCAAAGGAGGTGGAGCGTGAGGTTGACCGCGTGATAGCCCGTGGGCGCAAGGTCGAACAGGCGCCTCTCCAGCCAGAACACCACCAGCGGGAGCGGGCGGTAGGTCCCCATGGTGCCGGAGTCGATTCGGTCAGGGTCGTGGTTGTAGAGCGTGTCGTGGGTCAGAAGACCCACGACAGCCGCCAGCGAGGGATCGCCGACCAGCCGCCCGTGCTCGATGAGGAAGTGGTCGTCGGTCAGAAATCCACTGCCAAGGACGGGCGCGCAGATCAGGAGGACGACCCCAAGGACACCCACGAGCCACAGTCCTTGGGAGGACCTTCCTTGGGGCACCGAAAAAGAGTACGATGAAAGCGCCGGACGCGTGTGGGAACGCACGCAGATGGCCCCTAGAAGCGTCGCAATGGACAAGATCACCGTCAAGGGCGCCCGCGAGCACAACCTCAAGAACATCGACGTCGAGATCCCTCGCGACAAGCTCGTCGTGATCACCGGCCTGTCGGGATCGGGCAAGTCCTCGCTCGCCTTCGACACCATCTACGCCGAAGGGCAGCGGCGGTACGTGGAGTCGCTCTCCGCCTACGCCCGGCAGTTCCTCGAGCAGATGGGCAAGCCCGACATCGACTCGATCGAGGGGCTGTCCCCCGCGATCTCGATCGAGCAGAAGTCGATCTCGAAGAACCCGCGCTCGACCGTCGGCACGATCACCGAGATCTACGACTACCTGCGCCTCTGCTACGCGCGCATCGGCCTGGTGCACTGTCCCTCGTGCGGCAAGCCGATCGCCTCGCAGACCGTCCAGCAGATGGTCGATCAGATCATCGACCTCGGGGAGGGCACGCGGTTCTCGGTGCTCGCGCCGGTGGTGCGCGATCGCAAGGGGGAGTTCAAGAAGGAGCTCGACCAGCTGCGCAAGGAGGGGTTCGCGCGCGTCAACGTCGACGGGGAGCTCAAGGACCTCTCGGATCCACCCAAGCTCGACAAGACCAAGAAGCACACCATCGAGGTGTACGTCGACCGGCTCGTGCTCAAGGCGGACGTCAAGCAGCGGCTGACCGATTCGATCGAGCTCGCGCTCAAGCTGGCCGAGGGCCTGGTCAAGATCTCGCCGCTGGAGGGGGACGACCTCGAGTTCTCGGAGCGGTTCGCGTGCATCGACTGCGGCATCTCGTTCCCGGAGATCACGCCGCGCCTGTTCTCGTTCAACAACCCCCACGGCGCGTGCCCGGGCTGCGACGGCATCGGCGCACGGATGTTCTTCGATCCCGACCTCATCGTCCCGAACGAGGACCTGAGCTTGCGCGAGGGCGCGATCGAGCCCTGGGAGCGGCGCAATTCGCCATTTTTTCAGCAGATCCTCGACTCGCTGGCCAAGAAGTACGGCTTCGACCTGTACACGGCGTGGGACAAGCTGCCGGCGGCGACGCGAGAGCTCATCCTCAAGGGCAACGGCGGCGAGGAGATGGAGTTCGTCTTCGAGAAGAACGGGCGCAAGCACTCGTTCAAGCGCGACTTCGAGGGCGTGGTGGCCAACCTCGAGCGACGGCTGGCGGAGCACGAGCGCAAGCGCCGCGAGGAGGGCAACCAGACCGACAACGACTTCGAGGCGGTGTACGAGGAGTTCCACCGCTACATGTCGAAGACACCATGCGAGGAGTGCGGAGGGACGCGCCTGCGCAAAGAGGCGCGTGCCGTCAAGCTGGGCAATCGCCCGATCCACGAGGTCTCCGCGCTCTCGATCAAGGAGGCGCACAAGTTCTTCTCCGGGCTCAAGCTGACACCCAGGCAGCACCAGATCGCCGAGCGGATCCTGCGCGAGATCGTGGACCGACTGGCGTTCCTCGTGAACGTCGGGCTCGACTATCTGACTTTGGATCGCACCGCGGCGACGCTGTCGGGCGGCGAGGGACAGCGCATCCGGCTCGCCACACAGATCGGCAGCTCGCTCGTAGGGGTGCTCTACATCCTCGACGAGCCGTCGATCGGCCTGCATCAGCGCGACAACGATCGGCTGCTGTAGACGCTGTTCAAGCTGCGCGACATGGGCAACTCGGTGATCGTGGTGGAGCACGACGAGTGCACGATCCGCGCGGCCGACCACGTGATCGACATGGGGCCGAGGGCGGGCATCCACGGCGGGCGCATCGTCGCGGCGGGCACGCCGGAGGACGTGGCGTCGTCGACCCAGTCGCTCACCGGGCAGTACCTGTCCGGGCGAAAGCGCATCGCGGTGCCCAAGCACCGCCGCTCGTCGGGCAACCGGCACGTGACGGTTCGCGGCGCACGCGAGAACAATCTGAGAAACCTCAGCGTGCGCTTCCCCGTGGGTGTCTTCACGGCGGTCACGGGCGTGTCCGGCTCGGGCAAGTCGACCCTGGTGATCGACACGCTCCTGCGGGTCCTCTTGCAGAAGATTCACGGGGCCAAGACGCCAGCGGGCGCGCACGACGGCGTCGATGGGATCGCGCACATCGACCGGGTGGTCGACATCGACCAGTCACCGATCGGGCGGACGCCGCGCTCGAACCCCGCGACGTACACGGGGGTGTTCACGCACATCCGTGACCTGTTCGCGCAGCTGCCGGAGTCGAAGGCGCGCGGGTACAAGCCGGGGCGATACTCGTTCAACGTCAAGGGCGGCCGCTGCGAGGCCTGTCACGGCGACGGCATCATCCGCATCGAGATGCACTTTCTGCCGGACGTCTACGTGCAGTGCGAGCAGTGCGGCGGGCGGCGCTACAACCGCGAGACGCTCGAGGTCAAGTACAAGGGGCTGTCGATCGCGGACGTGCTCGACCTCAACGTGGCGCAGGCCGCGGACTTCCTTGCGCACATCCCGAAGGTGCGGCAGAAGCTCGAGACGCTGCGCGACGTCGGCCTCGGCTACATCGGGCTCGGGCAGAGCGCGACCACGCTCTCGGGCGGCGAAGCGCAGCGCATCAAGCTCTCGAAGGAGCTGTCGAAGAAGGGCACGGGCCGCACCATCTACGTGCTCGACGAGCCGACGACGGGCCTGCACTTCGCGGACATCCACCAGCTGCTCGACGTGCTGAACCAGCTCGTGGACCAGGGCAACACGGTGGTGGTGATCGAGCACAACCTCGACGTCATCAAGACCGCCGACTGGGTCATCGACCTCGGCCCCGAGGGCGGATCCGGCGGCGGCGCCATCGTCGCGCAGGGGACGCCCGAGGACGTCGCGCGCATCAAGGAGAGCCACACCGGGCGCTACCTGAAAGAGGCGCTGTAGCTCCGGGACCACCGGCACCAGATCCCGTGATGGCACCGCACCGGCGGCTGCGAACACGCTAGGATTCGCGGCACCGAGATGCGCATCATCGTCGTGGGGAGTGCGGCGCTGGCCCTCCTGGTCGCAGGTTGCAAGGGCAAGCAGAAGCCCCCGGGGCCGCCTGCGGCGACGCAGCAGATCCAGGGGCTACCGGCGGCGCCCGAGCAGCCGCTCGGGGCGCTCGTGCCCGAGGGGATGGACCTCGTCGTCGCGACGCGCGACCTGCCCGAGGTGCAGCGGAAGGTCTCCGCCGACGCGGCGCTGCGCGCGCTGACCGAGACGCCGCTGTGGGAGGACCTCAAGCTCTCCTCGTTCACCCGGCTGCCGTTCGTCGCCGACGCCCGCGTGCGCACGTACACCTCGTCGGCGGTGGTGCCGATCTCGTACGACGAAGCGCTGTCCGGGCCGGCGCTCTTGGCGGCCCGGTTGTCGGCGGACGACAAGGGCAAGGACGACGCCAGACGCACGCACCAGTGGCTGCTCGTCAAGGCGATCGACGGCAAGGTGGAGTCGGCGGCGCGGCTGGCGATGGCCTGGCAGTCCCTGGCGCCGGGCGCCGAGGTCGAGGTGGCCGAGGTCGGTGCGCACCGCATCGTGCAGCTCAAGATGGGGCGCAAGCGCCTGCACTACGTCGTGCTGCGGAACCGCTTCCTGGCCGCCTCGCACCGCGAGCTGCTCGATCGCGCGCTGGCACGCCTGGCAGGCCAGGGGGCGGCGGACTCGCTGGCGGTGGACGCTGCTTCGGAGTTGCTCGCCGTGCGGGTCAGGCCAAGAGCGCTCTTGCCGGCGGACCTCGCGCGCCTGCTCGGGCCGCTCGACCGGGTGGATCTCTCGGTCGACCCGGGGCTCGCGCGGCTCGGGATCCGGCTCGGGTACGACGGCGCACCCGAAGGAGCCCTGCCGAAGGGCGCGCTCGGCGTGGTCCCGCGCGATGCGCTGCTCGTCGTGGCGGGCGCGTCCCTGGCCCAAAGGGGCGTGATCGAGCCGCTGGTCGCCGCGCTCACCGACGCAAGGCTGCAAAAGCCGGCGCGCGCCCTGCTGGCCGTGCTGGGCGGCAGCGCGACGTATGCGTTCTTCGGCATGGAACGCAAGGGGCGCTACCCGACGGCGGCGCACCTCCTGGCGCTGGCGGTGACCGACGAGGGCAAGGCGCGCGTGGCGGCCGGGGAGCTGTGGGCGCGCGCGTTCGGCAGAAAGGCCGAGCTGCGCGAGGGGCTCGCCTGCATCAAGGCCAAGGGCGGCTACGAGCCGTGCTTCGCGGTGGTCGGGGGCCAGCTCCTGCTCTCGGGGCACCCGGCGACGCTGCAGCGCGCGGTCGCGACCGCCCGCGGCATGGCGCCGTCGATGCTCGACCGGCCAGCGCTCGCGGGCACCGAGGGCGGTGCGGCGCAGGCCGCGTTGTTCGTCGATCCGGGCGCGCTAGGGACGGCGGTGCTCGCGGACCTGCGGACGCTCAAGGCCCCCGAGCTCGTCGCCACGGACGTCGACGAGGCGCTCGGCTCGGCGCTCTCTCGCCTGGCCGCGCTGCGCCCCGCAGGGGCGGTGCTCCTGCGCAAGGAACGCGCCGCGGAAGGCGCCCTCGTGGGGCTTCGATGACCTCCGTCGCGCGCGAGCGGCCGCGCGCCCGCATGGAGGTCGCATGCGCAGCGTCGGCCGTCCTGGCCGTGGGCGTCGCGCTCGTCCCGGTCCGCCTTTCGGCGACGATTGGCGCGCCCGATTGGCTCCCCGTGGGCGCGACGGTGCGGGTGCGCATCGAGCGGCAGAACCTCCTCGGCCTCGCGATCGTCCACGCCCTTGGAGCTCCGCCAGTGCGCCTTTCGGTCCCTTCTGGGCTGCGCGCGCTCGGGCGACCGCGCTGGAGGGGCGGGGTCTGGGTGCAAGACCTCCGGGCGGAGACGCCAGGGCGTGGCCCCATCGAGGTGGACGCCGGCGGTCGAGAGCTGGCCTCCCGCACCGTGGCGGTGCGCGACGCGGACGGCGATGGGGACGGCGTGCCCGACCGGCTCGAGCTCGCGGGCGAAGCCGAGCGGGCACGGTTCATCGAGACCTTCATCGACGTGGCCGTCGCGCAGGCCCGCGGGCTCGACGATCACTGGGATGCCGCGCAACGTGACTGCGCCGGCCTCGTGCGCTTCGCCTTCCGGCAAGCCCTGCGCGGGGTCGGTCGCCTGCCCGCGGGCGGCGCGGTCTTTCCGACCGGCGCGGGCACGCTCGCGGCGACGGCGACGGCGCAGGGGCTCCGGGATCACGCGACGGCGCGGATCTCGCGCTCGCTTTCGGACGCACGCCCGGGCGACTTGCTGTTCTTCCGCCAGCCCGAGGCACGCTCGATGCCCGACCACGTGATGGTCGTGCTGGGCGATGCGGTCGTCTACCACACGGGCCCGATGGCGCGGCCGGACGGCTCTGCCGGCCCCGGCGAGGTCCGCCACGTGCGCCTTGCCGACCTGCTGCGTCATCCCGACGATCGCTGGCATCCGCGCAGCGACAACCCGAGCTTCCTGGGGGTCTACCGGTGGCGAGCGCTCTTCTAGTCCTTCTGGCCACGCTCCTTTCGGCGCCTCCCAAGGTAGTGATCGAGCGGCCGCTCGACGGCTGGACGACGGAGCGAAAGATCGTCGTCGAGGGGCGGATCTCCGACGCCAAGATCACGCGCGCGACCCTGGCGCTAAACGGCACCTCGTTCCTGATCAAGGTCGAGGGCGGGCGCTTCAAGCAGAAGGTGGTGGTGTCGGGCGGCCAGAACACGGCGGTCGTGGAGGCAGTGGGCAAGGGCGGGGCGAGCCGGGCTGCCGTGACCTTCCAGGCCAAGGTGCCCAAGGTCGACCTCAAGGTCTATCTGATGTTCGATCCGCAGCCCTTCTACATCGATCTGTGGGTCACCGAGCCCGCGGCCACGGGGCAAAAGCCGCCGACTCCCGGGCAGCCTTGGGAGAGCCCGGAGAACAAGGTGTGGTGGGCCAACCGCGAGAGCAAGAGCGGCGGCGTGCTGCACGACCTCTACAACGACCTGCCGGGTGGGGCCGTCGGCATGGGCCCGCAGGCCTACACCATCGCGAACGCGCCGGCCGGCAAGTACCTCGTGCAGGTCAACTACTGGGCCGGCGGCTGGCTGGGCGAGGGTGAGGTCGGCCCCGAGGGCGGCAGCGAAGGGCCCTACGGCCAGCGGGCGCAGCCGCTCGTGCCCATCCGCGTGGAGACCGTGCTCTACGAGGGCACGGACCGCGAGGAGCGGCGCAGCTTCGAGGCCGTGCTGTCCAAGCCCTCCGACACGTACACGGTGGCGGAGCTCGAGGTGGTGCCGCCGGCGGAGCGCGGCCGGGCGCCGGTACGTCTCTTGCCGATCGGCAGGCTGGAGCAGAAGGGGGCGAAGAAGTGAGGCGCTCGGGGCTCGCGGCGCTCGGAGCTTTCCTGTGGACGCTCGTGCCAGGGCCGGCACGGGCGATGGATCCGGCGCTCTACCTGACGAGCGACGGGCCGGCCATCCCGGGCGTGCGCGCACCGACCGTGAAGCTCGAGGCGCAGCATGCCGAATATGCGGATATCCGCATCTATCGCTTGCGCGATGCGAAGGCCTACGTGGTCGCGCTCGCCGATCCGCACCGGCCGGTCACCGACAACACGCCGCGCCGCAAGAACGCGGTGGACCTCCTGTGGAACGCGTACCGGCGCACCGCGGACCGCATGTACACGGGCTTCCGCGTCGCCGTGACGCCACCGGCGCGAAGGGGCAGCAAGGCGGTGCTCGACGAGGCGCGGCAGCGGCTCGAGGCGGGGCTGGCCAGGCACACCACCGAGCAACCCATGCTGCCGCCGCTGGCGGGGTTCGAGCTGGTCAAGGCGTGGCGGGAGGACCTCGGCGCCTCGAGCCAGTGGGTCTACCGCGATCTGCCGATCGGCGAGCGCGAGCCCGGCGCGTACCTCGTCGAGGCGATCTGGAAGAAGGAGGCCGCGCACGCGGTGGTCGTGGTCGGTAACCTCGCGCTTCTGACCAAGCAGGGGCCGAGCCAGCTGGTCGCCTACGCGACCGATGCCACGAGCGGCGAGCCGGTGGTCGGCGCCGCCGTGACGATCTACGACACGCAGAAGCGAGATCAGCCGATCCTCAGCGGGCGCACGGGCACCGATGGCACGTATCGCGCTGCGGTGCCGAAGGGCGCGTCGAGCCACCTGCTCGCGTTCGCCGAGGCGCAGGAGGGCTTCGCGGTTCACGATCCGGTCTATCACCCGTCGCAGGTGCGCGAGCGCCGCGCCTACATCTTCACCGATCGGCCGGTGTATCGGCCTGGGCAGACCGTCTACTGGAAGACGTGGCTGCGCTCGCCCCAGGGCGAGAACCGCTGGCAGACGACGCCGTCGCACACGGCCGAGCTGCAGGTGCTCGATCCCAAGGAGAGCGTGATCGAGAGCGGCAAGGTCAAGCTCACGGGCGGCGCCGCGCACGGCGAGCTCACGCTGCCACCGGAGGCGGCGATGGGCGTCTACACGCTCGCGCTCACGCTCGACGGCGTGCGCTACGGCGGCGAGCTCAAGGTCAAGGAGTACATCAAGCCGGAGTCGGCGGTCGGCTTCGAGACCGACAAGCCAGCCTACGCCGCCGGCGATACGGTCAAGGTCACCGGGACCGCGGCCTACCTCTTCGGCGCCCCGGTGTCGGGGGCCAGCTACGAGATCGACGTCTATCGCACCCGCTTCTTCGTACCCAAGTGGGCCGACGCCGAGGCGGGCTTCTTCTACAGCGAGGCCGAGGTGCGCCTGACCGAGCGCAAGAAGGTCCTGGGCGCCGGGGGCAAGCTCGACGGAAAGGGGCGCTTCTCGCTGCAGTTTCCGACCGAAGCAGGCGGCGCGGACTGGACCTACGTGGTCGAGGCGCGTGTCACCGACGAGTCCAAGCGGGTGACGACGGGTGAGCTCGAGCTCACGGTCACGCGCGGGGCCTTCCACGTCGACGTGCGGACGGAGCGGGTGCTGCGTCGGCCCGGCGAGGACGCCAAGATCGAGCTCCGCGCGCGCGACTACGGTGATCGCGCGGTCAAGACGACGCTTCACGTCACCATCGCCGCGGAGAAGCCCAAGGGCGATGGCCAGTCGGAGTCGCAGCGCTTCCTCGACCAGGACGTCGAGCTCGGGGCGGACGGGCAGGGCGTGGTGTCGTTCTCGGCGCCCGGCCCGGGCTACTACCAGATCCGGGCGGCCGCCCGCGACGCGCGCGGCGTCGCGATCACGGGCGAGGGCTTCGTGTTCGCGACCAGCACGGGCGGGGACCTGCCGTTCGCGCCGGCGCAGCTGACGCTCATCCCCGACCGGCCGAGCTACCAGCCGGGCGACACGGCCGAGGTGCTGCTGCTGGCGCCGTTTTCGCAGTCGAGCGCGCTCGTGACCGTCGAGGGCCACGAGATCCTCGAGGCGCGCGTCGAGCGCGTCGAGGGCTACTCGCGCGTCCTGCGGGTCCACATCGACGACCGCCACGCGCCGAATTGCTACCTGGGCGTGGCCGCGATCTCGGGCGGCGAGCTCTACCGGGTTGACCGCGCGCTGTTGGTGCCGCCACGCGATCGGTTGCTGCGCGTCAGCATCACCACCGACCGTTCGCGCTACGCGCCCGGCGACCGGGTCAAGGCGGAGGTGCGCGTCGAGGACGCGGCCGGCAAACCCGTGGAGGGCGCCGAGGTGGCGCTCGCCGTCGTGGACGAGGCGGTCTACGAGATCTCGCCGGAGCTCGTGACGCCGCTACCGGAGTTCTTCTACCCGAAACGCCGGCAGAACGTTCGCACGGGCTCGTCGCTCGCTTACAAGTTCTACGGCTACTCGCGCGAGCCCCGGCTCAAGAAGAAGGCCGACGCCGCGCCGTCGTGGGCGCGCGCGTTCGGCGCCATCAAGGACCTCGACGATCCGCGCGCCCGCCGCAAGAACAAGGACACCGCGCACTGGGCGCCCGCGCTCCGGACCGGCAAGGAGGGCGTGGCGCGCACGACCTTCGATCTGCCGGGCAACCTGACCAGGTGGCGCCTCTCCGCCTGGGCGCTGACGGCGGACACGCGCGTCGGCTCCGCTCGCGCCTCGTTCGTCAGCAAGAAGGATCTGCTGGTCCGCATGTCGTCGCCGCGCTTCCTGCGCGACGGTGACGTCACGCAGGCCCACGTCATCGCGCACAACTACACCGACAGGCCGGCCGCCCTCACGCTGGCCCTCGGCGATTCCCCCGGAGAGCCGCGCCAGGCGGCGCCGGGCGCCCGCGTCGCCGCGAGCTTTCCGATCAAGATCGCCCCGCGCGCGCTCGGCTCGGGCCTGCAGACCTTGACGGCGCGGGTGACGGACGACAAGCGTGAGGACGCGCTCGAGATCCCGATGCCGGTCCAGCCACGGGGCTTCGAGGACGTCGAGACCGAGAGCTTCTTCCTCCACGGCGCGGCAGCCGAGCGCGAGGTGACGCTGACGATCCCGCCGGATGCTGTGCCGGGCACGGCCAGGCTGCAGGTGCGGGCCGGCGTCGGCTACACCCAGGCACTCATTCGCGCTCTCGAATATGTCGCTGGTTACCCTTACGGGTGCACCGAGCAGACCCTGAGCCGGTTCCTGCCCGCCGTGGTCGCCGCCGACGCGCTGCGCTCGCTCGGCATCCAGAGCGCGTACCTGGAGAACGAGGTGCCGAAGTTCGTGCGCTTTGGCCTGGCGCACCTCAAGCATCTTCAGCACGAGGACGGCGGCTGGGGCTGGTGGACCGACGACCCCAGCGACGCGCGAATGACCGCGCTGGTGGTGCAGGGGCTCGCGCTCGCCAGGCGCGCCGGCGTCGCGGTCGACCTGGAGCTGCTGACCGCGGGCTCGCGGCGCCTGGGCGCGTTCGCCGGCGACGCGCGGCTCGACGATCTGTCCCGCGCGATGGTGATCTACGGGCTCGCGCTCGGGGGCAGCCCCAACACGGCGCTCGCGAAGAAGGTGCTCGAGCGCAAGCCCGGGCTGTATGCGCGCGGGCTCCTCGCCCTTTCGCTCGCGGAGATCGGCGAGCGCGACGCGGCGATGCATGCGGCCGAGCCGCTCGGCGAGCAGGGGTTCGATCCGGCGTGGCTGCGTCACCGTCAGATCGCGTGGGCCGACGATCGCGTCGAGACGGCCGCGACGGCCGTGCGCGCCATCCTCCGCACCACGCCCACGGCCGCGGCGGTGGAGGAGCTGGTCAGGCACCTTCTGACCGTGCGCGAGGACGGGCACTGGGAGAACACCCGCGACACCACGGCCGCGGCGCTCGCGCTGGTCGAGCTCCTCAAGCAGCGCAAGGAGCGCTATCCCGAGACCAAGGTGACCGCGCGCCTGCCCGACGGGCAGGAGGAGAGCCGCACCCTGCGCGCGGAAGACCTCGGCAAGCCCGACCTGCTCGTCCTGGAGGAGCCGTTCGAGCGCACGGGCGCGGTGACGTTCAAGCTGCGCAAGACGGGCGACGCGCCGGTGCTCGCGAGCGCGGTGCTGTCGTACCGGCGCACCAAGGGCGACGGCGCGCGCGCGGGCAAGCTGACGGTCGCGCGGCGCGTGCTGGGCCGGGACGGCGCGCCGCGCGTGGGGCCGCTCAAGCAGGGCGAGCAGGTGCTGATCGAGCTCTCCGTGCACGCGAACGAGGCGGTCGAGCACCTGATGATCGAAGATCCGTTCGCGGCCGGCCTCGAGCCCATCGAGCGCGACGCGGGCGTGCAGGCACCGATCGAGCTCCACCCCGAGGGCATCCATCGCGAGCTGCGGATCGATCGCGCGGTGTTCTTCAAGCAGGCGGTGCAGCGCGGAGAGACCCTCAAGCTCGGCTACCTGGCGCGCGCGGTCTTCGTCGGCACGTTCGAGCAGCCGCCGGCGCGCGCGAGGTTGATGTACCACCCCGACGTCGGCGGCCGCTCGCGCGCCGACCACATCCAGATCGAGGCCCCGTGATCCGTCGCCTTCCATCGCTTTCACTGGTGTGCGCGCTTGGCTGCGGCGCCTCGGCCGACGGCACCACCGCCGCCGCCATCCGCGTCGTGCCTGCCGAGGTGGGTCTGTTCGGCCATGAGGTGGTCGAGCTCCACCTGCCGACGCCGCGCCTGCCCGCGCGGCCGAAGCCGGTCGTGCGGGTCGCCGGGGCGCTCGCGTACGACGTCGTCTGGGTGTCGCCGGACGTGCTGCGCGTGACCGTCCAGGGCGCGCCCCAGCCGGGGCCGGCAGACGTGGTGGTCGAGATCGGGGAGACGCGCCTCGAGACCCCGGGGGCGCTCCGCTATCGTCCGCCGCGCGAGCCTGCGCTCGGACGGCTCATTGCGACGGGCGGCAGCCTGACCGAGGGTGTCCACGACACCACCGTGGACGTCGACGGCCAGACCACCGCCGCGGCAGCCGTGATCGCCCGCCAGGCCGGCGCCTACCTGCCGCTGCCGCTCGTGCCTCGCGGGATCATCCCGGGCTACACGGCCGCGAGCTTCCGCCACGACTGCACCGTGGCCACCGAGCCGGACATCGCGGGCTTCCTGGATAGTCTCCTCGATCCCGCGACGGGCGAGTACTCGGTCCGTCGAGGGCGCATCGATCCGGACATCGAGGCGTTCAATGTGGCCATCGGCGGCGAGACGCTGGCCGACCAGCGCGAGGGCGGCGCCGGCGCCAAGAGCGTGCTCGAGAACCTGACCTGGAACGTCGACGCGTCGAGCCCCATCGTGGGGCCTCCGGTGCCGCAGATCGGGCGCGTCAAGGCGCTCGCGGCGGGCGCCAGCCACTCGACCATCCTCTCGCTCGACCTCGCCAGCAACGACGTCCTCGGCTCGCTCAGCACGAACGACACAGGCTTTTCGCTCGAGACCATCACGCCGCCCGAGCAGTTCCGGAAGGACGCCGAGGTCATCCTCGGCGAGCTCGCCGCGCTGCCCGCCGAGGTGTTCATCGCCGACATCCCGTACGTGGACTTCAAGCCGGACTTCCAGGATCACCTGGCGCGCATGCGGGCCAGGGGCAAGGACGCCGACGGCGCCGTGGCCGCGCTGCGTGCGCGTACGGACGCCCTGAACGCCATCCTGGCGGAGGTGGGCGGACGGTTCCGCAACATCCACGTGCTCCCGATCGCGGCCCGGGTCAAGGAGATCGCGCGCGACGGCGTCGTGGTGGGGGGTGAGCGCCTCGACGTGAGCCGCTTCGGGGGCCTCTTGGGCTTCGACGACACGCACTTTACCCGCACCGGCTACGCGCTGGTCGCCGACTACTTCATCCAGCAGATGAACCAGATCCTCGGCACGAGCATCCCCGCGCCCGACGTCGAGGCGATCCACGCCGCGGATCCGCAGTCGCCCTCCGCGCTACGCGCGCTCGGGTTTTCCTGCAAGAAACCTTGATCGCGTCGCTCGCCGTCCTCGTCGTGTTCGACGTCGCCTCGGGCGCGACCCTCCACCGCGAGGGCCCGGTCGAGTCGTACGAGGCCGCGCCCGGCTCGACCATCAAGCTCGTGATCGCGACCGCCGCCGCGGAGGCGGGCAGGGTGGACTCGTCGCTGCCGCGTGCCCTCGCCACGAGCGACAACCGGTACTTCAAGCGCCTCGAGTCGGCGCTCGGTGAGCCGGCCATCCAGCGCGTCGCGCGCCGGCTCGGCATGCCCTACGGAACCGACTGGACGCGCCTTCGCGTGCGCGCGCCGGCGCTGGTGGAGCTGGTGCGACAGCTGGCGCTGGCCGGGCCGGCGCCGGTGCGCGAGGGCATGCGCGAGTGTGGCGAGTACGGCACTTGTCATGTCGACGCGGCCCGCGTCGAGGTCGCCGGCAAGACCGGCACCGACCTCACCCCGCGCGAAGGCCTGCAGGGCTGGTTCGTGGGCTGGGCGCCGGCAGAGCGCCCGCGCGTGGGTGTCGTGGTGGGCCTGCGCGGTGGCCGCGGCGCCTCGGCGGCACGCACGGGGACGACGGCGCTCGAGCGCTTCCTCCTGCCGGGCGTGCGCGTGCAGCTTGCGGATCGAATCGCCGTGGTACCGGTCGAGGACTACGTGGCCGGCGTGGTGGAGGCCGAGGCGCGCGATGCGCCCGGGGAGGCGCAGAAGGCCCTCGCGGTGCTCGCGCGCACCTTCGCGCTGCGCGAGCGCGGACGCCACGGCACGGCCGACGTCTGCCCCCGGACGCACTGCCAGGCCTTCCGCGACCGCCCGGGCGCCGCCGCCCAGCTCGCTGCGCGCGAGACCCGGCTCGAGGTGCTGACCCACGCGGACACCCTTTCGCCCGCACACTACTTCTCGACCTGTGGCGGGCACACGGCGGGCTCGGAGGCCATCTGGCCCGAGCTGCGGCCGGCCCTGCCGGACGTCGACGACGGGGAGTTCTGCCGCGCTTCGCCGCACCTGCGCTGGCAGGCGGTGCTCGAGGACCGCCAGCTCGAGCAGGCCCTCGGCGTCAGACCGACCGGGATCACGGTCGAGACCGGCCCGGGCGGATGGGTGGCGCGCGTGCACGTGCAGCACGCGGGTGGGGAGCGCATCCTCGGCGGCGAGGAATTCCACCTGCTGGTGGCGCGCAAGGTCGGCTGGTCCGCCTTCAAGAGCGCGCGCTTCACGGTCGCCGCAGCAGGGACGCGCTTCCTCTTTCGCGGCACCGGCATGGGGCACGGCGTGGGGCTGTGCCAGTGGGGGGCACGCGGCCGGGCCGAGGCGGGCGCTTCCTATCGGGACATCCTGGCCGCCTACTTTCCTGGGCTGTCCATCACCCATGCGCGCCCCTGATACGATCGCCCCATGATGGCCGGCCTCGCGCTCGCGCTGGTGGTCCTTGCGCCGCCCGGCACCCCCGCGCCGGCCCTCGAGCGCCTCCAGGGCCGCCTCGAGCGCGCGCGCGCGCAGCTCGAAGCCGAGCACGGCCCCATCGGCAGCGCCGACATCGAGGTGCAGCTCGCGGCCACGACCAGCGACTTCGCCGCAAGGAGCGGCCGCAGCCGGCGCGAGGCGGCCGCCGCCGCCGCCGGACGGCTCCACCTGCAGCCACTCGCCGTGCTGGCACGCCTCGAGGATCTCGACGCGGTGCTGCGCCACGAGCTCGCGCACCTGCTCGTGGAATCCCGCCATCGCCGCTGTCCCCGGGCCACGCCGCGCTGGTTGCACGAGGGCCTCGCCGGGGCCGTCGCGGGTGAGCCGGCGCCCCCGCTCTACGGGCCCGACCTCGAAAAGGCGCAGATCGACCGCTGGCTGACCAGCCCGCCGGACGAGCCGGTGCTGCGCCTGGCCCACCAGGCCGCACGGCGAGCGGTCGATCGCGCCGGCAGCGTCGCCCTCCTGCTACAGCGCTGTCCGTAATCCTCGCCGCGGGGTAACATGTGGGCGCGCATGCGCAGTGTCTGGCGGCTCCTCCGCGCCCTCCGCCTGTTCTCGGTGATCTTCGTCGAGTACCTGGTGCAGATGGGCCTCGAACGCGTCTTCGGCGAGGCGCGCCTGGTCGCGCGCTGGCGTCGCGTGCACCGCCGCAACGCCAGGCGTCTGTACCGCGGCATCCTTCGCCTGCGCGGCGTCTACATCAAGATGGGCCAGGTGCTCTCGGTCATGGGCTCGTTCCTGCCGCGCGCCTACGCCGAGGAGCTGGAGTCACTGCAGGACCACGTGCCGCCGCGGCCTTTCAGCGATGTCGAGCGTGCCTTCCTGGCCGCGCACGGCAAGACGCCGCAGGTGATCTTCGACCACTTCGAGCCGGTACCGCTCGCGGCCGCGTCGCTCGGCCAGGTTCACCGCGCGCGCCTGCGGGGCGAGACCGTGGCCGTGAAGATCCTCTACCCGAACATCGCCAAGATCATTCGCCTCGATCTGCGCGTCCTGCGCTGGGCCATGCGCGTCTACAGCTGGTTCGTGCCGATGGCGCGCCTCGAGCGCGTGATCGAGCAACTGCAGGACTTGCTCGAGCGCGAGACCAACCTCGAGCACGAGGCCAAGTGCCTGGAGCGCATCGCGCGCAACTTCAAGGGCCAGGACGACATCCTGTTCCCGAAGGTCTACTGGGAGCTGACCACCCGGAACATCCTCGTGATGTCCTTCATGGAGGGCATCAAGATCTCGCACACCAACGAGCTGCGCGCGGCCGGGATCGATCCCGATCAGGTTGCCAGGCGACTGACCGAGTCCTTCTACCAGCAGCTCTTCCTCGACGGCTTCTTCCACGCCGACCCGCATCCTGGCAACTTCCTGGTGCAGCCCGGCCCCAAGCTGGTGGTGCTGGACTTCGGCGCGGTGTCCGAAGTCCGCTGGAACCTCGTGGACGGCATGCTCGACATCCTGCGCGGCATGTTCGCCAAGGACGACAGGCTCGTCATCAAGGGCATCGAGACGATGGGCTTTCTGGCCGCGGACGGCAACCGCGAGCTGCTCGAGCGCACGGTGCGGCAATACTTCCAGAAGCTGCTGCTCGTGCAGATCGACGACTTCGGCAAGATCAAGGGCGAGACGGTCAAGCGCCTGGCCGACCCTGGGGTCGAAAAGCACGAGCTCCGCGAGCTCATGCGCTCGGTCGAGTACCCGGACGGCTGGTTCTTCGTCGAGCGAAGCGTGGTGATCCTGTTCGGCCTGGTCGCGAAGATGGCCCCGAAGGTCAACACGGTGCAGGTGGGTTTCCCCTACATCATGAAGCTCTTGGCGATGAAGCAGGTCGAGCAAGCCGCCGCCGCCGCCGTCACGAGCTCGCAGCCAGCGCTCAAGCCAGTCGCCGAGTCCGCGTAGCCCGGACCTACTCGATGGTCAGCGAGCGCTGGAACTCTTCGGCCGAGGAGGCCGCGAGCGAGGCCACCTCGACCGAGATATAGCCCGCGGTGGCCAGGTCCAGCAGGTGCTGATCGAACAGCTGCATGCCGTAGAGGGCGCGGCCCTCGATGATGTGGCGCTGCAGCTCTCCGAGGCGCGCCGGGTGGCGCAGGCAATCACGGATCGTGGGCGTGGCGCGCATGATCTCCACGCCCGGGATGCGGCCCGCGCCCGACTTCATGGGCAAAAGACGCAGCGACACCACGCCCGAGATCTGCTCCGCCAGGCGCTCGCGGATCGCGTCTTGCTGGGCCGACGGGAACATGCCCATGTACCGCTGGATGGTGGTCATCGCGTCGGGCGTGTGCAGCGTGGAGAGCACGAGGTGCCCGGTCTCGGCGGCCTTGAGGCAGATCTCGGCGGTGTCGCAGTTGCGGATCTCGCCGACGAAGATCACATCGGGGTCCTGCCGCAGCGCCGCCTGCAGCGCCGACTGGAACGACTCGGTGTCGTTGCCGAGCTCGCGTTGCACGACGATGGAGCTACCGCCCTGGATCACGAACTCGATCGGATCCTCGATGGTCACGATGTGCACCCGGCGCGCCTCGCTGATGAAGCGGATCATCGCGGCCATCGTGGTGGACTTGCCCTGGCCGGTCGCACCGGTCACGAGGATGAGGCCGCGCAGGGCCATCGCGATGTCCTGCAGCACCACCGGCAGGTTGAGCTCGGTCAGGCTCTTGACGTCGAACGGGATCGCGCGGAGCACGATGCCGACCGAGCCACGCTGGCGGAACACGCTGGCGCGAAAGCGCCCCTTGCCCGTGATGGCGTAGGAGACGTCCATCTCGGGGAAGGGCTTGTGCAGGTCGATGCCGCGGCCTTCGAGCAGGAGCTTGCCGAGGTCCTCGGTGTCCTTGGGCTTGAGCACCGGAAGCTTGGTGGGGACCAGCTCGCCGCGCAATCGGTAATGGGGTGAATAGCCGACCTCGAGGTGGATGTCGGACATGCCGCGCTCGAGCGCGAACAACAGCAGCTTGTTGAAGGTCTCGACGTCCATCCCGGGTGACATGCTACGCCGGTGGGGGCAGGCCGAAAAGGTCCGGGATCCCCCGCCCTCGTCGTACGTCCGACCGGGCGGAGGTGCCCATGCGGCTCGCCCTCGTGCTCTCATCCGCGCTTGCATCGTGGCCGGCGTCCGCCGGCGCCCACCGCATCGATCTCGATGGAGGTCGTCACACCCTGGAACCCGTCGTGCGAGGGCCACTCGCCGTCCTCCCGGTCGTGGCCGATCAGATCGGCCCTGCGCCCGACGTGATGACGCTCGACGAGGCGAGCAAGGCCGGCACGGTCAAGGTGGAGGAGGTCTCGCAGTCCGGCACCGTCAACCGGCTGGTCGTGACCAACCGTGGTCGCAAGCCGCTCCTCATCCTGGCTGGCGAGGTCGTCCAGGGCGGCAAGCAGGACCGAATCCTGGGGCAGGACACGGTGCTTGGCCCTCGTGAGCGCCTCGAGGTACAGGCCTTCTGCGTCGAGCACGGCCGCTGGAACCGGCAGGGCAGCTTCGAGAACGCGGGCGAGGCCGCGAACGCGAAGGTGCGCTTCGAGGCCAAGAGCGGCAACCAGTCGGGCGTGTGGGCCGAGGTCGACAAGAAGCTGGCCTCGACCGGCGCGACCAGCGAGACCCACACCCTGCGGGCGGCGACCGAGAAGGAGCGGGGCGCGACCGAGGTCGCGCGACGCGAGCTCGCGGCAGCGCTCGACCGGCTCCCGGCGCGTGACCGGAGCCGCATCGTCGGCTACGTGGCCTCGGTCTCCGGCAAGGTGGTCTCGGTGGACACGTTCGCGCACCCGTCGCTGGCCGCGCGGTACCGATCCAAGCTCCTGCGGTCGTACGTCCTCGAGGCCGCCGGCACGGCCGCCTCGCTCAGGCCCGCCGCGCCCGCGGCCGACGAGGTGGCCGGGCTACGGCGCAAGCTCGACGCGGCCAAGCCCGCCGGGCAAAAGGACAAGCGCGCCGGGTACCTGCTCGAGAGCGAGCGCGGCGACGACCTCGTGCGCTCCCGCGTCGTCGGCGCTCACGGTGAGCCACTGGTGGATTCCATCCAGACCAGGTGACATTGACACGCGCGCGCCGCCGCCGCAGGATGACGCCTCGCAAGGCCCCGTAGCTCAGCTGGATAGAGCACCTGTTTCCTAAACAGGGGGTCGCCTGTTCGAGTCAGGCCGGGGTCACCAACAGCTCACGAGCGGCCCGTCTGCAAACGCACGGTCGCCAGGTGAACGCGGTTGCGTGCGCCCTGAAGCTGCTGGCGCAGCGCCTCGATCTCGGTGGAGAGCTCGGGCAGCTTGCGCTCCCGGGCCTCGACCTCGAGCGCCCGTCCATCCTGGATGAGGCCGTCCAGCCGTTCGAGGATGGTGCCGAGGTCGGCGGTGGCGGCGACCGCGCCGCCCTCGCGCGCGGCGGCTCCGACGCGCTGAGCCGCCTCGGAGATCTCGCCCGCCAGGACCCCGAGCTGCGTCGCGCGCTCGGCGAGCCTTCGCGCATCCTGCATGCGGGCCTCGATCTCCGCCATGCGCGCCTCGAGCTGCTCGGAGAGCGACTCGTTCCTCGAGCGAACCTCCTGCAACGACGTCACCAGGGCGCCCATGTGCTGCCCGATGCGCTGCCGGCTCGCGGTCGCCTCGCCCGCCGTGCTCGAGGCCTGTTCGAGATGCTTTCGTGAATCGAGCTCGATGCGCAGGAGGCGCTCGGTGAACCGCTCGAAGGCGGCGAGCTCCTGATCGAGTGCCAGGGCCGCAAGGCCGAACGGGGACAGCTTGCGCTCCAGATCCTGACCCATGGCTCGATGTTACCCGAAGCCGCGATCAGCTCGCTCTCGCCAGCGCGCTGGACTCGAGCGTGTCCAAAAGGACGTCGATCGGCGCCGGTTTCCTCAGCACGGCGGCGACGTTCGGATAGTCCCGTCCACTCGGTTCGAGGCACGCGGCGTGGACGACGATCGGAGGTGAGTCGGCGCTCACCCGCTGCAGGAAGCCAATGCCGGACAGACGGGGCATCATGAGGTCGAGCAGGATGACGTCGACCCGCTGCTGATCGAGGGCCTCGAGGGCCTCCAGGCCGTCGGTCGCCTCCACCACGTCGAACCCCGACTCCTCGAGGTTCGTGCGCAACGCCTCGCGGAGATCGACATCGTCGTCGACCACCAGGACGCGCAGTCGACGCCTGGTCCCCGCCGACACCGAGGCCGCGCGGCGTCGCTCCGCAGCGCTGGCCAGCACCGCGAGAGCGTCGACTGCCGGGGCGTCGTCGATGCCGATCACCACCAGGTCGTGGGTCTCCTCGAGCAAGGTCTCCACGAGCGCGGCGGCGGCGTCGTCGATGAGGACCAGATCGGGCTGGTTCCAGCTCGCCCGGAAGATGGCATCCCCGGGCCCGTGGCTGGCCTCGCAGGCACAACCTCGCTCCCCGAGCTCGCGTGACAGCCGACGACCGGTGGCCTCGGGAAGGCCGATGAGGAGGATGCGGGGCCGTGAGCTCATGTCGCCTCCTGGCAAGACGCCAGGTTGCTCATGCAAGCAAGAATCAGGCTCGAGGAAGCGGGGTCCGACAGCACAGCTTGCGGCCGTTTCGGGCAGGTGCGAACGCTACCGATGGCGGACGGCGGTTACCGTTCCGCAACGGATGCCGGGGCGGAACGGGGATCCCTGGGCAGGCGGAGCGTGAACGTGCTGCCGACCCCCACGGTCGAAGCGATCTCGACGCGGGCGCCGAGCGCCTGGGCGAGGTCGCGGACCAGAGCGAGCCCGAGCCCGAAGCCCGGGACATGCTTGTGCTCGATGGGCGTCAGGTGCTCGAACGGAGAGAACAGCCGGACCTGCTGCGCCGGGCCGATGCCAGGGCCCGTGTCACGCACCGACACGCGAACGTGGTCTGCCTCGAGCGCGGCGACGAGGGTCACCTCGCCGCGCTCCGTGAACTTGACGGCATTATCGACCAGGCTCGACAGCAACAGGCGCACGAGCTGGGCGTCACTGACGACGCACAACCCACGCACCCCGGAGCACCCGAGCGCGAGGCCCTTGCGCGAGGCGGCCTGTGCGTGCTCGGCCACCACGCCCTCGATGACGTCTCCGAGGTCGAGCTCCGCGAGTTGCGCCGTGACGCCGCCCGCGTCGATGCGCGCCCGCTCGAGTAGCGCTTCGATGAGGGTGAGGAGCCGGCCGGACGATCGCTCGATTCGCTCGGTGAGCTCCTTCTGGCGGCCACTGAGCGTCGAGCTCCGCAAGAGGTGCACCTGGAGCCCGAGCGCGGCCAGCGGCGTGCGCAGCTCGTGCGACACCAGCCCGAGGAACGCGCCCTTGGCCTCGCTCGCGTGCTCGGCGTGGTCGCGAGCGGCGCGCACGGCCTCGAGCGCGGTCTCGGTCTCCTGCTTGCGGCGCACGACCTCCTCGGCCAGGAGCTCGAGGTCGTCGCGCTGGCTGGCCAGCTCCTGCTTGAGCGCTCGCCGCGCCTGCGCCGCGTGCACGAGGTTGTCGACCCGCACCCGCAGCTCGGCGACCGAGAAGGGCTTTTGGATGAAGTCCTGGGCGCCCTCGCGGAGCAGCTGGACCCGCAGCGGCTCGTCGGAGCTCGAGGTGAGAATGACCACGGGTGTCTCGTCGAGGGCCCGCACGGTGCGCAGCGCGTGGAGCAGCTGCACGCCGGTCAGCATGGGCATCGTGAGATCGCTCAGCACCAGGTCGGGCCGCGAAAGCACCGCGCGTCGGAGGCCGTCGGCCCCGTCCGCCGCCACCTCCGTGCGGTAGTGACCGCCGAGGGCCTCGCAGATCACCTGGCGGATCAGCGGATCGTCCTCGACGACCAGCACCAGCGGCCGCAGCGCCTGCTCGGCGGCCGGGACGGCAGCGCCAGCGTCGTCGTCGAGCAGAACCTCCTGCGTCTCGTGCAAGCTCGGCGCCTCGGACCGGACGGGTGTGTGTGCGTGGAGGACGTGGAGCACCTGGAGGAGCTCCCCATCAGCCCCCAGCAGTGGGACGTGGGTGAGCGCCCCCGCGTCCACCTGGACCGTCACACTCACGCGCGCATCGAGGACGCGCGCGAGCGCGGCCCTGACGCCGGCTGAATGGGGAACCAGACCGGTCGCCGACAGGGCTTCGTCGATGCGCAGACCGACCGCCGAGCACCCGTCGCGCTCGAGGTAGCCGGGGCTCGCTGCGACGATGCGCAGGTCCGGCCCCAGCAGCGCAAACTGCGGCTCGGACAGGGTGGGGCTCGGCCACCGAGGAGGTGGCAGCTCGATCTGGGGTTCTCGTCGGGATAGTGGGCCCATGGCAGCTGACAGCCGTCGTTGCAAGATCGACACCTGATGGGCTGCCGGACGTCGCACCGCGGTGCGCGTAGGATAGCCTACCAGTCAGCCATCCCTTGCTACCAGACCGTAGTCAGCACCGCGCTGGCGGCTCGCGCGGCAGCTCGACGGTGAAGGTAGAGCCCTGGCCGATCTCGCTCTCGACCGCAATGGAGCCGCCGTGGGCCTGCACGATTTGCTGGGTGATGAACAGGCCCATTCCGAGACCGCCGAAATGCCGCGCGGGCACGGCGCGCTCGAAGCGCCCGAAGATACGCGCGAGGTCCTCCTGGGAGATGCCCATGCCGTGATCTCGCACCGAGAGCCGGGTCGCGCGCGCGTCGGCGTCGACCGCAATCTCGATGGGTTTTCCCGGCGCATAGCGCACGGCATTCGTGAACAGGTTGGTCACCACCTGCTCGACCCGGAGCCGGTCCCACCAGCCGACCACCGCGGCCTCGGTACGGACGGCCAGCTCGCAGCCGGCGCGGCGGGCCTCCTCGGACAGTCGCTCCGCCACCTCGCGCACCACCTGGGCGACGTCGAACTCCTCGCGGTTGAGCGCCAGCTGGCCCGTTGTGATCCGGGTCACGTCGAGGAGGCTGTCGACCAGCCGGCCGAGCCGCTCGCTCTGTCGCAGCGCCGCCGCCAGCGCGCTCTCGTAGCGGTCAGGGCCCTTGACGGCGTCGGGCCGGGCCCGCTGCATCGACTGCAGGCGGAGCATGAGCGTCGTCAGCGGGGTGCGCAGCTCGTGCGACGCGATCGACAGGAAGTCGTCGCGCGCCTGGATGGCCTGCTTGAGGTCCTCGAAGTCGGTGAGCGTCCCCAGGTACTGGCGCTCGGGACCCGCCTGCTCCTGCTCAGGCACCGCCCGCGCCAGGTGCCAGCGATAGCTCCCGTCGACCCGCCGCAGACGCGCCTCGATCTGGAACGGCTGGGCCGACGCGACCTGGCCGACCAGCTTCTCCCGGAACCCGCCGCGGTCCTCCGGGTGGAGCGCATCCAGGAAGCCCCAGCCCGCGGTCTCCCGCGCCGACATCCCTGTGTACTCCAGCCAGCGGCGATTGCAGTAGTCGAGCGAGCCGTCCGGGCGGGCCGTCCAGACGATCTGCGGGATGGCCTCGGCGAGGCTGCGGAAGCGCCGCTCGCTGGCGAGCCGGAGCTCCGCCAGCTGGAGGTCGCGCTCGCGCCGGTCGGCCTCCCGCAAGGCCGTCGTCTGGCGCTGCAGGAGCTGCTGCTTGCGATGCAGGTCGACGAAGATGCCGACCTTGGCGCGCAGCACGTCGCCGTCGATGGGCTTTAGCAGATAGTCCACGGCGCCCAGCGAATAGGCGCGGTAGATGCCTCCGATATCGCTGTCCGCGGCCGTGAGGAAGATGATCGGGGTGGAGCGCGAGCGCTCGCGCTCCTGGATGGCGCTCGCCACCTCGAAGCCGTCCATGCCGGGCATCCGGACGTCGAGCAGCACGACCGCGAAGTCCTGCTCGAGCAGGCAGCGCAACGCCTGCGCGCCCGAGCGCGCCGCCACCACCTCGTAACCCGGGACGTCGAGCAGGCCCTGGAGCGCCTGCAGGTCGTCGGGCCGGTCGTCGACCACCAGGATCGGCACCGGGAGCAGGGCCTTGGGGATCACTGCGTCCTCCGCCACACCCGCGGCGCCTGGTCGAGCATCGCGTAGCAGGCAAACGCCGGGCTCATCGCGAGCGACTCTCCCTGCCCGAGCGCGACGAACCCCGATCGACACAGGCTGTCGTGGAACAGCGAGAGGGCGTGACTCCGCAGCTCGGCGCCCAGATCCTGACTGGCCGCCACGTCCACGATGAGCTGGAACTCGTTGGGGGAGCCGTCGGTCGCGAGGTTGTGCTCGAGGAACGACACGCGCTGACGCAGCAGCGGCCGCACCACGGAGAGGCCGTCCTCGACCTGGAAGTACTCGTCGAGGCAGGCCCGCCCGCCGGCCGCCCGGTAGCGCGGCTCGGCGTCGGCGATCGACGCGACGGCGTACCGGCCCCGACCCGCCAGCTCCAGCAGTGGGGCGCTGATCTCGGTCGCGTACACCCGCGCGCGTCCGAGCAGCCCTGCCTCGTGCAGCAGGATCGCGGTGCTGTACGCCTCCTCGCCGGTCCCGCAACGCGGGTGCCAGATCTGGATGGACGGATAGGTGCGCAGGTGTGGCAGCACGTGATCGCGCAGGCTGGCCCACAGCTCGGGCTCGCCGAACAGCGAGGCCGGCCGCGCACACAGGGCCCCCTCGGCCTCGGCCAGCACCGCCTCGTCCGCACGCGCCGAGGCCAGGAGCGCGCCGAGATCGACGCATCCGGAGCGCGCCATGAAAGCCTCGAGCCGCTGCCGCAGGATCGCGGGATCGAAGCCCCCCAGCTCGAGCCCGCGTCGCTCGGCCACCAGCGCCAAGAGCTCTCCCGCATCCGTCATCGGGACAACCACACGCGCAACATCGACAGCAGCTTGCCCATGTCGACGGGTTTGGCGATGTAGTCGGAGGCGCCGGCCTGGATGCACTTCTCGCGGTCGGTGCGCATGGCCTTGGCGGTCAGGGCGATGATCGGCAGGTGCCTGAGACGCTCCTCGCTGCGGATGCGTCGCATCACCTCGTAGCCGTCCATCTCCGGCATCATGATGTCCATCAGCACGACGTCGATGTCGGGCGTGCTCTCGAGGAGCTCGAGGCCGTCCTTGCCGTTCTCCGCGTAGAGCACCGACGCCTGGTGGTGCTCGAGCGCGCTCGTGATCGCGAAGATGTTGCGCACGTCGTCATCGACCACGAGGATCTTCGCGCCCGCGAGCGCCGGTGCGCTCTGGTGGAGATCGGCCAGCAGGCGCCGCTGCGCCTCGGGCAGCTCGGCCTCGACCCGGTGCAGGAACAGCGACGTCTCGTCGAGCAGGCGCTCGGGCGACTTCACGTCCTTGATGATGATGGTCTCGGCCAGCCGCCGGAGCTGGGTCTCCTCCTTCTTCGAGAGGTCCTTGCCCGTGTAGACGATGATGGGCAGCTCGCGGAAGTCTCGCTGCCGCTTGATCTTCTGCAGGAGGTCGAAGCCGGTCATGTCCGGCAGGCCCAGATCGAGCACCATGCAGTGATACGGCCGCTGCCGGAGCTGCGCCAGCGCATCCTGGGCGCTGCCGACCGACGTCGTGATGACGTCGTGGTTGCCGATGAGGGCCTCGATGCTCGAGCGCTCGCGCTCGTCGTCCTCGACCAGGAGGAGGTTCTTCACCGGGCTCGACACGAAGCTCGCCAGATGGCCGATCGCGCCCGTCACCGCGTCGTGCGAGGCCGGCTTCTGCAGAAAGCCCACGGCGCCCATGCGCAGACCGCGTTGCCGGTGCTCGTCCACGGAGATGATCTCGACCGGGATGTGCCGGGTCGACTGCTCGTGCTTGAGCAGGTCCAGCACGGTCCAGCCGTCGACGTCGGGCAGCCGCAGATCGAGGGTGATGGCGCAGGGTTTGAGCTTGTGCACCAGCGAGAGCGCCACGTCGCCGTGCTGCGCCACCACGACCTTGAAGCCCTTGCCGTGGCCGATCTCGACCAGGATCCGGGCGAACGAGACGTCATCCTCGACCACGAGCAGGATCTTGTCGCCGGGCACGATGCGCTCGCGGTCGTCGAACCGGGGCGCCGGGGACGCCACTTCGGCCAGGGCTGGCTTGGGCCGGAACAGCGTCTGAACCGGGGGCACGGCATCGATCACGGTGATGCGCCCTGGCGACGCGGTCGGCGCCGGCGCGGGCGCGGCCTGCTGCAGCGGCCGGTAGGAGCGCGGCAGATAGAGCGTGAAGGTGCTGCCGCTGCCAGGCGCGCTCACGACGCGGATCTCTCCGCCCAGGAGGCGAGCGATCTCGCGGCTGATCGAGAGGCCGAGGCCCGTGCCGCCGTAGCGCCGGCTGGTGGTGCCATCGGCCTGCTGGAACGCCTCGAAGATGATGCGCTGCTTCTCGGCCGCGATGCCGATGCCAGTGTCCGACACGGCAAACGCGATCACGCCGTCGGCGGAGTTGAGCGTCTCGTGGTCGCGGCTCCAGCCGAACGTGGCGGTCTTCATCTCGAGCGTGACGCGCCCGTGTTCGGTGAACTTGAAGGCGTTCGCGAGCAGGTTCTTGAGGACCTGCTGGAGGCGCTTGGCGTCGGTCACGAGGCCCCGCGGGAGCTCGGCGAACAGCTCGACGCCGAAGTCGAGGCTCTTTTGCGCCGCCACGTGGCGGAAGTTCTGCTCGACGTAGTCGCGCAGGTCCGTGAACTCGACGTCGCCGGCCTCCACCGCGATGGTCCCGGACTCGATCTTGGACAGGTCGAGGATGTCGTTGATGAGCGCGAGCAGGTCGGCGCCGGCCGCGTGGATGTTCTGCGAGAACTCCACCTGCTTGCCCGTCAGGTTGCCCTCGGCGTTGTCCGACAGCATCTTCGACAGGATGAGCAGGCTATTGAGCGGCGTGCGCAGCTCGTGCGACATGTTCGCCAGGAACTCGGACTTGTACTTCGAGGTCAGCGCGAGCTGCTCGGCCTTCTCCTCGAGCTCCGTCTTGGCGAACTCGACCTCGTGGTTCTTGACCTCGAGCAGCTTGGCCTTCTCCTCGAGCTTCTCGTTGGTCTGCTGCAGCTCCTCCTGCTGCAGCTTGAGCCGCTCCTCCGACTCGCGCAGCGTCGCGGCCTGGCTCTCGAGCCGCTCGTTGGTCTCGCGCAGCTCCTCCTGCTGGCTCTGCAGCTCCTGCGTCAGCGACTGCGACTGCGTGAGCAGCGCCTCCGTCCGCATGCCCGCGGCGATCGTGTTGACCACGATGCCGATCGACTCGGTGAGCTGGTCGAGGAAGACCTGGTGGATGTCCGACAGGCGCGAGAAGGAGGCCAGCTCGATGACGGCATTGACCTGGCCCTCGAACAGCACGGGCAGGACGATGATGGACATGGGCAAAGCCTCGCCGAGCCCCGAGTTGATCTGCACGTAGTCGGACGGCACGTTGGTGAGGTAAATCTTGGCCTTCTCGAAGGCGCACTGGCCCACCAGGCCCTCGCCGAGGCGGAACCGGTTCGAGATGTGCTTGCGTTCCTTGTACGCGTAGCTCGAGAGCAGCTTGAGCACCGTCTCTCCCTCACCCTCTCGCTCGCGGTCGCGCTCACGCTCGGCGATGAAGAACACGCCGTGCTGGGCGCTGACGAGCGGCGCGAGCTCCGAGAGGATCTGCTGGGCCACGGTCACGAGGTCGCGCTGCCCCTGCAACATGCGCGTGAACTTTGCGAGGTTGGTCTTGAGCCAGTCCTGCTCGGTGGTCTTCTGCGTGGTCTCACGCAGGTTGCGGATCATCTCGTTCAGGTTGTCCTTGAGCGCGGCGACCTCGCCGAGCGCCTCGACCGTGATCGAGCGCGTGAGGTCGCCCTTGGTCACCGCCGTGGCGACATCGCCGATGGCGCGCACCTGGGTCGTGAGGTTGCCGGCGAGCTGGTTGACGTTGTCCGTCAGATCGCGCCACGTGCCGGCGGCGCCCGGCACCTTGGCCTGGCCGCCCAGCTTGCCCTCGGTGCCGACCTCGCGCGCGACGCTCGTCACCTGGTCCGCGAAGATCGCCAGCGTGTCGGTCATCGAGTTGATGGTCTCCGCCAGCTCCGCGATCTCGCCGCGCGCCTCGAGCGCCAGCTTGCGCTTGAGGTCTCCGTTGGCCACCGCCGTCACGACCTGCGCGATGCCGCGCACCTGGTTGGTGAGGTTCGAGGCCATCGAGTTGACGTTGTCGGTGAGGTCCTTCCACGTGCCCGCGACGCCCCGCACCTGCGCCTGGCCACCGAGCTTGCCCTCGGTGCCGACCTCGCGCGCGACCCGGGTCACCTCGGACGCGAAGGCGTTCAGCTGATCGACCATCGTGTTGATGGTGTTCTTGAGCTCGAGGATCTCGCCCTTGACGTCCACGGTGATCTTCTTCGACAGATCGCCGTTCGCGACCGCGGTCGTCACCTCCGCGATGTTGCGCACCTGCACGGTGAGGCTGCCGGCCATGAAGTTCACGGAGTCGGTGAGATCCTTCCAGGTGCCCGCGACGCCGCGCACCATCGCCTGGCCGCCGAGCTTGCCCTCGGTGCCGACCTCGCGCGCGACCCGCGTCACCTCGGACGCGAAGGCGTTTAGCTGATCGACCATCGTGTTGATGGTGTTCTTGAGCTGCAGGATCTCGCCCTTGACGTCGACCGTGATCTTGCGCGACAGGTCGCCGTTGGCGACGGCGGTCGTGACATCCGCGATGTTGCGCACCTGCGCCGTCAGATTACCGGCCATGAAGTTCACCGAGTCGGTGAGGTCCTTCCACGTGCCGGCGACGCCCTCGACCTGGGCCTGGCCGCCGAGCTTGCCCTCGGTGCCGACCTCGCGCGCGACCCGCGTCACCTCGGCGGCGAACGCGCGCAGCTGATCGACCATCGTGTTGATGGTGTCCTTGAGCTGCAGGATCTCGCCGCGGACATCGACCGTGATCTTCTTCGACAGGTCGCCGCGGGCGACGGCCGTCGTGACGTCCGCGATGTTGCGCACCTGCGCGGTCAGGTTCGACGCCATCGAGTTCACGGAGTCGGTGAGGTCCTTCCACGTGCCGGCGACGCCCTTGACCTGCGCCTGACCACCGAGCTTGCCCTCGGTGCCGACCTCGCGCGCGACGCGCGTCACCTCGCTGGCGAACGAGTTCAGCTGGTCAACCATCGTGTTGATGGTGTTCTTGAGCTGCAGGATCTCGCCCTTGACGTCCACGGTGATGGTCTTCGAGAGGTCGCCCTTGGCGACGGCGGTCGTCACCTCCGCGATGTTGCGCACCTGCGCCGTGAGGTTCGACGCCATCGAGTTCACCGAGTCGGTGAGGTCCTTCCACGTGCCACCGACGCCGGGGACCTCGGCCTGGCCGCCGAGCTTGCCCTCGGTGCCGACCTCGCGCGCGACCCGCGTCACCTCCGACGCGAAGGCGTTGAGCTGATCGACCATCGTGTTGATGGTGTTCTTGAGCTGCAGGATCTCGCCCTTGACGTCGACGGTGATCTTCTTCGTCAGATCGCCCTGCGCGACCGCGATGGTCACGTCCGCGATGTTGCGCACCTGCGTCGTGAGGTTCGACGCCATCGAGTTGACGTTGTCGGTGAGGTCCTTCCACGTGCCGGCGACGCCCTTGACCTGCGCCTGGCCGCCGAGCTTGCCTTCGGTGCCGACCTCACGCGCGACGCGCGTCACCTCGGAGGCAAACGAATTGAGCTGATCGACCATCGTGTTGATGGTGTTCTTGAGCTGCAGGATCTCGCCCTTGACGTCCACGGTGATCTTCTTCGTCAGATCGCCATTGGCGACCGCGGTCGTCACCTCGGCGATGTTGCGCACCTGCGCGGTGAGGTTCGAGGCCATCGAGTTGACGTTGTCGGTGAGGTCCTTCCACGTGCCGGCGACGCCCTTGACCTGCGCCTGGCCGCCGAGCTTGCCCTCGGTGCCGACCTCGCGCGCGACGCGCGTCACCTCCGACGCGAAGGAGTTCAGCTGATCGACCATCGTGTTGATGGTGTTCTTGAGCTGGAGGATCTCGCCCTTGACGTCGACCGTGATCTTCTTCGAGAGGTCGCCCTTGGCGACGGCGGTCGTCACCTCGGCGATGTTGCGCACCTGGGCGGTGAGGTTACCGGCCATGAGGTTGACCGAGTCGGTGAGGTCCTTCCACGTGCCGGCGACGCCCTTGAGCTTCGCCTGGCCGCCGAGCTTGCCCTCGGTGCCGACCTCGCGCGCCACGCGCGTCACCTCGGAGGCGAACGAGCCGAGTTGCTCGACCATGCCGTTGACGACCTTGGCGGTGCGCAGGAACTCGCCCTTGAGCTCGCGGCCGTCGCTCTCGAGCGTCATCTTCTGCGACAGATCGCCCGACGCCACCGCGCCGATGACGCGTCCGACCTCCGTCGTCGGCTGCACGAGGTCGGCGATGAGCCCGTTGACGGACTCCACGCACGACACCCACTGGCCGCCGACGTCGCCGAGGGAGGCGCGCTGACCGAGCCGTCCTTCCTTTCCGACGACGATGTTGATGCGCTGGAGCTCACCCGCCATGCGCGCGTTGAGCTCGATCACGTCATTGATGGCCTGCGCGATTTCCCCGCCAATGCCCGTGTAATCGAGCGACAGGCGCACCCCGAAGTCGCCACGCTTGAACGCACGCAGGGCTCGGAGCACCGCGCTCGGCGGCAACTGTTCGACGGGTGGTTCCGATCGGCGCGTGGCGCGTGTTCTCCCCGACATTGGTGTCCTCCTGCGTACGCCACCGCCCAGGCCGGATCGCCCGCAACGATTGCGCTCCCAGTCCTATAGGCTCGCGAGTTCTCTCTGCCACTTCAAGCGGCTGAATAACTCGTGATATGGGTGACGCTTTGGTTTGAGCGACGCTACGGGTCGGTAACGTCTGATGGCTTGCTGGAATATCGCTCGACAAGCGCCAGCAATTGATCCAGCGGGATCGGCTTGCGCAGCCGCTGCGTGGCCGCGAGCAACGTCGAGCCCACGTCGACATGCCCGTCGGCGGACAGCACCACGACCGGGATGCCAGCGAGCGCCGGGTCGAGCAGCTGCTGGCGGCGAAACTCGAGGCCGTCCATCACGGGCATCATCAGGTCGAGGAGGATCAGGTCCGGCGCCGGCACGAGCGCGCGCAGCCGCGCCAGCGCGTCCTGCCCGTTCCGTGCCTCGGCGACGTCGTGTCCCTCGTCCTCGAGGATGTCGCGCAGCCCTTCGCGGATGTCCGCGTCATCGTCCACCACAAGCACCCTCGCCACGAGACTCCTTTCTCGGAAGTCTAGCTCACTCCTTTCCGACCGCTCGGCTTGCAGCTCCCAGCGCGGAGCGCGATCGCGTCGATCACCCGCGAGTGCGGAGCCCCCGGCTCGGAAACCCGGCGTCCTCGCGAAAACGATGCCTTGCAGCGCCGCGGCGCACGGCACGGGCCTCGCAGTCGCCTGGGCCATGCAGCGCACGGGGGCATCCATGCAGAAGAGCAGATGGGTCGGACACACGGTCGGGCTGTTCGCAGCCTTGGCTTTCGGCTGCGGAGGCGAGCCTTCTGGCGCCTCGGGTAGCGGTGGCACTGGCGCGGCCGGACGCTCGGGCACGGCTGCGGGGGGCGCGGGTGGCGCGAGTGGCGCGA
>JAHFDS010000366.1 GCA_023248855.1 Myxococcales bacterium
CGTGCCGTGGGCCGCCCCGCGCGTCGCGGCCTTCTTCGCCGCCGCCTGCCACTCGGCAGCATCGTCGGGGCGCTCCTCGAGCGCGCGCGCGAGCATCCACCAGGTGCGCCAGTCGTCAGGCGCGGCGTTGGTGCCCTCGCGCGCCGTGGCGAGCGCCGCCGCGGAGCCTGTCGCGAGGCGCGCTGCGACCACGCGCGCCGAGGCGTTCTTCGGGTCGATGCGCCGGGCGAAGTCGGTCGAGACCTGCGCGCGCTGGAGCTGCAGCGCGGGCACCGGGTGGACCAGCGACGACAGGTGGAGCAGCGCGCGCAGGGCGTGCGCCTCGGCCGGCGGCATGCGCCGATCGGAGATCACCACGGGCTCCGGCCCGAGCGAGACCCGCGCCGCCGCGAGCTCGCCCCGTCCGAGCAGCGCCATCGCGCGCGGGGCCAGCGCGCCCGCGCCGTCAGGCCCGAGCACCGCGACGACCGCCTTGCCGACAGGCTCCCCCGCCGCGAGGCGTCGGATGAGCGCGTGCAGCCCCTCCGGCTGGTCGGCCGCCATCGTCTGCACCATCAGCCACGCGCTCGCCTCGAACGTCGAGCGCTCCGCCTGCGGCACGCGCTCGAGCTCGCAGCGCCGCATCGTGATCGCGCGAGCGAGATCGAGGCCACCTTCGCGCTGGATCCGCGCCACGAGAGCCGGGTCCGGCTCGCCCACTCGCGCGTAGGCTCCGCGCGCGTCGATGCCGAGCTGGATCGAGCCGAGGTGGTGCGCCAGGCCGACCTGCAGCCACGCTGGCGCCGCCGGCAGGAGGCGCGCCACCAGCGACCTGGCCAGGAGGCTGCTCTGGAGCTCCTCCGGGTCCGCCGGCAAGACCAGCGTCTCCTCCGGCGCCTCGATCACCAGCGCGGTGCGCCGCAGGCGCACGAAATCCTGGAGCGAGCGCAGCACCACCAGCGGCTCGCGGCCGGCCGGGAGCACCGCCTCCGGAAAGAACGCCAGCACCACCTCGCGCGTGCGCTCGGCGCGAACGAGGGCGCTCGTCGCCTCGTCGCGCGGCAGGTCGGTGCGCAGGGCATAGTGCTCGCTGTCGAGCTGCCGGAAGCCGACGACCTTGTCCGCGAGGGCGCCCCCCTCGCGCACCGGCGCGTACACGTACACGGGCGCCGCGTCATGGCAAGCCCCGAGCGCCAGGGTCGCGGCAAAGAGCGCGTTGCGCGCGGCCCTCGCGCGTGGCACAACGGGACCGTGCGCTGGGCTTCCGCCGTCTCCGAGCAGGCCAGCCCTGCGCGTGCGGTGAGCGAGCTCGCGGTGCAGCTCCAGGCGGCGCTCGGCTCCGAGGCCGCCGATCTGGCGGTGCTGTTCGTGTCGCCGCACCATGCCTCGAGCTTTGCACGCCTTCCCGGGATGGTGCGCGATGCATTTCCGCGCGCGGTCGTCATCGGCTGCTCGGGCGGCGGCGTCATCGGCGGCGGCCACGAGGTCGAGGCGCGGCCTGCCATCTCGCTCTCGGTCGCGTTCCTGCCCGACGTCGTGATGGAGCCGTTCTGGATGGCTGCCGACGAGATCCCGGCCGACGCGGCTGCCTGGCAGACCCGCTTCGGGCGCGACGCCACGCGGCACTTCCTCCTCCTGCCCGATCCCTTCTCCTGCGACGCCGAGGAGGTCGTGGCGGATCTCGACGAGGCATTTCCGACCGGCCGCAAGGTGGGCGGCCTCGCTTCGGGCGGCAGCCGGCCCGGCTCGAACGGCCTCTTCCTCGGCGGCGTGCTCAAGCGCTCGGGCCTGGTCGGAGTCGCGCTCGCCGGTGCGGTGGCCATCGACACGCTGGTCGCGCAGGGCTGCCGGCCCATTGGCCACCCGATGATCGTCACGCGCGCCGACGGCCACGTGATCGAGGAGCTCGACCACAAACGTCCGCTCGACATGCTCAAGGGACTCTACGAGAGCCTGCCGGCGCCGGAGCAGGAGCTCTTCCGGGGGGCGCTGTTCGTCGGCCTCGAGATGAAACAGGAGCTCGAGTATCACGGCGGCGAGCTGCTCGCGAGAAACCTCGTCGGCGTCGACCCCAAGAAGGGGGGCATCGCGGTCGGCGCGGAGGTCGCACCCTGGCAGGTGGTCCAGTTCATGCTGCGCGACGCCGCCGCAGCCGCCAGCAACCTGGCGCGGTTGCTCGACGCGCACGTCGCCACGGGCGCACCCGCGCCAGCGGGCGCGCTCCTCTTCTCGTGTCTCGGGCGAGGCAAGGGTCTGTTCGGCAAGGACGACCATGACACCGACCTCCTGCGCGCGCGCCTGGGCCCGGTTCCGCTGGGTGGCTTCTTCTGCAACGGCGAGATCGGCCCCATCGGCGGCGCCACGTATGTCCACGGCTACACCAGCGCGTTCGCGCTCGTCCGCGCACCTTAGTGTTTCTCCTGCTCGGCCGTTCGGCCACTGTCTGCTACTTTCCGCGGCATGGCCGACGACGACCTGCCCAAGCCGGAGCCCAAGGAGATCGACGAGACGCTGTCGATCCAGCTGCGCCACCTCGCCGAGGACGCGGTGCTGCGGGGCCAGCCGAACGGCGACGAAAAGTGCGACAACTGCCTCTACTACATGGATCCCGACAAGAAGATCAGCTACTGCTGGCACTCCAAGCTGCGCATCCTGGTCGGCGGCGAGTGGTGGTGCCAGTGGTGGGAGAAGCAGGAGGACTGATGCGTCCGCTGGTTGCGGTGCTCCTCTCCGGGCTGGCGCTCGGCGCCTGCGACAGAAAGCCCGCGGGGCCGGCCGCGACCGGCCCGATCGTGGTGCCCGCCGCCGAGGTGCGCGGGCGGCAGATCGACGTGCGCGTGACGATGAAGGGCTACGAGCCGAGCCGCATCCAGGTGCGCGCCGGCGAGGAGATCACGCTGGTGTTCCTGCGCGGCGAGCCCAACGAGTGCGCCGCGGAGGTGGTTTTCCCGGCCCTCGGCATCAAGAAGGAGCTGCCGGTCGGAAAGCCGGTCGCGATCCCGATCCGCGCCGAGAAACCAGGCGAGATCGCGTTCGCCTGCGGGATGGACATGCTAAAGGGCCGGCTCGAGGTCTCCGCCGCGCCACCGATCTAGGTTGCGATCGGTCGCCGCGGACGGCGACCGCGGAGATGCCGAGCACCCCTCGCTGGTTTGCGATCGGTCGCCGCGGATGGCGGCCGCAGGCCACCCGAGCCGCGTCGATTGCGAATACAGGGCGCGGGCGCGGCCGCGTTCGAGAGGCGACTGTGCGATCCGGCCGCACGGAGTATCCTTCGTTCGTGGCAGATCCGCGGGACGCCCCGTTCGACCCGCAGGCCGAAGCGCTCGCCGTGACGGCTCCCTTGCCGCCAGGTGCGGGCGCCGGGGGCCCCGCCACGCCGTCGGCCGGACGTCTGCTCGGGGCGCGCTATCTGCTCGGCGAGCGCATCGGTGTCGGGGGCTTCGCCAGCGTGTTCGCGGCCGAGGATCAGCGCCTGCGCAAGCGCGTGGCCGTCAAGGTGCTGGTGCGCCATCTGGCAGCACATCCTTCCGTGCTCGCACGGTTCGAGCGCGAGGCCATCGCGGCGAGCCGGGTCGGGCACGAGGCCATCGTCGATGTCACCGACGTCGGAGCCGACCCGGACGGGACGTTGTTTCTCGCGATGGAGCTCCTCGAGGGTACGGACCTGGCAAAGGAACTGGCACGCAGCGGCGCTTTCTCGGTGGAGCGCGCGCTCGACGTGTGCGTGCAGATCGCCGATGCGCTGTCGGTGGCTCACGAAAAGGGCATCGTCCATCGCGACCTCAAGCCCGCCAACGTATTCCTGACCCACCGGGGCGGCCGTTCGGACTACGTGAAGGTCCTCGACTTCGGCATCTCGAAGATGCGCAGAGGTGACGGCGATGGACACACGACGGCGGTGGGTGAGATCGCCGGGACGCCGCACTACATGTCGCCGGAGCAGGCCACGGGGCAGCCCTCCATCGATGCTCGCAGTGACGTCTATGCGCTCGGCGTCATCCTCTTCGAGCTGGTGGTCGGGAGCCCCCCGTTTGGCGGCTCGTCCGCGATGTCCGTGCTCACGCGCCACGTGAACGAGCCGGCGCCGCTGCCGTCGAGCCGACGCGCGGGCCTGCCGCCGGTCCTCGACGCGATCGTCGGGCGTGCGCTCGCGAAGGTACCGGGGGCTCGGTTCCAGACCATGCGCGAGCTCGGCGCGGCGATGCGCGAGCTGGCACCGAGACCGGTGCGCTTCTCGACCGCGGTCAAGGTGCGGGCCCCTGCGCGAAAGCGCGAGCCTGCGCGATCGGTCGCGCTGGGCCTGGGCCTTTTCGTCGCGCTCGGTGTCGCGCTCGCCGCCGCCGCCTTCCTTGCCGCTCACCCGACCACCGAGCACGGCGCGACCGCGGACGCCGCCGCTGCCCTGCCACGCCGCATCGCGCTCCCCGCGGCAGCGCCCGATGCGCCCCCCAAGGCACCGGATGCGCTCGGGATCGGCTCCGGGCCGGCGCGGGATGGGGGCATGCGCGCGCGTTCCCGGAAGGTGGGCTCGCGCGCTCCGCCCGACATCGCGGACCAGTGGTAACTTTGCACCGTGGTGTGCCGCCTGGTCTTGCTGCTGGCGCTCTTGCACTGGCTGGCACCACGGTCCGCGGTGGGCGCCCCGTCGGCCAGGGACGAGAAGGCGGCCAAGGAGCTGTTTGCACGCGGGGCCAGCGAGTACAAGGCGTTCCACTACGCCGAGGCCCTGGCGCTTTTTCGGCAATCGTTCGCGCGCGTGCGCCGGCCCAACGTGCTCTTCAACATCGCGCGCTGCGAGGAGCAACTCGGAGAGCTCGAGCAGGCGTACGCCGACTACGCTCGCTTCGCCGAGATCGCCGAGGCGGACAACCCGCGGCTCGCCGAGGCGCGCGGCAAGCTCGACGAGCTGCGCGTGAAGATCCCCGTCGTGGTCAAGGTGACCTCTTTGCCGCCGGGCGCGGACATCAGCGTGGATGGCGGGTCACGGATCCTCGGCCGCGCACCGGTGCTCTTGCGCCTGCCGGCCGGCAAGCACGTGCTGCGCTTCTCGCTCGAGCACCACAGCACCGCCGACCGCGCGCTGGAGCTGCCCGTCGGCGTGTCGGCCGAGCTGCATGTGACGCTCGAGCCGCTGGTGCGGATCGAGATCGTCACCGAGCCCGCCGACGCCCAGATCCGCCTGGCGGGCCCAGGTCACGAGGCGGCTCAGGGGCGCTTCGCGGCCGAGCTCCCGGCCGGCGCCCATCGCTTCTCGATCTCGGCGCCCGGCCGCATCCCGGTCGAGCGCGGGTACGTGCTCCGCCCCGGCCAGCCGCTCGCCGACAAGGTCGTCCTGTCCGAGGTGCCGCGCGTGTCCGAGCTGCTCGTCGAGTCCGACGCGCCGGGCGCGACGGTGTTCGTGGACGCGATGCCGGCTGGCTCGACGCCCGCCGTCCGCTGCGCGCTCGCCCCCGGCAAGCACCAGGTGCTGGTGGAGAAGGAAGGGCTTCGCGCCTGGCGCGGCTCCGTGGACGTGGTGGCGGGCCAGGTGGCCCAGGTCCACGTGCACCTTTCGGCCGAGGCCCAGGGGCCGCGCGTCATGACCTACGCCATCGTCGGCTTCGGCGTGGCGTCTCTGGTGTCCGGCGCGGTCTTCGGGGGGCTCGCCCTGCGTGCGAAGTCCGACTACGAGGAACGACCGACCTTCGCCGGCAAGCAGTCGGTCGATCGCGACCGGGTGCTGGCGGACGTGCTGCTCGGCACCGGCACGGTCGCGCTCCTCGGCGCCTACCTCTATCACCGCAGCCTCTCCGAGGCGCCGCAGTCGTCGGCCTCGGTCTCGGTCGCCGCGCGATAGAACGCGTCAGCGCGGTCCCAGCTGGCAGTCGAACGCCGGATCCCCGCTGGCTGTCAGCGGCATGGGGTACACGTAGGTGAGGGTCCCCTTCTCCGCGAACACCTTGAGGCGATGCGTGACCTGGCCGCCCACCCGGCCCACGATCTCGACACATCCCGGCTTGACGTTGAAGGCGGCCCCGCCGTTGTTGCCGGTCGTCATGCCCTCGGTGCCCGGGTAGCCGATGCGCGTGGACAGCCGAGCATTCGTCGGGTGCATGACCGTCGAGTCCGGGTCGATCTCGAGCGTGACGCCCGCGGCGACGAAGCTCGTGCAGTCGAGGAAGAGCGCCGCGATGTGACCGCGTTCGGGATCGAGCTCCGCCTGCGCCGCCACCTCCGCGATCGTGTTGGTCTCCGCGCGCGCGAAGACGAGCACGCCCAGGCCGAAGAGGTCCCGGTAGATCGGCAACCCGAGGAAGAGGTATTCGGGGAGGATGTCCGTGCCGCCCGCCCGTCCGGTCAGCCGAAAGTACCCGCGGAAGGCCCGCGAGCCGGTGTCCGGCACCATGAGCTCGACGATGGAATTCTCGTCGACGAAGCTCGACGAGATGGTAAGGCAGGGCGTCTTCACGGGCGTGCACACCTCGACCTGGACCCCGGCGCCGGACGACGTGCCGCCGAAGCCGAACAGCCTGACCGGCGAGCGCAGGCGACGCAATGTGGGCTCGCCGCCGTCCGGCCAGTCGTAGCGGCCGACGCAGGACCAGTCCTTGCGGATCGGGCAAGCCTGCGGGCAGGAACCGAGGCAGCTCGCGAGGTCGTCGGCGACGCCGAGCGCGCTTGCGGGCGCGAAGAAGCACTCCGCCACACGACTCGGGTCGATCGGGCTCATCGCGCCGAAGCAGTAGCGGTACGCGCGCTCACACGCGCCGTCGCGGACGCACGCCGCGATCTGGTCGCCGCATCTCTGGGGCTGCTCGTAGCAATCGCGGCACGCTGGCGGGTACGCGCCGAGCAGCCCTCGTCGGCCCAGGCACGGGTCGAGGCATTCCTGGCGCAGGCAGGTGTCGAGGCGCTGGTACGAGTCGAGCGTCAGCGCGCTTGCAAACCGGGCTTCACAGTCTCCGCGCCCGGCCACGTCATTGGGTGCGAGCGCCGCCCCGCAGCGAGCGAGGGGGGCGCAGGCCGGATCGGTCGCGCACGCCTTCGCCGTGGCCGCGCACGAGCTGGTCACGCAGGGCTGGCAGGTCGTGCCGAACGGCAAGGGGGCCGCGCCGGCGTCGCGCGCCGGGTCCACGGCAGCCACGACGCTACAGCCGATCGTGCTCACCAGCGCGACGATCGAGAGGGCGCGCACCCGCCCAGCATACCCTGGGCGCAGCACGGACGCGGCGATCGGCCGTCGCTACGGCTTCGGGTGGGCGTCGAGGAAGTCGAACACGCGACGCGCGAACTCGCCCGGCTTGAAGACCGGTAGGTGCGAGCCGCCTGCGATGGTCCAGAGCGCGACGTCGATGCCGGCCGGGCAGCCGCCGTAGGTCGCGGGCGTTGTCTCGGCGCCTGCGAGCTGCTGCTCGAAGTCGAACGGCGCCCCGGGGGTGAGCGCCCCGGTGCATCCGTCGTGGTGTGCCCAGCGCTCGACCGTGCCTTGCGCGCTCGGAAAGTAGGCGCTGCCGCCGTAGGCGATCACCCGGTCGGCGTCGCCGTGGATCTGCAGGACGCTGACGTGCTCGCTCGGGTTGCACTTCGCGTCATCGAGCCAGGTGTCGCCCGCGAGGCTCACGATCGCCGCGATCTCTCCGGCCCGGTCGCAGGCCATGCGGTAGCTCATGAAGCCGCCGTTCGAGTGCCCCATCACGTACACCCGCTTCGGGTCCACGTTGTAGGTGGCCTTGATGTCGCGTACGAGACCCGACAGGTACGCGACGTCGTCCACCGGGCTACCGTCGCCGTTGCAGCAGCCGTCGGTGGCATTCCAGAACTGGTTGTTGCGCGAGTCGATCGTGCCCTCGGGCGCGACCATCAGCATCCCGAACTTGTCGACCAGGTCGTCGACCCCGAGGAAGGCGCGATTGACCAGCGCATTGGCCGAGTAGCCATGCAGAAACACCACGAGGGGCGTGGGCTTTCTCGGATCGTAGGTCTCCGGGACCTGCAACGTGACCGGCCGGTCGCCGCCGAAGGCCGTCCGCCTCGGCCCATCGACCGCGCGCGGGCCGTCGGCGATCCCGGCTGCGCCCGCGTCACGCGCGGCACCGGCGCCCCCTGCGCCCGCCGGGTTACCGGCCCCTGCGGCGCCGGCGGCTCCGGAGCCGCA
>JAHFDS010000367.1 GCA_023248855.1 Myxococcales bacterium
CCTGGTGGGGCGGCAACCTCAGCGCCGCGCGCACCGCGCCCGTGCGCCTGTCGCTCCCGGATCGTCTCGTCTACTCGCCGCACGAATACCCGGCGAGCGTCTTCGCCCAGTCCTGGTTCTCGGATCCCGCGTACCCGGCGAACCTGCGCGGCGTCTGGAACACGCACTGGGGGTACCTCGTCGCGGGAGACCTCGCCCCCGTGTGGATCGGCGAGTTCGGCACCAAGTACCAGACGGACGTGGATCGGCGATGGCTCGGCGAGCTGGCGGGCTACATCCGCGACACCAGCATGAGCTTCGCCTTCTGGTGCCTCAACCCCGACTCGGGTGACACCGGCGGCATCCTCCAGGACGACTGGCAGACCGTCAACGCCGACAAGCAGGCCGTGCTGCAGCCCATCCTCGCGCCGCGCCTGCCCTGACGCACTCGCCGCCCGAGCGCGTGCTACATCGCGCGCATGACCCACCTCGTCGCGCTCTGGATCGCGCTCGCCGCTCCCACTTCATCAGCGCCCGCCCGGCCGCGCGCGCGCGACGCTGGCATCCCGTTCCTGGGTACGCCCGGGCCGCTCGACGCGATCACCGACGTCGCGGGCGTGGAGGTCGGCCACACGACGCTGGTGTCCGGCCAGGGCAAGCTGCGCGTCGGCCAGGGGCCCGTGCGCACAGGCGTCACGGCGATCCTCCCGCGCGGCCGGCGCTCGCTGACCGAGCCTGTGTTCGCCGGCTGGTTCGCGTTCAACGGCAACGGCGAAATGACCGGCACGGCGTGGATCGACGAGGGCGGCCTGCTCGACGGCCCGATCATGCTGACCGGCACGCACAGCGTGGGCGTGGTCCGCGACGCGGTGATCGCCTGGCGCGTGCGCCAGAACGTGCCGAGCCCCGACGGCTACTACTGGTCGCTGCCCGTGGTCGCCGAGACCTGGGACGGCGAGCTGCACGACGTCAACGGCTTTCACGTCAAGGAGCGCCACGTCTTCGAGGCGCTCGATCACGCGCGCGGCGGCCCGGTGCCCGAGGGCTCCGTCGGCGGCGGAACCGGCATGATCTGCCACGAATGGAAGGGCGGCATCGGCACCGCGTCGCGGCGCGTGGAGGGCGGCTTCACGGTCGGCGCGCTGGTGCAGTGCAACTACGGCCTGCACGAGCAGCTGAGCCTGGCGGGCGTGCCGGTGGGGCGCCTCCTGGCGAGGCCCACCGGCGGTCGCGAGCGCGGCTCTATCGTCATCGTCATCGCGACCGACGCGCCGCTGCTCCCGCACCAGCTCAAGCGGGTGGCGCGCCGCGCGGCGCTCGGCCTGGCGCGCGCGGGCAGTCTCGGCGGCGACGGCTCGGGCGACCTCTTCATCGCGTTCTCGACGGCGAACGCGCAGGCCGCGTCGGCGAGCAAGGCCACCAGCGCGCAGCTCTTGCCGAATGCCCTGCTCGATCCCATCTTCGCCGGCGCCGTCCTGGCCACCGAGGAGGCCATCGCCAATGCCCTGTGGGCCGCGGACACGATGACTGGCGCGGACGGTCACCGGGCCGAGGCGCTCCCGCGTGACCGAGCGCGCGCACTGGTGCGGCGCTATGCGCCCCCGTAGGGTGATCGCCCTCAGGCCCGCAAGGGCAGCGAGCGCGGCGGCACCAGTGCAAACACCCCACATGTGCACACGACCAGGAGCGCCCAGGCCTCGAACGGCTGGTGCAGGATGCCGACGTCGATGGCGATGAGCGCGGTCAGCGACCCCACCGTGCGCACGACGAGGTAACCCCGGAGCAGCCGCCCGAGCCGCGCCGGGCCCACCGCCGCGGCCACCACGAGCAGCAGGTCGGTCGGCCAGAGCACGCTCAGCGCCTCGTTCTGCCGAAGGTCCTGCGAGGTCGAAACCAGCGCGACGAACCACGCCGCGACGCCCATGAAGGTCAGAAACACCCCGGAAAACCCCAGGGCCACCCGCTCGAGCCAGCCGCCACGCCGCCTTCCCAGCGCGCACAGAAGGCCCAGCCCCAGCGCCACCGCCAGGCCGAACACGTGGCCCGCGGACGGCGAGCCGGCGATCGGATCGTTCGGCGCCTTGCGCAGCTGGATCCGCTCGGCGGGGAAGGGCGCTACCGGCCGGCCGCCCACCTTGAGCGCCGCCACCTCCGCCCGCAAGAGGTGCGGCAGGAACATCGCCTCCCAGCGCGACGGCAGGTGGTCGAGCGTCCGCCCGATGATCGCGTCGGCCAGCCACTGCAGGGGAGGGCGCCCACCGAAGCCGCGTCGCACCCGCAGGCGGAAGGTCTCGTCGCTCGGCTCCCCCTCGGTCTGCTTGCGCAGCGCGCCACCGGCTGCCTCGTCGATGACGTCGCGCACCTTGGACGTGCAGTTGGCGCGGAAGTGGTCGTACGGATAGCGGCTATTCTCGGGCGCCGCGTCGTGCACGAGCCGCGCGATGATGCGCTGTCTCCCTGCGAGGTCGAGATCGAGCCGCTGCCGCCACACGTCACGGTCGCGCGCGCGGTAGTAGTGCAACAGGCGCGGATACGGGATTTCCTCTACGTAGAACGGCATCTTGCCGCGCAAAAAGCCGATCGCCATGCCGCTCTGCTGGAAGTCCGTGACGCCGTAGTTGAAGCACGAGCCGTGGATCGGGTCACCGACGCAGATGGCGGCGTGGCCGAACACCTCGAACAGACGATCGCCCGGGCCCATCGTCAGCAGATCGATCGGTTGCGCGATCGCCGGTGCTGCCGGCTCGGTCGAGGTCCGGACCGCCGGTGCCAGCGGGTGCCGCACAGGAGCCGCGGCCGCGGGTCGAACCAGCAGCGCGCCCGAAAGGGCGATGACCAGCGCGGCCTTCACGGCGCCGAAGACTACCAGGCTTGCGCCCGTTGCGAAGCCACGCAGCGGGCCCGCAGGCGATGGCATCGACCTTGCTCTGATCGGTCGCAGATGGTGTTCCACGGTCCAAATTCAGCAGCGAGGGAAACCCAGATGAGCTCGAATGCCATGAAATCACTCGACGCGATCCAGGACCAGACCGCTGTTGCTGCGCGCATCCTCGTCATAGATGACGACACCGTCGTTCGATCCTACTTCGTCCGGGTGCTCTCGCAGGTAGGATACGAGGTCGTGTCGGCGGGGGATGGCGCAGCCGGGCTGGCGCTCCTGCGGGAGCGAGCCCCGGACCTCGTGCTCACCGACGTCCACATGCCGCTGGTCGGCGGGTTCGATCTGCTCGAGCAGCTGCGCTCCCACGATGCGACGCGACACATCCCGATCATCATCTGCTCGGGTAGCTCGGAGAGCTCGTTCAAGGTGACGGGCCTCGACCTCGGCGCGAACGACTACCTGACCAAGCCCATCGACTCCGAGGAGCTGATTGCGCGCGTGCGCGCCCAGCTTCGGCAGGCCGCGGAGGCGGCGTACTGGCGCGAAGCGTCTCTCCTCGATCCCCTGACGGGGCTCCTCAACCGCCGAGGCTGCGTGGAGACGCTGCACCGCGCAGTCGCGCGCGCGACCCGCGAGGTGAGCCCGCTGTCCGTCGTGTACCTGGACCTCGATGGCTTCAAGCCCCTGAACGACCGCTTCGGGCACCAGGCTGGCGATGAGTGCCTGCGCAACCTCGGACAGGCGCTGGTGCGCGTGGTGCGCGGGGGTGACGCGGCCGCCCGGATGGGCGGGGACGAGTTCGTCATCATCCTGCCCCAGGCGGGCCAGTCGATCATCAAGGGCGTGGTCATGCGCGTGCGGCGCGTCATCGCCAGCATCGGTCCGAAGAACACGAACGTGACCTTGCACGCGTCCATCGGCGTCGCGACCCTGTTCGACGATGTCTCGCCCCTGTGCGCGGATCCGACCGCGAGCCTCCTCAAGGCCGCGGACCGCGCCATGTACCTCGAGAAGCAGCAGAACAAGAAGGCCATCCGCCGGAGAGCCATCATGGGGGTGCCACAGACCCGATGACCGACCCGCCCGCGAGTTGACATAATGCATCTTATCGGACGTTGTGTTGTGGAGCCCACCCTCGAAGTTGATTCAGCCGACCAGCTCGACGGCCGCGGTCGCCACCGGGGCGACCACCTGGGCGCTGTTCCGGCGTAGTCGCGCTCGCTGCATGTCGCCGCCCACGTGTCGTGCGGCCATCGCGTAGCAGAACCCGGCGAGCGCCGCGCAGCCGATGGGTAGCAGCATCGCGTGCGGCAGGCCCACGCGATCCGCGAGCCAGCCGACGACGCTCGACGACGGCGCCGTCCCGAGCAGGTGCATCACGAACATGAACGACGCTTGCGCCAGCGCAGCTTTCTCGGGCGGCACGACGTCGTCGATGAGCGCCGCCATCGGGCCGTTGTACCAGGGGATGAAGAACAGCGTGAAGAACGCGGCAATGAGGAAGCCGACCCGGGACTGCGGGAACATCGTGAAGTACGCGCACGGCGTCGCTGCGAAGAAGCCGATCGCGATCGTGATGGCGCGCCCCCAGGGGCCGATTCGCTGCAGCCGATCCGCCACGAGGCCCCCGACGACCACACCGCACACGCCGCCGAGGATCGCGATGCCGGCCACGAACGTGCTCGCGGTCCCGCTCTGTCCGTGAAAGCCGATGTCCGGCGGGAGCCCGACGATGAAGGTCACGAACCAGGCGACGAAGCCGCCCGCGGCGAAGCTGATCAACACGCCGCCGGGCAGCGCCCAGCGCAGCGACCGTATGTGAAACATCTCGCGCGTCATGATCCAGATCTCGCGCGCCATCCCGTGCTGGGTCTGGCCCCCACCGGTCCGGATCGGCTGGATGCGCATGGTCAGCACCGCCACCGTCAGGAGCACGCCGGGCGCGGCCGCCACCAGGAAGCAGCCGCGCCAGCCGATCGACGCCCCGAGGATGCCACCGAGCGCGATGCCGCCCGCCGAGCCGAGGAACATCCCGACATTGAAGATCGCGACGGTCCGGGCCTTGTCCTTCTCGTCGTAGATCTCGCACAGGATCGTGTTCGACGCTGGCCCGTAAGCGGCTTCCCCGACGCCGATGGCGCCGAGCGCGATCAGGAGCACGCCGAAGCCTGGCGCCATCCCCGCGAGCGCTGCGCCCAGGCTCCAGCCAACCACCCCGATGCTGATGACGCGGCGCCGGTCGAAGCGGTCCGCCGCGTAGCCCATCGGGATGGTCATCAGGGCATGCACGACCATCATCGCCGTGCCGAGCAGGCCCAACTTGAAGTTCGCGTGCGGATCGTTGGCGAAGAGCTCCTGCTGGAGGCTCGGGTAGAGGGCGTAGACCATCTGACGGTCCACGTAATTGACGAAGTTCACCGCCGTCAGGACGGTGAGGACGAACCAGGGTCGGCTTCTCAGCATGTTGGACCGGCGAATCGCCGGGTCCGGGCATATTAGCGCGCCGGCGGGCTTGCCGGAGCGCCTGATCGCGGGGGCCTCACCACGGCAGGCGGAACATGGGCGAGCTACTTCTTCCGGCGCTTCCTGAACGCGTCCATCTTCTTGTCCATGTCGCTCTGCGCCGCGTCCGCCGCGCCGCGGATCCCGGCGAGCGTGCTGCCGAATCCGGTCAGGAACTTGGTCCGGTCGTACTTGCGCGGCTTGCGCTCCTCGGCGCTGCGATCGTCGACCATCTTCACCGGCGCGCGGCGATAGCCCACGTTGGTGGACTTGCCGGTCTTGGGGTCGGCTGCCGGCTTCGTTCCAGCGGTCGGTGGAGGAGGCGGCGGATCCGCTGGCCGCGCCTTGCCCTTGCGCGACACGTTGGCCTTCGACGCAGTGTCCTCCGGCACGTCGGGCGGCGGCTCGGCCGTGCCGGCCTTCGACGGTGGCGGTACGTTGGCAGCGACCGCAGTGTCCGCGCCGTCCGCGCCCGGCACCGGCGCGGTCCCGTAGGCCACCTGAACGGCGGCGCTGTCCTCGAGCCACTTCTTCACGGCGGAGGAGCGCAGGGCGAAGTTCACGCCCGTGATCGCGAGGCCGCCCTCCCCTTGCCGCACGATGAACGAGTTCACGCCGACCTGGTAGCCGCGCGCGTCGATGAGCGGCCCGCCCGAGTTGCCCCGGTTGAGCGACGTCTCCATCTGGAACACATCCTTGCCCTTGGTGCCGCGGTAGTTGTTCGCCATGCCGCCGATGGCGCCGGTCGTCAGCGTCCAGAACCCGCCGCCCTCGGGGTGTCCGATCGCGATCACCGTGTCGCCCGGGATGAGGTCGTCGGAGTTGCCGAATTCGAGCTTCGGCAGATCCTTGACGTCGTCGATCTTGAGCAGCGCCAGATCGAGGTTCGGGTCGTTCTTGAGCACCTTGGCGACGAAGTGGTGCTGGAGGTCGTTCTTCGACTCGCCCGTCACACGCTGGGGCTTGAGGAAGACGTGGCACTCCTTGAACGGGCGCTTGGCGTCATCGTTGAAGATGACGTGGTTGTTCGTCAGCACCAGGCCATCCGACGAGATCACGGAGCCGGTGCCGAGCGACGAGCCGGTCTTCTGGTCGTCGGACGCGATGATGAGCACCACGGCCGGGCCCATGCGCTGGTAGATCTGCCGCGGCGTGAGGGCCTTGGCCGGCGCCGGGTCGTCCGCCCGCGCCAGGTGGATGGGCGCCACGGTCACGCACACCGCCGCGAACGCCAGACCGAGAGTCGAACGACGTGTCATAGCTAGGTCACCCTTCTTCCGTGCGTGGTGCCGAGTCGCCGGCTCCGCCCGACGAGAACACGACCGCCCCCGCGTCTTTCTCCCCTGCGCCGGCCAGCTGCCTGGCTGACTCGACCGCCGAGCGCTCCTCCGCCAGGCGCGGGAAGGAGTACAGCATCTTCGACCCGCCCTCCCCCGCCGTGATATCCGCCTCGAGCGGCGCCAAGAGCGCCTCGAGCGCCGCTTCCTCGGCTGGCCCTTCGGCGAGCGTGCTCGGCGCACGCGTGGCTCCGCCGGACAGCCAGATCCGTCGCAGCACGCGCAGCCGCGCGTTCCAGCGGGCGCGCCGCTTGCGCGCACGCGATTCCTTGGCCCAGCGCGCGAGCGGCACTGCGAAGAACAGCGACGAGAACCAGAGCGGGATCTGCAGGAACGGCCCGGCCAGCGACTCGAGGTCGATTCCGGTGCGGGCGGCGAAGATCGGGACGATCCATAGGGGCGCCAGCAGGTTGAAGGCGTTCACCAGGGTGATTGCAGCGTCCGTGCCGCCCTCGTTGCCGGTGAGCGGCCGGTCCGCAAGCGGCCGCTCCCACGCCAGCTTTGGCCTCGCCCCGGCCTCGCGCTCGCCCGCCGTCGTGCGCAGGTCCTTGAAGACGTACAGAACGACCCCGTCCTCGGTCACCTCGGGCTCACCTTCGTAGCTGGCCATCAGGCGGGAGGCCTCTTCTTCGGCCCTGGCGTAGTCCCAGCCGGTCAACGCGACCAGGTCACTCGCGGCGATTCTCCCACCTTTTTCGCGGACGTACGCGAGCAGGATCTTCTCGTCCTCGAGCTCGTCCCGCGGCACCTCGGGCGGGCCGAAGACGTAGTCGAACACCTTCTTGTACATCGCCTTCTGCGGCTTGCGGGGGCGCCGCGCCACGCGCCCGCCGTAGCCGTGGGGGTCGTACGGCCCCGGGCCCCAGCCCCAGAACCAGATGAGGGGCATGAAGAAATCCGGTCCGTCACCACCTCGGTCATCGCGGTCGCCGCTCGACCGCGCGAAGACGATCGCGATGAGCATGGCGAGGAACGCGACAAAGTAAAAGATCAGGGTACCTAGGATGGCGATCTTGAAGATGAGCTTGAAGCCCGACCAGAGCGCGCGGAAGACCGGCTCGAGCCGCTCGCGCAGCGGAACCGCGAGACGCGACTCGAGCCGCTTGCCGAAGTCGTAGATGATCTCGCCCTTGTCGGTCGCCTCGAGGTGGCTCTTGTACGTGCGCACCAGGCTCTTGAGGGCGGTCTCGGCCTGATAGCGCGGCAGGCCCGTCACGGCCATCGCGTCCGCGTGGGTCAGTCGCCCGCTGCGCTCCTCGAGCGCCTTGCGCAGGATCCGCGCCGCGCGGTCATCGGTGACGGTCTTCTTCTCCAGAGTGCTCACGGACATGGTCGCTCGCCGGTGCTCGCTGTCCCGCGCGGCCCGAGGCCTACGGGGTCGAAGGTCGAAAAATCGAAGCAGGGTTGC
>JAHFDS010000034.1 GCA_023248855.1 Myxococcales bacterium
CGTGGCCAGGCCGACGCGCGCGCCGTCGGCCAGCGACGCCAGGCGTTCGCCGAGCGCACGCGCCTCGGTACCGGGCTCCGACAGGGCGACGACCAGCTGCCTGTCGTCCACCCAGCCCAGGAGATCCGTCACGCCAAGCTCGGCGCCCAACGCGACCGCCACCTCTTGCCGCGGCGCCGTCGCCGGGAGGGTCAAGCTCAAGAGCGCGAGGGAGCGCTGGTATCGGATGGCACGCTCGACCTCCTCGGTGAGCCGCTGTCGCAGCACCGGCGTCTCGAGAATCGGATGCGCCGCGAGCGCGCGCCGCTGGGCGTGCAACACGAGCGTCGTCTCGCCGACGGTGAGCACATCGCCGGAGGCCAGCGCGCGCGTGCCCTCGACGCGTTCGCCGTTGACGAAGGTGCCGTTGTGGCTGCCGAGGTCGTGCAGGCGCGCTTCGCCATCGGAGGTGATGACCTTGGCGTGGCTGCGCGACGCCGCCTCATCCGTGAGCGGCAGATCGGCGTCTGGGCTGCGGCCGAGCAGGACGACGCCCGTCGGCGGCAGATAAAACATGGAGGACGAGCCGCCCTGCAGGACCAGGAGGTAGAAGCGCTGCGGGTCGGCGGTCGCGTCGGCCGACGGTCGCAGCGTCTTGGTTTTCCACAGATCGTGGGACCCCTCGATCATTGGGCATTCTTGTCGCAGAACCTGCACGCTGACAAGCCGCTGGGCGGATCCATGCGGATTCCATGCTGCGGTCCTCTTCACGAATGCGACGGGCGCCTCAAGCCCCACACGCGAAGTGCTATATGTCCGCCGTGCCCACGTTCGTGCTCGGTTCCGTCCCCCTGTCGCTCGACGCCCTGGCCGAGGTCGCCCGCGCCGGCGCGGAGGTCGCGATCGGCCCCGGCGCCCGCACCCGCCTCGAGCGGGCGCGCGCCGTGGTGGATCGCATCGTCGCCCTCGGCCCCGATGCCCCCGCGGTCTACGGGGTGAACACCGGCTTCGGCGCGCTCGCCGAGCGGCGCATCTCGCCCGAGCAGATTGCCGAGCTGCAGCAGAACCTGGTGCGCTCGCACGCCGCGGGCGTCGGGCCGCTCTTGCCCACCGACGTCGTGCGCGCGCTCATGCTGCTTCGCGCGCAGGTCCTCGCGAGCGGCCACTCGGGCGCCCGCCCGGCCTGCTGCGAGCTCCTGGTCGCGATGCTCAACCGGCGCGTGCACCCGGCGATCCCCACCCAGGGCTCGGTCGGCGCCTCGGGGGACCTCGCGCCGCTCGCCCACCTCGCGCTCGTCCTCATCGGCGAGGGCCAGGCCGAGCACGACGGCAAGCTCACGCCCGGCGCCGAGGCCCTTTCGCGCGCAGGCCTTTCGCCGCTTAGGCTCGAGGCCAAGGAGGGCCTGACCCTCGTCAACGGCACGCAGCTCATCACCGCCCTCGGCGGCCTCGCGGTGGTGGACGCCGAGCGGCTCGCGCGCACGGCCGACCTCGTCGGCGCGCTCACCCTCGAGGCCCTGCGCGGCACGCCGCAGCCGTTCCAGCCGCGCATCCACGCGGTGCGCCCGCACCCGGGCCAGATCACGAGCGCGCGCAACCTGTGGGCGCTGCTCCGCGGCAGCCCCAATGTTGCAGCGCACAAGGACTGCGGCAAGGTCCAGGATCCGTACTCCCTGCGCTGCATGCCGCAGGTGCACGGCGCCACCCGCGACGCGCTCGCCTACACGCGGGCCGCGCTCGAGCGCGAGGCGATGAGCGCGACCGACAATCCGCTGGTGTTCCCGGGCTCGGAGGGGCCAGGCTCGGACGGGACCGACGACGACGCGCTGGTCTCGGGTGGCAACTTCCACGGCCAGCCGGTCGCGATGGCGCTCGACTTCGCCGCGCTCGCGGTCGCGAACCTCGGCAACATCGCGGAGCGCCGCATCGAGCAGCTCGTGAACCCGCACCTGTCGGGCCTGCCGGCGTTCCTGGTCGCCGACTCCGGCCTGCACAGCGGCTACATGATGGCGCAGGTCACCGCGGCGGCCCTCGTGAGCGAGAACAAGACGCTCGCGCACCCCGCCTCGGTCGACACCATCCCGTCCTCCGCCGGCCGCGAGGACCACGTGTCGATGGGCCCGTGGGCGGCGCGAAAATGCGCGCAGATCGTGCTGAACGTGGAGCACGTGCTCGCGATCGAGCTCTTGTGCGCTGCACAAGGCCTCGACCTCCGCCTGCCCGTGCGCCCCGCCGCCGCGGTCGCCGCCGTGCACGACCGGGTGCGCGCCGTGGTGCCGCACCTCGCGCGCGATCGCCCGGTCGCGCCCGACATCGAGGCCCTGTCCGCCCTCATCCGCTCGGGCGAGCTCGTCGCGCTCGCCGGCCGTCACCTCGAGGAGCCCCTCTCATGACCGCCCCCGTCATCCGCGCCCCGCGCGGCACCACGCTGCGCTGCAAGGGTTGGCCGCAGGAGGCCGCCCTGCGCATGCTCATGAACAACCTCGACCCGGACGTGGCCGAGCGCCCCGCGGACCTGGTCGTCTACGGCGGCACCGGCAAGGCCGCGCGCAGCTGGGACGCGTTCCACACCCTCGTGCGCGAGCTCGAGCGGCTGGAGGGCGACGAGACGCTGCTCGTGCAGTCGGGCAAGGCGGTCGGCGTCTTCCGCACGCATCCGGACGCGCCACGTGTCCTCATCGCCAACTCCAACCTGGTCCCGCACTGGGGCACCTGGGACGAGTTCCGCCGCCTCGAGGCGCTGGGCCTGACCATGTACGGCCAGATGACCGCGGGCTCGTGGATCTACATCGGCACGCAGGGCATCCTGCAGGGGACGTTCGAGACCTTCGCCGCGGCGGCCAAGCAACACTGGGGCGCGACGGCCGACCTGCGCGGCAAGCTGGTCCTGACGGCGGGCCTGGGCGGCATGGGCGGCGCGCAACCGCTCGCGGTCACGATGAACGGCGGCGTCGCGCTGTGCGTCGAGGTCGATCCGCACCGCATCCAGCGGCGCCTCGAGACCGGCTACCTCGACGAGTCCTCCGAGAGCCTCGATCTGGCCCTGCGCCGCGCCGCCGAGCTCGCGCTGCGCGGCGAGCCCCGCTCGATTGGCCTTTGCGGCAATGCCGCCGAGATCTTCCCCGAGCTGGCCCGCCGCGAGGTGGCGTTCGACCTCGTGACCGATCAGACGAGCGCGCACGATCCGCTCGCGGGCTACATCCCCGCAGGACTGTCGCTCGCCGACGCGGCGGCGCTGCGGGAGCGCGATCCCGAGGCGTACGTCCGCCGCGCGCGCGCCAGCATGGTCGCCCACGTCTCGGCGATGCTGGCGCTCGGCAAGCAGGGCGCGCACGTCTTCGACTACGGCAACAACCTGCGCGGTCAGGCCGAGCTCGGGGGCCTGGCAGGCGCGTTCGGCTACCCCGGCTTCGTGCCGGCCTACATCCGCCCGCAGTTCTGCGAGGGCCGCGGGCCCTTCCGCTGGGCCGCGCTGTCGGGGGATCCAGCCGACATCGCCGCGACCGACCGCGCCATCCTCGAGCTCTTCCCCGAGGACGCGTCGCTGCGCCGATGGATCGAGCTCGCCTCCACCAAGGTGCAATTCCAGGGGCTGCCCGCGCGCATCTGCTGGCTCGGCTACGGCCAGCGCGACCGGGCGGGGCTGCGCTTCAACCAGATGGTCGCGAGCGGCCAGGTCAAGGCGCCCATCGTCATCGGCCGCGATCACCTCGACTGCGGCTCGGTGGCCTCGCCCTACCGCGAGACCGAGGCCATGAAGGACGGCTCCGACGCGATCGCCGACTGGCCGCTGCTCAATGCCCTCGTCAACACCGCCTCCGGTGCCACCTGGGTCAGCATCCACCACGGCGGCGGCGTCGGCATCGGCTACTCCATGCACGCGGGCATGGTCGTGGTGGCGGACGGCACCGCCGACGCGGCCCGCCGCCTGGCCCGGGTGCTGGTCAGCGATCCCGGCATGGGCGTCATCCGGCACGTCGACGCCGGCTACGACGAGGCCCGGCGCACCGCGACCGCGCACGGCGTGCGCATCCCACACGGGACCTGACCGACTGGCGGCGTGATCGAAAACACGTGTGCTCCGGCCTTGGACCGGAGAGAATCCAGGCCTTGCGACGAGAACGCGCGTGGACCTGGGCCGCCCTGTGGTGCGTGGCGATGCTGGCGGGCTGCGGCGGCGGCTCCGCCAAGGCGCGCGACGGGGGCCTGTTGCCCGTGCCGTCGGGCGCGGGCACGGGCGACGGCGGTGTGACCTGTGTCTCGGGCGAGGCGTGCCGCCTGCCCGATGACGCGTGCGGCGTCGGCCGGATCGTGTGCGTCCGCAACGTCCCGGCCTGCGTGCGCTTCCAGCCGAGCCCCGACGGCACGCCGTGTGACGACCACAGCGCCTGCACCCGCTCCGACGTCTGCATCCAGGGCGAGTGCGTCGGGCAGAACGCCGTGGTCTGCCAGCCCATCGACTCCTGCCACCAGGCCGGCACGTGCAACCGCGCCACCGGCCAGTGCACCCAGCCGGTGAAGGCCGACGGCGAGTCCTGCGACGACGGCGACGCGTGCACCCGGATTGACCATTGCAGGTCCGGCGCTTGCGTGGGCGCGGCCCCCGTCGATTGCGGCCCCGGCGACGTCTGCAACGAGCCGGGCGTGTGCGACCGTGTCACCGGGCAGTGCTTCCACCCGCCCAAGCCGGACGGCACACGCTGCGACGACGGCAATGCCTGTACCCGCTCCGACATCTGCCTCTCGGGCAGCTGCACCGGCACCAATCAGGTGTTCTGCGGCGCGACGGATCAGTGCCACGGACAGGGCGTCTGCGACCCGCAGAACGGCCAGTGCTCGAACCCGACCCTCGCCGATGGCACCACCTGCAACGACGGCAACGCCTGCACACGCCGCGACTTCTGCTCGGGCGGACAGTGCCTCGGCTCGAACCCGGTGACGTGCACCGCGAGCGATCAATGCCACACGCCCGGCACTTGCAACGCCGCCACCGGCGCCTGCAGCAATCCAGCCCAGCCGGACGGCACGGCGTGCAACGACAACAACGCGTGCACGACCGTGGACGCGTGCCGCGCCGGCATCTGCACGGGTGGGAATGCGGTCGTGTGCACGGCCTCCGATCAATGCCACAATGCCGGCGTCTGCAGCACCACGACGGGCCTTTGCAGCAATCCCATCAAATCCAACGGATCCGCGTGCAGCGACGGCAACGCCTGCACGCGCACCGATTCCTGCCAGAACGGCGCCTGCACCGGCGCCAATCCCGTCGTTTGCACCGCCTCCGATCAGTGCCACGACATCGGCACCTGCACGCCGGCCACGGGTCTTTGCAGCAATCCCGCCAGGACCAACGGCACGGCGTGTACCGACAACAATGCCTGCACGCGCTCCGACTCCTGCCAGAACGGTACCTGCACCGGTGCCAATCCCGTCGTTTGCACCGCCTCCGATCAATGCCACGACATCGGCACCTGCAGCGCGGCGACCGGCACGTGCAGCAATCCCAGCAAGGCCAATGGCACGGCGTGCAATGACAGCAATGCATGCACCAGCGGGGAGAAATGCCAGAGCGGCTCGTGCGCGGGCGGCACCACGGTCGTGTGCACGGCCTCCGACCAGTGCCACGTCGCGGGCACGTGCAGCCCCGCCTCCGGCTGCTCGAACCCGGCCGCCCCGGACAGCACGCTCTGCAACGACGGCGACGGCTGCACCTCGAGCGACGTCTGCACCGCGGGGCTCTGCTCGGGCTCGGGCATCGCCGGCTGCGGGCTCGGCCAGACGTGCACCGCGACCGTCCAGTGCGCGAGCGGCTGGGACTGCCTCAAGGCCGTCCCCACCGATGCCACCGGCTTCTGCTCCCGCTCGTGCGCCCTGGACTCCGCCTGCACGTTCGCCGGTCCCGGCACGGGCCGCTGCGTGATCGCGACGACCGGCATGGCGGCCGACCACTGCGGCATTGTCTGTGGCGCCGGCAGCACCTGCCCGGCCGGGTTTTCCTGCGCGACCATCCAGGGCCTGCCGATCTGCGCGCCCAACCAGTAGCCTGGCCCGTTCGACCGGCGTCGCTGGGTGGGTAGGCCAGGCGCGCCGGATGCTATACCCTGGAGGGGTAGCGGCAAGACCGTTCGACCCGGCTCGGGAGAGGTCCGTCCGATGATGAGATCGATGTTCCGTGTGGCGCTGGTAGTGCTCGCGCTGGCCGGCGGCGAGTCGGGCTGCGGCCCGAACAACCAGCCGGGGACCGGCGGCACCGGGACCGGTGGCGCGAGCGGCGCCGGCGGCACCGGGCGCGCTGGCTCGGGCGGCGTGGGCCAGGGCGGTGCGAGCGGCAACGCCATGCGCGACGCCGGGGTTCCCTCCCCCGATGCACCCTGCGGCCTCCGCACCTGCGCCAGCGAGAACGCCTCCTGCGGCCGCATCGGCGATGGCTGCGGAGGCCTCATCGACTGCGGATCGTGCCCGGCCGGCGAGATCTGCGGCGGCGGCGGCCCGAGCAAGTGCGGGTCGATGCCCGATGCCGGTCCTTGCGTGCCGCGCACGTGCGCGAGCGCGGCCGCCAACTGCGGGCCCGTCGGGGACGGCTGCGGCAACGTGCTCGACTGCGGCAGGTGCACCGCACCCGACACCTGCGGCGGCAATGGCATGCCGAGCCAGTGCGGCCGCCCCTGCGTGGGCCTTTGCCAGCAACAGGTGCCGTGCATGACCGGCACCACCACGATCTCCGGCACCGTCGTCGCACCGACGCCGATGCAGTACGGCCCGCCCGATCCGCTCTACGGTGCGCTCGTGTACGTGCCGAACGCGCCGGTCGAGCCGTTTTCGGCGGGGATCAGCTGCGATCGCTGCGACGCCCAGGCCTCCGGCGCGCCGCTCGTCAGCGCCACCACGGGACCGGACGGCAAGTTCCGGCTCGAAAATGCCCCCGTCGGCGCGAACATCCCGCTCGTGATCCAGCTCGGCCGCTGGCGCCGGCAGGTGACCCTGCCGATGGTCACGATGTGCCAGGACAACCCCAAGCCCGCCGAGCTCACGCGCCTGCCGCGCAAGAAGAGCGAGGGCGACATCCCGCAGTTCGCGATGGTGACGGGCTCGGTCGACGCGCTGCAGTGCCTCCTGCGCAAGGTCGGCATCGACGACTCGGAGTTCACCGCACCGACCGCCGCCGGTCGCGTGCACTTCTACCGCGCCAACGGCTCGAAGGCCCCCGCCGCCAGCGGCGCGACGCCGGCGGACACCGTGCTCTACAACGACCCGGCCGAGCTGGCCAAGCACGACGTCGTGATCCTCGCCTGCGAGGGCAGCGAGATCGCCAAGCCCGCGGCGGGCAGGCAGAACCTGGTGGACTACACGAGCCGCGGCGGCCGCGTGTTCGCCACGCACTACAGCTACTCCTGGCTCTACCAGACCATGCCGTTTCAGAGCACCGGCATGTGGGACGCCGACCCGATGCTCAACCACCTGCCCACCACCGGCGGCGCGCTCACCTGCAGCGTCGACACGAGCTTCCCGAAGGGCATGGCCTTCGAGGCATGGCTGCGCATCGTCGGCGCGGAATCGGCGCCCGGACAGGTCGCCATCAACGTACCGAGAAACGACATCGACGGCGTGGTCGCGCCGGCGCAGCGGTGGCTCTACTCGACAATGCCGCAGACGGTGCAGCACTACACGTTCAACACGCCGGTCGGCGTGATGCCCGACCAGCAGTGCGGCCGCGTGCTGTTCTCCGACTTCCATGTGACCGGCGGCGCGACCAGCACGTCCACCTTTCCCGCGGAGTGCACGGCGGCGCCACTGACGCCCCAGGAGAAGGTGCTCGAGTTCATGCTGTTCGACGTGTCGTCGTGCATCCGGCCGGACGTGCCGCCGGCCTGCATGCCGCGCACGTGCGCGCAGCAGATGCTCGAGTGCGGCGGCGCGGGCGACGGCTGCGGCGGTCTGCTGGATTGCGGCATGTGCACGCCACCCGACACCTGCGGCGGCGGCGGAACCCCCGGGCGCTGCGGCCACACCACGAGCTGCATGCCGCGCACCTGCGCCCAGGCGAACGCCAACTGCGGCCCGGTCGCAGACGGCTGCGGCAACGTGCTCGACTGCGGCCTGTGCACCCCGCCCGACACGTGCGGCGGCGGCGGCGTCCCGAGCCGCTGCGGTCACATCGGCTAGACGGAAACGCGTAGACCCCGCGCCCGCGCTCTGGGTCCCGGTCCCCTTCCCGGTCCCGAGCGTCCGGCTCCTCGACCGCAGCGGCTGAGCCAGGCCGAATACCGGACTCGGAGCGGGACCGGGAGCGGGACCGGGACCGGCTTCGGATTTGGTCTCATGGTGCACCGCTGTAGGAGCCCTGCATCCCGAGGAATGTAGGCGAGCTGGAGTATCTTGGAGACATGCGCGGGTGCGTTCTCTGGACGGTCCTCGCCGTCGGCGGCTCGCAGCCCGCTAGCACGCCCGAGCGCGCGCCGCGCGTGGTGCTGTGGGCTTGGGAGCATCCACAGGATCTGGGCTTCCTCGCGAGCTTCGCGGGGAACGTCGGGATCGCTTACCTCGCCGCGACCCTGCGGGTCGGGCCCGATGGAGTCGCGCTCGTACCGCGCCGCCAGCCGATGCGCGTCGCGCCGGGCACGCCGCTGACGGCGGTCGTGCGGCTCGAGCCGGCGCGGGGCCTGCGCGCGCTCGGACCAGCCGAGCGCGATCGCCTGGTGGACATCGTCCGCGGCGTGGCGCGCATGCCGGGCGTGAGCGCCGTGCAGCTCGACTGCGACGCGCCGCGCTCGTTTCGGGCAGCCTACGCGGCGCTGCTCGGCAGCATACGGGCGGCGCTGCCCCCGAGCGTCGGGCTATCGATGACCGCCCTCGCCTCCTGGTGCATGTTCGACGACTGGCTCGACAGCGCGGTGCTGCCGGTCGATGACGCCGTGCCGATGGTGTTCTCCATGGGCCGCGAAGGAAAGCAGATCCGCGCCCGCCTGTCGGGCGGCCAGGACTTCCTGGCCCGTCGCTGCCAACAGAGCCTCGGCCTCGCCACCTACGAGCCGGCCTTCCCGGTTCCGCGCGCGCGACGGCTCTATTTGTTTCACGACGGGTCCTGGACCGCTGAGGTGCTCGCACACGCGCTCGTTCGTTTCGGAAGGAGGGACCCTTGAGCCGAGCCACCCTGATCGCCATCGTGCTCCTCTGTGGCCGCGCCTCGCAGGCGCACGCGTGCTCGGAAGGGGACGAAGAGAACACGTTGCAGAGCTACCATCACCCGGATCTTCCGCTCGACGGCTTCGTGGCGGGGCGGCTCGGCCTCGTGCAGCCCACCTGGGCGCGCTCCTATCTCGTGGTCGTGTTTCGTACACTCAATGGAACGCCCCTCAGCAAAGCCGCACAAGAGGGTGCGCTCACGCTGTGGCGAGAACGCTTGGGCCTTCCTGTGGAAGGTGCGGCCCCCGCGACGACCAAAGCTGAACCGCCCGCGCACGAGCTGTGGCTCGCCGCGCGCAACCGGGAGATGAAGGCGAAGGTCACGGGGCTCGAGGCCGGGTACTGGAGCCACCACGATTATGCAAGGGTGGAGAACTGCCTACCCCCGGCATTCCTCGCAGCGACCAGGACGCTGGCGGCGCGGCGCGCACGCTACGGCGCCGGCTCGCCGGCTCTGCGCGCGTGGATCACGCGGCAGGACGCCGTCTTCGCGAGCTGCGGAGGCGACAAGGTCGAGGTGCCGGCCGCGCCCGCGGACGGCGATCCGCTCGCCCGCGCGGACTCCGCCTACCAGCAGGCCGCGGGCGCCTTCTACCGCGGCGAGTACGTCGACGCGGAGGCGCGCTTCCGCGCCATCGCGGCCGACCCGAGCTCGCCCCACGCGGGCCTCGCGCGTTACCTCGTCGCTCGGACGCTCACTCGCCGTGCCGTGATGCTGGAGAACGGCAACGACGAGCTGATCGCGAAAGCGCGCGCCGAGCTCGCAGGCGTGCTCAAGGACAGAAAGCTCGCCGCGCTGCATGGCGCGGCACGCGACTACCTCGACATCTCGCAGCTGAGCCCGGATCGCGCCGCGCTCGCCCGCTCGCTCGGCCTGCGGCTCGCCAAGGGCGATCCCGGCTCGCGCATGAAGACGCTGCTCGCCGGTTACACCTTCCTCGACAGCGCGGGGAGGGTTCGCGATCCGCAAAACGAATATCCGAAGAGCCGGGACGACGACCGCCTGAGCGCCTTCTTGGACACCTTGCGGGACCACGACTTCGAGCGCGCGCTGCGGCTCTATCGCAAAGACAAGGGCCCGGTTTGGCTTCTCGCCGCGCTCATCACCGCCGATCCGGACAAGGGCGGCCAAAAAGCGCATCTGCCCCTGTTGCTCGCCCAAGCGGAGCGGCTCGATCCGTCATCGCCGGCGTACGCGACCGCGCGCTACCACCGCCTGCGACTGCTCATCGGTCAGGCGTCGCCCGAGTCGCTGCGCCGAGAGCTCGGGACCGTGCGCGCGGCGCTCCGGCCCTCGGGCCCTTCGACGCTCAACGCCTACCGCGAGCTCGCGTTCCGGCTCGCCGGCTCGCTGGACGAGCTCGGCGCCGAGGCGACGACCCAGCCCGCCGGCAGCTGGGACGTCGCGTCCAACGTCGTCACACCGGAAAAGGACGGAAGACCGCTGTTCCACCCCCTCGCTGCGCACACGCTCACCTTCGCCCTACCGACGCGCTCGCTCGTCGCGCTCGCCAAGAGCGAGCGCCTGGCCAAGCCCATCCAGGAGACGTTCCTCTCCGGAGCGTTTGTTCGTGCCGCTGCGCTCGACGACGTGGCCAGCGCGCGGGAGTTGGCGCCGCTCCTGGCCGCAAAGGCGCCGCAGCTCAAGCCGGGCGTCGAGCGCATCGTCGGAGCACCGAGCCCGGCGGCGCGCCGGTTCGAGCTCGCGTACCTGCTCACCAAGATGAACCTCGCTCCGGAGCAACCGACCTGGGACGTGCAGGGATCCCGGTCCAGCCGCTCGGCGTCGAGCGCATGGTGCTTCGGTCCCGACGAGCGTGACGACGTCGCGGAGCGGCCGCGCGTACCGGGCCCCGTGACCTCGTCGGAACGCGACCACCTCGCATGGTCATTCGACGGCGAGCCGGCCAACCAGCTGCGCCCAAGCGCCCTGCTGCCCTTTCTGACCACCGAGGACCGCAAGCAAGCCGAAAAGGAGAGCAGAGCGCTGGTTGCGCTCGGCAAAGACGGCGTCGGCTTCGTGAACCGCGCGCTCGTCGAGGTTGCCGACGCGGTCGCGGACGATCCGAGACTGCCCGAAGCGCTGCACCTCGCCATTCAGAGCAGCCGCCACGCCTGCACGAACGGCGGCGGCGAGGCGACGCAGTGGGCGCGCCGCGCGATGCAACTGCTCCACCGGAAGTACGGCAAGACGACCTGGGCGAGGAAGGCGAAATACTACTACTGACATGATCTAGCCAGCGTCTGGGAGATCCGAAGGCACGCCGCCGGAGAGCTCGAGCAGGCGGCGATGCAGGCGGACGCCGGTGCAGTAGGCGTGCGGGTCGGCGCGACGACCGGCGGCGCGCAGGATGCGCGCCCGAGCCGACGCCAGGGCCGCTCCGCGTGCAGGATCACCGGCAGGAAACACCTCGGCGAGCGCGAGCGCGAGGACGAGCTCGACGGTCGGCTCGGCGCGGTCAGCCGCGAGGCGGGCGCGCTCGAGCCAGACGCGCGCGACCGCACCGTGGCCGCGGCGGGACAGGCTACGCGCAACCTGGCCGCAAAGAGCGGTCAGGCGGTTCGCCACGCCGACGCGCTCCGCGTGCCCGATCGCGTCTTCAGCCACTCGCCCCGCGTGCTCGGCATCACCCTCCGCGGCCCGCTCGAGCAGCCAGAACGACTGCGCAGCCGCCGCGTCGACGGCCTGGATGGGGCTGCACCCGGCGGGGAGGTGGCCGAGCTCCGCGAGGGCCTGGTCGAGATCGCCCGCCTCGGCGCTGGCGAAGCACGCGAGGATCGACGAGAAGGCCTCGAGGCACCGGTGACCCGCCTCGCGCGAAAGGCACAGCCCGCGCTCGGCGGCTGCGCGGGCGCGCTCCGGCTGTCCGAGGGCGAGCTGGATCTCGGCGTGGTTGTTGGCCTCGTTGGCGGCGTCACCGATGCGCCCGAGCGCTGCCGCCCTGGCCTCGCACTCCTCGCAGCGCCGCAAGCCCTCCTCGAGGTCGCCGCGAACGGCCGCCGCGAAGAAGCGCGCCCGCGCGGCGAAGAAGGCGCCGACCGGGTCGGTGAAGGTCCGCGTGGCGGCGCGTTCGGCGTGCTCGTTGGCCCGACGCGCGGCGCCCTCGCGGTAGGCCGCGAACGCGACATCGGCGAGCACGGCTCCGTAGGACTCCTGGTCGCCCTCCGCGTCGGCAGCAGCGAGCGCCTCCTCGCCGAGGTCGAGCACGCGCGGCACGTCCACGTGCCGGCAGACCGCGATGCGCGCGCGCAAGAGGCGCGCCCGCGAGCCCTTGCCCGCCGCCACCTGGGACTCGATCCAGGCCAGGACCTCCGCGTGCCGGCCGAGAAAGCGAGCCGCCTGCGCGAACGCGACCGCCAGCCGGTCGAGCTCCGGCGGCCCGACCCCGGCCGCGGCGGCGGCCGCGAGCGCGACGAACGCACGCTCGCTCTCGCCCCAGTGCAGGGCGGCCTCGCCATCCGCCAAGAGGTCCGAAGGGCCCATCTGGCGCGAGGGTAGCAGCGGTCGAGGGCCGGCAGCCATGCCTGACAGGCGATCGGATTTCTATGCGCCCGGCGCCCGACGTGGATAATAGCCCTGGCAGATGATGTGGCCCTCATCACCGCCGCCACCGATCGGCAGCGCGCGGATCCTCGTCGTCGACGATCTGGCGGAGAATCGCCGCGCGCTCGAGCGTTGCCTCCGCCGCGCGGGGCACCAGGCCGACACGGCGGCGAGCGGCGAAGCGGCGCTCGCCTGGCTCGAGCGCGCGAAGTCCACGGACCCTGCCGGTGTCGATCTGGTCCTGCTCGACGTCGAGATGCCGGGCATCAGCGGGGTCGAGGTGCTGCGCCGGGTCAAGTGCGACCACGCCCTCGAGCACATCCCGGTGGTGATGGTGTCGGGGGTCGACGAGCTGCGAATCATGACCCAGTGCATCGAGATGGGGGCCGATGATTTCCTCCAAAAGCCCTTCGAACCGCTGCTCCTCGAGGCGAGGGTACGCTCGTCGCTCGAGCGCAAGCGCCTTCGCGACTGGGAGCTGAGCTATCTGCGCCAGCTCCAGCAACAGGAGGCGCAGAGCGAAGAGCTCATCTCCAGCATCCTGCCGGAGGCCATCGCCAGGCGGCTCAAGCGCGGAGACCGGCTGATCGCCGACCAGTTCGACGATGTCAGCGTGCTGTTCGCCGACATCGTCGGCTTCACCAGCCGAGCGAAGGCCACCTCGCCGGAGGAGCTGGTGGCCGAGCTCAACGCGATCTTCTCGAGCATCGACGAGCTCGCGGCGCTCCTGGGCGTCGAGAAGATCAAGACCATCGGCGACGCCTACATGGCCGTCGGCGGCCTGCCCATGCCGCTTGACGACCACCTCGACGCCACGTCCGAGCTCGCCTTGCGCCTCCTCGCGGACGTCTGTCCGGCGCACGGCATCGCGCTGCGGATCGGCATTCATTGCGGCCCCGTCGTCGCCGGGGTGATTGGCGCCGCCAAGCCCTCCTACGACGTCTGGGGCGACACCGTCAACATCGCGCATCGGATGGAGTCGGCGGGTGTGCCCGCCAAGATCCAGGTGACGTGCGAAGTCGAGCGTCGCCTCCGCGGCCGCTACCTGTTCGAGTCGCGCGGGACCGTGGAGGTGCGGAGCCATGGCCACATGGAGACCTACTTCCTGGTCGGTCGCCGGTGATCTCGGAGGACCAGCGAGCACGCGTCGTGGCCTGTCTGGAGTCCCTACGAGGGGCCCGTCGCGATGGGCCGCCCGCTCCGGCACCACTCGGAGAAGCTGCCGACGTACAGGGCCGCGCCACGGAGCCCCGCATGCTCCAGGCCGAGGAGCAGATGACATGCGGTCACGCCCGAGCCGCAGTAGCTCACGACCGCGCTCGGAGGGCGACCTGCGAGGAGCGCGTCGAAGCGGGCGCGCAGCGTCTCTACTGGAAGGAACCGTCCGTCGGGACCGAGCAGGCTGCTCTGTGGCAGGTTGACCGTTCCGGGGATGCGACCGGCCACCGGATCCAGGGGCTCCGACTCGCCACGGTGACGCACCGGATCCCGGGCGTCGACGACCAGGCGGGTGCGATCCCCGATCGCCGCCTGCACCTGTTCGATCGTCTGCGTCGCTGACCGCCACTCCGTGGCCGGATAGGCCGAGGCCGGCGCCCGCGTCACGTCCCCACCGGCCGAGGCGAGACCCGCGGCGATCGCCGCCGCGAGGCCGCCGTCGAGCACGGCGACGCGCTCGTGGCCGATCGCGCGCAGCATCCACCAGGCACGGCTCGCGGGGTTCGCGCCGGCCTTGTCGTCGTAGATCACGACGTCGCAGGGCGGGGTCACGCCGAGGCGCCCGAGCGTTCGCGCGAAGGTCTCGACGCTCGGCAGCGGGTGGCGCCCGCCGTCCGTCGGATCGGAGGTGTGGGCCGCGAGGTCGTCGTCTCCGCTCACGAACAGGGCGCCTGGCAGGTGCTGCGCGAGATAGCGCGCCCGGCCGTCGGCCCCGGCCCGGGCGTCGAGGAGCACCAGATCCGGCGCGCCCAGCCGGCGCCCAAGGACCTCAGGAGACACGATCGGATCGTACATTGCGCCGACCATGTCCCGATCCCGGTCCGCCGCGCAAGCGCACACGTCTCCCGGCTGCGCGGGTAGCGGTCGGCTCAGGACGGGGCGAGGAGGGCCGCGATGCGGCCCTTGAGGTCGTCGTCGGAGGGAGCGTGCGCCAGCATGTGCTGGGCCACGGTCCGGCGCAATGCGGGATCGGCGATCCGCCTGACGCTGACGAGCACGAGCGCGTAGGTGTCGGGGGCGATCTCGTCCTTCAGGATCTTCTGGCCAATCGCGGTGAGGCGCGCGTCGTCCGTGCCTTGCCGCTGCAGCGTCAGCACCGCCGCGTGCTGGACCCTTTGACTGCGGTCGCCGGCGAGCGTGACGAGGAGGTCCTGGCTCTTCGGGTCGGCCGTCTTCCGCAGGGCGCGCGCCGCGGCGTCGCGCAGGGTGGACTCCTTCTTCTGGGCGAAGCGCTCGACGAGGGGGAAGTTCTCCGCCTGGCCGGCATTGCCGATCGCCTGCAAGTAATGCGATTGCTCCTCGGCGCCGGAGGCGCGCGCGAGCGCGTCCACGAGCTCGGCGTTGAGCTCGCGGCGCAGCGTGGGCTCGCTCTCGAGCTGCGCCACCATGGCCCCGAGCGTATACGCGGCGGCGCGCCGCACGTCGCCGGTGGCGTCGTGGTGCGCCTCGCTGACGAACCTGGCGGTCGCCTCGTCGGGCCGGTCGAGCAGCGAGAGCCGCTGCACCCGCCGCACGTACTCGAGGTCGGCGCTCGGGTGGGCATGCCGATCGAGCAGCTCACGCATGACCGCCTGCGCCTCGCCGTGCCCGGTCGCCGCGAGGACCTCGAGCACGAGCAGCCGGCCGCGCTCGGTCAGGCCGGTCCCCCCGAACACCGGGACGAGCTTCCTGCAGAGCGCCGGGTCGGCGCGGAGCAGGCCCATGGTCCGCCAGAGCCAGCGGTTGTGCTCCTGGCCCTTCTCGCCGGCCTCGACGCGATGGATGCCGGCCACCACGTCCTCGAAGCGCAGGCCCTCCGATTGCTGGACCAGGGCCGCCTTGGCGGCGCCCTCGGGGAGAATCGCGTCGGCCAGGCGATGCCGGCGCGCCCGCGCAAGCAGCCCCGCCACATCGACCCGCCCAAACCCGGAGACCTCGCGCAGCTCGGCCGAGATCTCGGAGTCGACCGACAGCGAGGCGCCCGGTCGGCTGGCGGACAGGCGCTCGTGGCCGCTCAACCGCTCGAGCGGGCCGCCGGAGGCGAGGCGGGCCGTGTGGGCGCTCTCGAGCGTCTGAGCGGCGATGGCGCCGCCGACCGCCGTGAAGGTCACGAGCGAGGTGTAGCCGGAGCGCCGCCGGTCGATCTCGACGCGGTCACCGAAGGAGCGGGAGCGCTGGTAGCGCGCCGCCACTTGCCCGAGGGCGCTCGCCTCCTGCAGCTGCCAGGTTCGCGCGTCTGCGCCATCGAGGCGCAATTGCAGCTCGCCCACGAGGAGCTTGAGCAGGGAGGCCACGTGCGCCGGCGTCTCCGGGGCGAACGAGATCGCCTGGACCTCGCCCGTCGGCAGGACCTCGGCGAGCGCCTCGTGCTGCTCGAGGTCCGCGGGCGGCGGCACGGTCTGGCCCAGGGCCTCGAGCTCGAGGCGGTCGACGCCGGCGAGGGACACGCCGAGCACGAAGGCGTCGCCGCGCCTGCCGAGGGCGCGCACCCGCAGCCGGCCATCGACGGTGACCCGCTCGGTCATGGGCCGGTCGGCCACGAGCGCCTCGAGCCGGGTCTCCTGCCGGTGCGTGAGCGCCAGCCCGTAGACGTACTGCTTGCCGGTCTCCCAGCCGAGCCGCGGCGCCGGCCCGAGTGGCCGGCAGGACCACGCGATCGCCGCAATGCCAGCCACCACCGCCGCGGCGGCCATCCAGACGTGATTTCTCGCAAGTCGCATTGGAGGTCCTTTCACTCGCCCTGGGTCTACGGGCAATCGGCGTTGGCCGCGATGGGCTGGCACACCTCGCCCGGCACGCAGGAGATCGTCGTGGAGCAGCCACTCGGCAGGTGGCAGCCGCCGAGCAGCCAATCGAAGACGGCGCTGCTGCAGGTGTTCTTCAGCGTGCGTCCCTCGCCGTTCGTGATGGTGGTGGTCTCGCTGCCGTGGAAGGTCGCGATCACGAGCTCGAAGAGCGTCTCGCTGACGGAGAAAATGCCCAGATCCGCGACGACCTCGAGGAAGAGGGAGAGAGAGCCGCGCAGCGACCCCTCCGTCGTCGTCGTGGCACTGCCCTCCTCACACGAAGGCCCCTCGCTCCCGGGCACCTTCGACGTGACCGTCCAGTCCTCGTGCGAGACACTCCAGTCGTAGACTGCAATGCTGCCTCGGATGCCCGCCTGGATGTTCAGGAGCGGCGTTCCGAGCGCGACCGAGCCGGACAGGTTGAACCCGGTCGAGGCGTTCGCGCCAATCGTCCAGGACTCGGTGTTCTGGCTCGCCTCGGTGGAGATCACCGCCGGATCCAGGTTGATCACGCTGCGATAGTCGCGGCCCCCGCTCACGCCAGCGCTGCCCGTGAATCCAGCGGTGATGATGATGCTGAACCAACCGAGCGGGATCGGCGGAAAGTCGAAGGTGAGCGCATAGCTGACCCCGACCGAGATGTTCACGGAGCTCTCGCCGTCCAGGCGCTGACCCGGCTCGTAGACCACGTGCGATTTGATCGCGACGCTGCCCGTGACCGCCATGCAGCCAAAGCCGTAGCAGCCGGGGGAACGATTTCCATTGGAATCCACTTGGTCGTGGCGGAAGCCCTCCGGCCACTCATCCTGCGGCTTCTGGACGATCGCGGGGTCGGCCTCCAGGGCCTTGAGAAGGCTTCCGCTGACCTGACCGCTCGACCACATGTCCCAGACGGCCCCCTGGGCCGGGTTCGGCGCCAAGAACTGGCTCATTGGATCGGCCGCGCAGGTCCTTTTCTCCAGCGCATACTTCCCCCTGCCCACGTTCGGGTTGCCCTCGACCACCTGCGACTCCGACGATCTGCCGAGCGGCTTGTTGGACAGGAGCCAGTCGCGAGACCGGCGCACGCAATCGAGGAGCGCGCGCTCGTGGGCGTCGAGCGCCGGCCGGAACTGATCGAGCCTGGCCGGGCTCTCGGTGTAATCGATCTGCCTGTAATCCACGGTGCCGGCGGGCGGCGGCGGTGGGCAGACTCCGGTGCCATCGAGCCGCGTCATGTCGATCTGCCGGAACCGCTTCTTGAGCGCCTCCTTCTCGACCTCTCCGGCGATCTTCGCGCGGCACTGCTCCTCCGCCCACGCCTGCGAGCGCCCATAGGTATGGACGAAGGCGTCGCGCAGGTGGCTCGGGGCCCAGTCGCAGGGCGTGATCTGCCCGGGCGTGGCCGGAAAGCAACCGTCTCGAACGCCCGCCTTCAGCCCGCTGCGGATCTTCGTCCAGAGAAGGTCCAGCTGTGGGTCGATCCGTGGCTCCTGATCGCAGAGCGTGATGTCATTTCCGACGCGGCAGCGTTCGACGCGTGGTCGTCTCCGGGCCAGGTACTCCACGAAGAGGGACCACAGCCGCTCCTGCCTCGCGCGAAGCTCCTCGAGCGTCGCGTCGTCGTGCCCGGCGCGCTTGGCCGCGTCCGCCATCCTGCGATGCCACGCCAGGTCGATGACATGGGTCGCCGTCGGCCGGAGCAGCGCCTCGAAGGTCGCGGTCGGGTAGGCGTGGGGCGCTCGATCACCCGAGCGAGCCGCGAGGTCACTGAGATAGACGTAGACGTTCTGGGCGACGGCGGGGCCGCTCTCGGCAGGCTTGCCGCCGAACCAGGTCCATTCGACCGGGGGCAGGCGCCTGCCCGCGCGATTCGTGAGGCCGGTCGTGACCGTCGGGTAGAGGAGCGCGTCCACGAACATCCGTGGCGCGTCAGGGCGCACGCCGGCGCGATCGGCGAGCCGCGCATAGCCGGCGTGGGTCTCCCACGCGTATTCCTCGCAGGACGCGACTCGATCGCCGTTGAGCCCGTACATGAACTCATGCGACAGCCCTGGCAGGGCGAGCGGTGACAGCGCCCCCGGCGAGGGCGGCGGCCTGTACGCTGTCTGGCGCCAGTTGGGCGGCGGCGCGACGCGGAGCACGTTCGCGGTGTTCGCCAAGCCAGCGTGGTCTTCCGGCAAGAGCGAGGTCTTCGGCGCCACGTCCGGGCGCCCCGTGACGGCGCTGTACCAGCGTCGCGCATGCTCGTAGCAGACCCAGCTCGCGTCGTGCCCGTGGGCCTCGGCGTCGGCCTTGCCGCAGGACGAGTCCCGGTAGTCGAAGCTCAGGCAGAGGTTCGAATCTGGCGTCTGGCACGGATCGCCGAGGCGCTGGCGCACGTCCAGAAGGCAACGCTGCCGAATGGTACCGATCGGCAGGTGGGTGGCGGTCGCCGCCCGGACGCAGTCGTTGAAGGCCGTGATTGCCTGCGGCTTCCAGTAGCGAAGGTCGGGCGGCGCGTCCGACCCGAGGGTGACCGGCGCGAGCAGGAGCGCGAGCAGCGTGGTCGACGTCATGAACTGTCGTCATTTGCAATGCACGCACCAGCGGCGCTCCCCGCAAATCCAAGGGAACCTCACCCAGCGTCTCGACGCAGGTCGTGACATCCGCCCGGGCGTCACAGCCCGGCGATGTGACGTCACAGCCGGGCTGCGCCGAAGGGCGGGTCTCCGCGGGGCGCAACCCCGGCACGGCGGTTGCTGAGACCTTCTGGCATGAGGAAGACGACGATCCTTGCCGTGCTGGCCGCCACGCTGGCCAGTGGGCCCTCGACGCGCGCATTCGCGCAGACGTCGGACGGTCTAGAGGGGTCCATCTCGGCCGCGGTGGACCGCGGCACCGAGCCGGGCCAGCACGCGGCCGCGCAGTCCCTCGAGGCCTCGACCACGAGCGAGCAGGTGGCCACGGGCGGCGGTCGCTGGGAGGTGACGGCCTCCGGATCGTTCCAGTACACGGTGCCGATCGAGCTCCCGGCGGGACGGCATGGGCTCGCGCCTGGGCTCTCGCTCGTCTATGACTCCCAGGCCGGCAATGGCCTCCTCGGGGTCGGCTGGACGCTGTCGGGCCTGCCAGCGATCGTGCGCATCCCGTTCGATCGAGGCATCCGGTTCGATGGCGCCGATCACTACGCGTTCGCGGCCACGGGCCCCGGTAACGCGCCGCCAGCGGGCGCCCGGCTGGTCCGACCCGGGGATGGCGACGTCTATCACACGCTCGAGGAGTCGTGGGTCCGCTACGAGCAGTTCGGCACCTGCGGATCCGGGCCTTGCGGCTTTCGCGCCCGCCTCGGCAATGGCACCACGCTCGTCTTCGGCGAGAACGAAGGGGCGCAGCGCTGGGAGCGCGACGCCGGCGTGACCCGACATCGCGGCGTCGTGGTCTGGGCCCTGGCGCGCGCCTACGACCGCTTCGGCAACGGCTACCGGGTGAGCTACGGCGCGCGGCGCGACCGCGGCGACGTGCTCTATCCGGCCCGGATCCGCTGGGGCGGCGCCTGCAACGAGAGCGGGTCCGGGGTCGACCCGGTCGGGACATCGAACCTGCAGCTGCCCCGGCTGGCTGGCCCCGCGTCGATGTGCCCAGCCGAGCCGCTGGCCCCACTGACCAAGCTCTGCCGCGAGGTCGCCTTCGATTACGGGGCACGATCCGACGCGACGCCCTTCCCCGAGCGCTACGAGAGCCGCCTCAAGGTCGTGACCGTGTGGTCCGGCGGCCAGGTGCTGCACAAGCACGAGCTCTCGTACGCAGACGAGACGACCGGCAAGCCGACCCGGCGTAGCCACCTGACCTGGTTGCAACACGTGGGGGGCGAGAACGATCGCAGCCAGCCCGCCTTGCGCTTCTCGCCCGTGACCGACCACTTCCTGCCAGACCAGGCGGTCGCTCCCTTGAACGCGCCGAGCGGCCTCGTCACCGACGCGAGCGGCATCCGGCTCTCCCGCGCCGTGGTCGAGTCGCACGTGGCCGACGTCAATGGAGACGGGTACGACGACGTCATCCGGGTGGCGCAGGACGGCATCTACCGCACCGTGAGCACGATCATGGGGCGCAAGGACGGCGTCGGCCCCGTCGTCACGCTGCCCCTGCCCAGGCCCTCTGGTGCCACCTATTTCCACTCCGCCGTGGGCGACATCAACGGGGACGGCCGGAGCGACCTCATCCTCTATCGGCTCCTCGCCGGCGGTAGCGCCACGATCCTGTGCATGCTCGGCAGCGCCAGCGGGCTCGGGGACCTCGTCGAGCACCCCGTCGCGGCGGCGGGCCTCGACAGCTTCGTCTACGGCCTCCACTCGGACATCAACCATCCTGAGGATTTCCGGCTACTCGCGGTGGACGTCAATGGTGATCAGGTGGACGACCTCGTGATCGTCAACCTGGCGACGTACAGCGGCGCCCTGGTGCTCGGGACCCGGGGCGATACGCTGCCGAAGGAGTTCCAGCAACTCACGGACCCCGGGATCGGCCGGCCGCTCGGCTCGACCCGCCGACTCGAGCCGGTGGTGGTGGACCTCGATGGGGATGGCCTCCTCGACGTGGTGCTGTCCTACTCGGGCGCATCGAGCCACCTGGTGGTGCTGAATGGCACGCCGACCGGCAGCCCGACGCTGCGCGCGGTTCCGTTTGTCAGTCAGCTCGATTACTCGCCCGTGCAGTCCAATGGCGGCGACGTCAATGGCGACGGCATCGGGGACCTCACCTGGGCCTACTCGGGCGTCGCGGGCACCGCGTACCACCGTGCCCACACGCGCAAGCTGGTGGGGCTCCTCGGGCGCCGCGGGTTCGAGAGCACCGCCAGCGGGACGCCGGGCTGGCCCATCCAGCCGATCCTCGAGACCGCGATGCCGACCTCGTCGATGCCGACCTATCACCTGCCGAACACGGCGTTCTGGCAGCACCTGGTCGGCGACATCGACGGCGACGGCATCGCGGACCAGGTCATGTTCTACGGCGGCTGTCCCGACGAGGCGCCGGGCAGCGGGGCCGACGCATGCGCCGCCGGCAGGCCGCACCGGGTGGACTTCGCGCTCGGCACGCCGACGGGCGGCCTCGGCCCGATGCAATCGCTCGACATGGGCAAGAAACGCTCGGGCGACACGGCGAGCGCGGTGGCCCCGGAGGTCGGCCCCGACGGCCCCTCCTACGTCCACAAGTGGAAGGCGCGCCTGCTCGACCTCGATGGGGATGGCCGGCAGGACCTGGTCCGCTACTACTCCGGTCGCGCCGGGACGCGGGTGGATGTCTGGCGCGGCGTCCCGGGCGGCTTCGCCGAGGGTTACGAGACCCTCCTCGTCGGCCTGCGCTCCAAGGAATTCAGCCCCACCGATCCGGCGGCCAGCTCGGGCGTGCTCGCGGCGAGCGTGCAGCTCTTGGCGCCCGACCTCAATGGAGACGGCAAGCCCGATCTGGTCGTGGCGACCGATCAATATGTCCACGTGCGGCTGTCGGTGCCGGCTCCGACGGGCCTCATCACGCGCATCGACAATGGGATCCACGGGGCGCTCCAGGTCGATTACGAGAGCTCGAACCGCGCGCCGTGTGCGGTCGCGTCGCAGAGAGTCGGATGCGCCGCGCTCCCCTCGCCCGTCAACCCTGCCCGGCCCGCCGCGAGCGTGAGCAACCGGCACCCGCGACCGCTGGCGAAGAAGATCACCGAGGAGGACGGCTTCCGCACGCTCGAGGAGACCAGCTTCGCCTTCGGCGATGGGCGCCTCGCGCCAGGTCTCGTCGCCGACCGCGCCGATCTGGGCTTCTATTCGATGGAGCGCATTGCGTCACACGCCGGCACCAGTGTCCGGACGACGTTCTTCCAGGATGGCCACCACGCGCGGCGGCCCGAGGAGCAGGTGAGCGCGTGGACGCCGGGGACTGGCGCGCGCGTGGAGCTCTCGCGCACCACCCATGCCTACCAGGACGTGACGCTGCCGGCGTATGGCACGTGGTCCGCGCGGCTCGACTGGCAGCTCACGAGCGAGCGTGAGCAAGGCCTGCCCTCGACCGAGCACATGGAGGTGCTCGCGTACGACGGATTCGGCGCCGTGGAGCGCCGCACGCGCTGCCACAAGGACGTCGCCGAGGGGGCGCCCGTCCCCGCATGCTCGGCCGCGGCCCGGTGCACCGAGGAGAGGACCGAGTACCTCCACGACAGCGTCGGCTGGGTGCTCGGCCTGCCCACGCGCAAGCGGGTGGGTGACGTGCTCACCAATCAGCTGCTGTCGCACGAAGAGATGGCGTATCTCGACACCTTGCCGATCGAGACCGCGTCGATCCTGTGCGCGAGCGCCGAGGACTGCGCCTGTTACGACGACCCCGACGCCTGCGTGAGCAATCACCGGGCGCGCCGGGTCCTGACGAGCCAGCAGAGGCGCTACGATCGCTACGGCAATCCCACCCACCAGATCGACGTCGCCGGACGGCGCACCTGTGAGCGCTACGAGCCGGTCTTCAACACGCACGTCGCGGGCACGACGCGCTTCGGTGACGGCTTCGTCCTCGAGACGAGCCTGCACCACGACGTGGCCGGCCGTGTCGTCGAGGCCAGGGACGAGAACAACCAGGCCACGACGACCTCGTATGATGCCTACGGCCGGCCCGCGAGCGTCACCCGGCCGGACGGCGGCTGGGACGCCTGGACGTACGCCTACGGCCCGCTCGGAAAGCAATATCTCCGCCACGAGCGGGCGCTCGACGCCCAGAGGTCCGCGGTGGATCTGCGCTACTTCGACGGCGCAGGTCAGGTCTATTACACGACCGCGCTGGGCGAGGATGGGCACTGGGTGGTCGCCGAGCACAATGCCTTTGCCGACGGCGGCTACGAGCGCAAGCTCGAGTCGGCGCCGCACTTCCCCGACGAGGCGACGCCGCTGTGGACCGAGACGCGCACCGACCCGCGCGGACGACCGCTCTCGGTGACCCGGTTCCGCGGCGACCCCCGGAGCGGCGGCGTGTCCCTCGGTGAGCTGGCGAGCTTTCAGTACGCGCCGCGCCGGACGGTCGGGACCAGCCGGCGGGCGGCGGTCGATGACCGCGGCGTGCTGCACGGCGCCGTCCTGGCCCTCACCACCACGCAGCTCCACGACGCCGCGGGCCGCGTGCACGAGATCCAGGACGCCGCGGGCGGGATCACGACGTTCTGCTTCGACAATGCGGGCCGCGGCACCGAGATCCGCGGGCCCAAGATGGCGACCGAGACGTACACCAAGCAATGGCTGCGCCGAGGCTACGACGGCTGGGGACGGACGGTACGCGAGGAGAGCTCGGCGACGGGCGCTACCGCGATCACCTACGACGACGACGGCAGCGTCGCCAGCACCGTCGATGCGCTCGGCCGGACGATCTCGAGCTCGTACGACGTGCTCGGCCGGATCGCGCGGCACACCACACCCGAGGGCGCGACCACGTACACCTACGAGACGGCGCTCGTCAACGGGCGCGGCCGCCTCGGGCGGGTCGAGGGGCCGTGGGGGGCGCGCTGGATCGACGAGTACGACGCGCTTGGACGTGTGATGAGCGCCCAGTCCCTGCCGGACGGGTTCGATCAACCGCAAGGCGAGCGATTCGCAGTCGACCTCGCGGGCCGGCTGGTCGAGCACCGGCTGCCCGACCTGTCGGCCGTCAGCTACGAGTACGGCGTGGGCGGCGCATTGCGGCGCGTGCTCCACGACGGCGTCGAGCAGGCGCGCTTCGAGGACTTCGACAGCCACCTGCGACCCCGTCACGTGCAGGCCCCCGCCGCCGGCAGCTGGCTGCGCTACGACGACCTCGGCCAGCTGCGCGAGCTCGGGCACGTCAAGGGCGCCGGGCCCGCGGGCGAGACGCTCGATCAAGCCGTGGCGGCGCGGCCGGGCCTGTTCCGGCGGCAGTACGCCTTCGACACGCACGGCGACGTCCTCCTCGTGCGGGACCAGCTCGGCTCGCTCGGTGCGGCGAGCCTGCACAGCTGGACCTACGGCTACGACAACCTCGACCGCCTCACGAGCGCCGCCCAGGGCAGCGCCGCCGCCGCGCCGTTCGGCTATGACATCCGCGGCAACATCACCCGCCGCGGCGAGCACATGGCGCTCGAGCACGTGGACCGCGAGATCCGGACCTTCGCGCTCTCGCAGCTGTGCAGGGTCGATCCGATCACTCGCGTCCGCAAGTGCTCGACGGTTCGCCTGCCGGGCGAGGTCGCGCGCTACGACGCGGTCGGCAACGTCATCAGCAAGGGCAATCGAACCTACGACTACGACTCGGCCAATCGATTGATCCGCGCGACCGACGAGGCCGGCAAGGTGGTGGCCTCGTTCGTCTACGACGACACGGGCGCGCGCATCGCGAAGACCGAGTTCCCGGGCGGCGGCCACAGCGTCACCACGCACTACCTCGGCGACGCCTACGAGCTCCGGCGAAGCAACGTGGGTCCCGCCCGGGCGGCCACGGTGCGGGTGATCGCCCCTGGCTGGGGGACGGTCGCGACCGTGACCGGCGCCCAGCTCCCGGGCGCCCCCACGGGCTCGATCGCCTCGGCCGGCTACGCGACGCTGACGGGCGGCACCGGCGACGGGCTGCCCCCGGGCACCTGGTACCCCTTGCGCGACCACCTCGGCTCGGCGGCCCTGGTGACCGATCGCGACGGGACGCCGGTGGCGAGCTACACCTACGATCCGTTCGGTGACGTGCTCGAGGACCGCTCGAGCGGCTTCGATCTGCTGCCGCAGAAGTTCACCGGCAAGGAGCACGACGCCACCACCGGCCTCGTCTACTACGGCGCGCGCTACTACGACCCCGGCCTGGCGCGCTTCATGACGGCCGACACCGTGATCCCCGGCGGCGGCGGCAATCCCCAGGGCCTCAATCGATATGCCTACGTGCTCGGGAATCCGGTCAAGATGGTGGATCCGACCGGGCACATCCCGCTCATCATCGCCGGAATCATTATCTATGCGCCCGAGATAACCGCCGGCACAGCGTTCGTGATTGGCATGCTCTCTGAGGACCCCTCCTATGATCCTTTGCCTGGGCCGATCGACGATCTCGGCAAGGCGACGCGCGTGCTGGGAAGAGCCGCAGCGGAGGAGAGCGCCATCGTCGTTCGACGGACCGTTGCGCATGGCGAGGCCGTGCTGGGCAACGCGCTGGAGGCCGAGGTCAAGCCCTACGCAAGGGAGCTCGCCACCTGGTCCGCCGCCCGCGCGCAGAAATACGCCGGCGATGCGGCGAAGATCTACGAGCAGATCTTGACGAAAGGAGAGAAGTACAAGCGCGCCCTGATCGAAGACGCGAGGCTCACGACGAAGACCCGCACGTATCTCAAGGAGTCGGAGACCCTGAGCGCCACCTCGGGCGCACGTGGCCCTTCGCCCGATCACATCGAGGCCCTGAAGGCTGGGTGGAATGAAATGGTCGCATCGGTCAGGAACCAGACCAAGGAGGCGGCCCTCAAGACGATTGCGGAGATCAAGACGCGGGTGAACAGTCTCGAGAACCTCGTCGGCGAGACGGTGTCCCGGAACAAGGGACGCAAGGACGCACCCTTCGCGGGCGCCAATGCGCCACTCCACTCGGATTGACCACCGACGAACTCAGGGCGTAGCGGGCACATGATCCGTCGGCGAGCTCTGCCACGTCGCGCGTAGCCGGCATAGCTCAGCTCAGCTCAGTGACAGCTCGGCCCACGATTGGGGGCATGCCGGAGGCTCGGCATGGAGGCGGCACATGGTCCGGCCGAACTTCCCGTGGGGCGCGGTCGGTGCCGCAGCGGGTCCCCAACCCTGGGCGTCGCGAAGGCGGCGGTAGGGACTCCCAAGCTGATCGCGGCGGGGGCCGTCGGTGGGGGAACCGTCGGCCTCATCAGCGGGCTGGCCGAGGGCGGGGGACCAAGTTGCTCGACAAGGTGTACGTGGGCGCGCTGACGGGAGCCGTCGGCGGGGCGGCCGGCAATGCGCTCAAGGCCACCACCCTAACGCCATTCGCGCAGACCGTGGCGAACAACACCATCAAGGCCTTCGCTGGCGTGCTCGCGATCTTCACATCCTTCGAGGGTCGGCCGCTTGCCCTCGGATACGTGGGCCCTTTCCTGGACAGCTTGACAGGGGCTGTCGGCAGCTCGACCGGTCCCGCCGACACGTCTCTGATGGAGCGAAACACCCTGCCCTGATGGTCACGTTGTCGAGCGTCGCGAGGCGCTCGCGTTCCTCGTCCACGTCGAGGCCGTCACGTGCACCGCGCTGCGGGGCGCGTGGGGAGCGGCGCTCGCATGTGCCGGGCGGGCTGGCAGGGTGGGACGTACGGGCGATGCGCGTACTGATCTGGACCTGGGATGGCGGTGAGCGCCAGATGATCTCGCGGATTCGGCCCTCGTCGCCCAGGTCCTCCAGACGGTGCTGGAGGGAGGGCTCTGGAGGGAGCTCCGGAAGTTCGCCAAGGACGCAGTCGCGCGTGCCCTGCGCGAACATGTCGTCCATCACCTTGAGTGGGTCCTCGACCAGGCTCGCCCACAGGCGCTTCTGCTCCGGTCGCGGCCATTTCAACCACGCTCCGGCAGGACGGCGTGGTGTTCTTGGGGGGATTCCAAAGGGGGTAGCAGAGCGCGTTCACGAAGACGCGCGGGGGCGCCGGGACGCACGCCCGCGCGATCGGGGAGGCGCGCGTAGCCGGCTCAGCTCAGTGACAGCTCGCTCGGCTCCGGCTGTTGGATCCATCGCAGCCGACCTTCTCCACGCCGGAGGTCTCCCTCGTGCAGACCCTATCACCGGCCGCCGCGCGGTCGATGCATCTCCGGAGAGGGTTGCCCGTGTACGGATCGCGGCCCTCCTGCCAGATCCGTGCGAGCATGTCGATCCACGACGGCCCGCTGGTCACGTAGCTGCACGCGCCGTCGAGCTCGCAGCGGCGGTCCGCCCAGAGGGCCGACGAGTCCTTGCCGGGCTCCTCCTGGGTCGAGTCGTCTTCGCCGCCACAGCCAATCAGGCCGATCGAACTCGCACCGATCAAGCACGAGAGCGCGAAGGAAAACACCAGCGACATCTTCGAGATCCGTTTCATGACGAAGCCTCCATTACGCCTGGGCCCACTGGCGGTTTCCGCCAGCCCACCCTGACAGTTCGTGGAGGCCACCATTGCAGCGGGCGTGCCGGTGGCTCGGCCACGAGAAAACCGGCGCTTGCGCGGCGACGTCGCCTGTCGCGATCGGGAGCCGCACGTGACGTCATTGCGACGTCATGGGCCGTCACGAACCGCTGGAGCGCGATGACCAAGCCGCTCGGCGTCAGCTCCATGAAGGAGCCGCACACCGGCGGCTCACTCGGCAGCCTGCTCCGGCTCGGCGTAGCGCTCCTCCTCCAGCGCCGCCGCACGCGGGCCTGACCGGCACGCGGGTTCGCCGAAGACCGCGACCCGTCACCAGCGTGGTCCCGCGGTCCCCGCCTCGAGTCCCAGCCACTCCGCCGACAGATCCGTGTCCATGAAGAGCAGCCGCGTCTCCGAAGGCAGCTTGCCGGCCAGGAACGGCTGGAGCAGCGCCCATGCCGCATCCACGTCGGTGAGCGCGAGATCGACGTAGGCGTGGCGGCGGCCGGTGGCCCCCCCGATGACGCAGCCAAGGCTGGCCGGAACGAGCAGCGCGTCGATGGCGTCCTGCGCGTCCAGCCGATCGGCAAAGCTGCCGATCGGCTCGCCGGGCCCGACGGGCCCAGCTGGGGTCTGAAGCTCGAGATACGCGAAGACCTCGCCGTGGCGCGAAAAGCGCGCGGAGTGGAAGTGAGCGTCGCTGCCGAGCGCCTGGATCACGGGCATCGCGCGGCTCGTGCCGACGATGATGTCGCCGCGGCGCTGCTCGATCGGCGGGCCCTTGCGCTCGTACGAGAACCAGCCCTCGTCGGCGGATTGCAGGTGATACGGGCGGTCCGGCAATGCCGCGATCCACGCGTCGATCAGCGGGCGCACGAGGCCCGGCAGCTCGCCTAGCGGGACGCGATCGACGCCCTTTTCGACCGCGATCGCGCCGATCCAGTGGTCGAGCAGCTCCTCGCCGAGCAGCGACTCGGTGGCGACGAACGCGGCCTCGGCGCGCTGGTCCTTGCCGAGCAGGCGCTTCGGTCCCCAGAAGAACAGATCCACACGGCCGTGATCGCCGGCCTTGGCCGCGACCTCGTAGCCGGTCAGCTCGACGCCGACGCGGGCGCGCACGGTGTTGAAGGTCATCTCGACGTCCTCCGCGAGCCGGTACGGGTAGACCTCCCAGCCGGCGAGCGCGGGCGCGCGAGCGACCATCGCCTCCACCAGCGGCCGCAGCGCGTGCTGGCTCTCCGGGGTCAGGACGAGGCGGTGGCCGCCGCGCACGCCGGGGCCGAACTCCCACAGGATGCGCTCGTCGATGGGGTCGAGGTGCTCGCGCATCCAGGTGGGGAAGTCCAGCGCGTCGCGGCTCAGGAACGCGGCCTCGAAGCGCGGAGTCGTCGCGGCAAATGCCGCCCAGAATGCGTCGATCCGCACCTCGACCGCGGCGCGCGCGGCCGCTTCGGACGCACACGGATGTCGCCAACGCAGCACGGGACCCCTCCTTGCGAAGAGGGTACACCGCGGGCATTCGAGGACGTCGATGGACCTCATGGGCATGTTCGCCGACACGGTGCTGCTGGTCGATCTGATCGGCAGCAAGTACGACTCCACCGAGGAGACCACGCCCGACGTTTCCGCGTGCGCCGCACCAAGACCCAGCGCATGGCGGTCGTGCACGGCTACGCGGGCAGCGACAACCACTGCTCGGAAGACGTCGGTGGCGCTCACCGCCATCGTGGATGTGCGGGCACCTGGCGGTTGCTACATACGGTGGTGTGTATTACGATGGTATGCATGAGTGTCGATCGACTCTCCATCACGCTCGACCCCAAGCTCGGCGCGGCTGCCCGCCGGGCCGCCAAACGGGCCAGGGTCAGCCTGTCGACGTGGATCGCCGAAGCGACCGCAGATCGAGTGCGCAGCGAAGCGCTCGGCCGGGCGCTCGATCGGTGGGAGGCCGAGGATGGGCGGTTCACTGCAGAGGAGCTCGCGACGGCGACCGAGGCCCTCGGACTCGCCGGTCGACGCAAGGTGCGGCAACGATGAAGGCCGTCCTCGACGCCGGCGCGTTCGTCGCGGTGGAGAAGCGGGACCGAAGGGTCGGCGCGATGTTGCGGGTGCTCAGGGACAGGCGGGTCCCCATGTGGACGAGTGCTGCGGTGGTCGCCCAGGTGTGGCGGGACGGTCGCAAGCAGACGCTGTTGGCGCAGGTCCTCGATGGCGTCGGGGTCCGTGCCCTCGCGGTCGGGGAGGACAAGCGAAGCGGGGAGCTGCTCGCCGTGACACACACCACCGACGTGATCGATGCCCACCTGGCGCTATTGGTCGAGGATGGCGATCACGTGCTCACGAGCGATCGGGATGATCTCGAGCGTCTGCTGGCGGCTCGGCGGATCGACGCAGCGCTCGTCGAGACGTGACCTGCAGCTCCCGCTAGCAGAGCGGGTCGAGCGGGAAGAGCTCGTAGTCCGCGGGCGAGCAGCGCGCCATCGTGCCGTCGATCATCCACAGGCCCGCCTCGTCCGCCTCGATCGAGGCGAGGCCGAGGGCGTAGGAGACCTCGTGACCGCGCACGCGCAGGGTACGCACCGGCCCGACGATGTCGTGCGAGCGCTCCTCGGCCCAGTCGCCGAGGCGGCTCAGCGCCGTCGAGTGCCCGGTGTGGCCGACCACCTGACGCAAGCCGCGCGGCAGCGTTCGCGGATCGAAGCGTCGCGGCCTGGCCGGGTTCCACGTCGGCCCCGACGACGGGAACGCGGGGCGATGGTAGAAGGCGCCGCCGCCCTCGGCGCCCGCGCGGCCGGCCACGTGCAGCGGCGACAGCTCGAGCGGGGGCCGCGCGCCGTCCTCCCAGGCGCTGCGCACGCGGTCTACCGCCTGGGCGAGCTGCCGATCGAGCGCGACGGCCAGCCCCACCGGCTCCGCGGGCGCGCCCAGCAGATCGAGCTCGCGCGCGGTCAGCCCCGCGTGCACGCACAGGAGCGGTACCCCACGCAATGCGGCGGCAAGGCCGAGGCGCGTCCGCCCCCCGAGCAGCAGGCTCACCACCAGCTCGCGCTGCACCGCGCCGTGGCTCGCGTAGTCGCGCGCCGCCAGCTCCGGTGTCGCGATCGCCGGGAACGAGCTGGCAAAGCGCCGCGTCAATTGCTCCGTGGCGCGCCCGGCGCCGATGGCGTGCTCGAGGGCGTAGATGAGGCGGCCCAGCGCATTCGCACAAGCGAATGTCTGGTCGTCGACGCCGCACAGCTCCGTCACCCGCGCGAGGTCGTGGTTGCCGAGCAGGATCGGCGCCTGCTCGGGCGCGTGCGCGGCCAGCCAGCCGAGGATGCGGCAGCCATCGCGCCGCTGGGCCTCGAGGGGCGCGTTCGGGAAGTCGAAGTGGTCGCCGAGCGAGACCAGCGCGACGTCCGGCCGCAGCCAGCCATCGTCGCCGAGCAGGCCCTGCCGATCGAGGATGGCGAAGAACCGCGGCGCGGGTGCCTGCGGATCGCCGATCGCCAGGGTGCGCGCGGCGGGGGCCCGCGGCGACGCGGGGCGCGCGACTTCGCCGAGGAAGAGGCCGTCGGCGCGCGCGATCGCGGCCTCGATGCGCGAGCCGGGCGCGACCGGCTCGAGCTCGCGCGGCGCACCTTCCACGAAGCGACGCACATCCTCCACCGCCTGCGTGAGCTTTCGGCCGACGCGCTCCGGCAGGTCGGTCGCGAGCGGCACCACGTGCGCCGTCGTCTCGCCGAGGTAGCGCCGGGCGCGCTCGGTGCCGGGCGTCTGCACCACGTCGCGCAGGTTGTCGATGCGGTCGCACACCTTGAGGCGCCGGGCCGCCGCGGGGGCGCCGCCGAGTCGGCCGAGATAGGCGGCCTTGCTCTCGCCGCCCCGCTTGGTCACCCAGTCGACCAGGGCGCGCACGTCGTCGCCGAAGCGCGCGCCGACCTCGCCGAGCGTCACCGGTGTGTCCTCGACCAGATCGTGGAGCAACGCCGCCACCACGAGCGACGCGTCGAGGGCGCCCTCGGCCTCGTCCCAGCTCTCGGCGAGGCGCGCCGCCACGCGCCGGGGATGCACCACCGCGGGTGGCCCGTGATCGCGGAAGCGCCCCACGAACCGCTGGGCGAGCAGGCCATCCGCGTCGGCGATGCGTGGGTCGTCGGCGGCCTTCACTTGCGCACCTCGTCCTGCGTGAGCCCGCGCTTGCTGCGCGCCATGCGCCGAGGATAGCGTGGTTGTGCCAGAATGCGCGCGCCGCCCCGCGCGGCGAAGGAGGATTCGCGGATGAGCAGCGCAGCTGGCACCCTGGTCCTGGCCCGGCACGGAGAGAGCGTCTGGAACCTCGAGAGCCGCTTCACCGGCTGGACCGATGTGGCCCTGTCGGATCGGGGCCGCGAGGAGGCGCGACGAGCCGGCAGAAAGCTCGCCGAGGCGGGCTTTCGCCCGGACGTGGTGCACACGTCGCTCCTGTCCCGCGCCATCTTCACCGCGCAGATCGCGCTCGAGGAGCTGGGCCGCCCGTGGATCCCGGTGCAGCGATCCTGGCGCCTCAACGAGCGTCACTATGGCGCCCTGCAGGGGCTGAACAAGGAAGAGACGGCCCGACAGCACGGCTCCGAGCAGGTCAAGGTGTGGCGCCGCAGCTACGACACCCGGCCGCCGGCGCTCGGCGACGACGATCCGCGCCATCCCAAGCACGACGAGCGCTATCGCACCCTGCCGCCCGAGGTGCCGCCGCCGACCGAGTCACTCGCCGACGTGGTGGTGCGCCTCGTGCCGTACTGGCAGGACGTGCTCGCGCCGCAGCTGCGGGCCGGACAGCACGTGCTCGTGGTGGCGCACGGCAACAGCCTGCGGGCGCTGATCAAGCAGCTCGACGGGATCTCGGACACCGACATCGTGGGGCTCGAGCTGCCGACCGGCGCGCCGGTCACGTACACGTTCGACGCGCAGC
>JAHFDS010000368.1 GCA_023248855.1 Myxococcales bacterium
TCGCCCAGGACATCACCTACACCCCGTTCAACAAGCCGCGCACCACGCTGCTGCGGACGGGCGCCCAGCTCGCCTACGGCTATGACGCCTCCGGCGCTCGAGTCTTCAAGCAGAGCCCCGGCGAGGCGGTGCTCTACCTCGCCGGGCTCTACGAGTCCCGCTCTCGTTCAGGCCCGGGCCCAGGTCATCGGCCGGAGGCCGGCTTCCAGAGTGCGCTGACCCAGCATCGCTACCACATCCTGGCGGGCGGCAGGGTGGTCGCAGGGGTCAATCGCTTCGTCCGCGAGGGCCAAGCCTTCGACGCGATCCAGTACATCCACGCCGACCACCTGGGGTCCACGGATGCCCGCACGGACGAGGCGGGTCTGCCCCTGCCGCCTGCGAGCTTCGATGCCTGGGGCCATCCCCGCGAGGCCTCGACCTGGAGCTCTGCCAGCATTCCCTGGACCCTCGACGGCCCGCGCGTGTCGTTGACCTCGAGCAGCCTCGACCTCGGCTTCACCGGCCACGAGATGGAGGCGGACACCGACCTCGTCAACATGGGCGGTAGGATTTACGATCCTACTCTGGGGCGGTTTCTCCAGCCCGACCCGTTTGTCCAGGGGGGCGATGGGCAGGGGCTCAATCGATACAGCTATGTCCATAACAATCCTCTGAGCGCGACCGACCCCACGGGCTATCTCGTCGGTGACACGCTGGTAAATGGCTTCACGCCGCTGTTCTGGGAGCAGATCCAGGCAGCGGATGCCGTGAGTGCAGGCAATGCTGTGTACTCGCACGACCTCCTCTTGGGCAGCGCGGAGTTCGGCGTTCGGGTTGGAAACACTGCTGCGGCGTTGGCGCAACAGGCCGATGCTCAGGGAGCACGGGAGCGATGGCTCTGGGACGCAGCCATGAGGGGAGCTTCTACCCTGACTTTCGGCAATTTGGACTTGAGCTTCGATCCCAACACGGTACCAACGCACAACGGCGCGACGCTGGGACAGATCCTTGAGCTGGACCTGGCGTTGATGGGGCTCGAGAGAGAGGCGGCACAGGATGCGCGGCTCGCGGGCATGCTTGCCGACGGCGGGCGTCATCACTTCGTTGGCTTCCAGGTGTTCGAGCCCCGAAGCGGAGGCCCACCGTTGATCGACGGGTTCAGCCAGGCCGCGAAGGACTTCTTTCGGTCATTCATTTCCGAGAATCTGCCCAAGGGTCTCGATCTGCATCCCGGGCGAATGTCGCTAATCTACAACCAGGAGACCGCCAAAGTGGCAATCCAATGGATGAAGGAGCGAGGCTTGAGTCCGGGCTCCCTCACAAGCCAACAGGCCAAGGAGCTTGGAGATGCCATTCGCTTCAATCAGTCGAACTCCGTTCTGCAGGCCATGAACGGCCCTATCAATGCGTTCATGCGGCGAAGCATTGTCGCCAAGGGCCTGGTGAGGTTGTTTTCTACGCTTGCATGGATTTCGCGAGGCGCGCTTGGGGTCACGGTTATTGGACCGATGATAACAGATCAAGTCAGAGTCGACCCGGGGCAGGGCATATGATGGCGAAGGTTAGGCATTGCGGCGAGGTGGACGCCGAGCTCACGCGACTCTGTCCGGAAGTGAAGCTCATGGACCACGAGTTTGTCGAAGCGCTGCAGGCCCTCAGGGGTCGCCTCTTCGCAGAATGTGGCCTTTCTGATGACGACGCCTGGAATCCCGATGCGCAGATCGCTGACGAAACTCCAAGCGTTCGCAGGTTGTACTTATCTCTGAGGTGCACCCACTTCTTGACACCGTCGCTTTTCGAGTGCCTCAGTCGCTTCCGATCCGAGAAGCCTGAGTGGTCGGTAGCAGTCGAGGTGCCGGGAGGTGCGATCGCGGTGTGTCTTGATTCGGAATACCTGATCTCTGGACCGCTGTTCGCGCTTTGTGGCAACCTATCTGAGGTGATAATGACCGGAGGGCAGGCTCGGGAATGCCGACCGCACGTTCGGCGGCCCTCTCTTCCGAAGCGCTGGACAGGGAGGCCCTGACCCGAAGCAATCCCCTCCTGGCGGCCCTGACCAGAGGCTGTGCTGGCCGATTTCTCCATCCGCGCCGTCACGCCGCAACCCGGTAGTCATAATGGAGCCCACCGAGCACCGATCGCGCGCTGATGGCCCCAGGAGCCATGCGGCTCCCACGGGCTGGCTCGGTGAGGCGGGACGGCCGACGCTGGCCGATGCCCTGATGCGGTCGGCCGTCGTTGTAGAAGGCCCGGTACTCGTCCAGCACCTGCTGGAGATGAGCCTCGCCGAGGACGAGGATGTGGTCCGTGCACTCTCGACGGAGCGTGCCGATCAGTCGCTCGACGTACGAGTTCGCTTTCGGCGCGCGGATGGGCGTGCGGACCACGCGAATGCCCGCGCCCCGCGCGACGGCGTCGAACACCGTCGCGAACTTCGCGTCGTGATCGCGCAGCAAGAACTTCGGCCCCTCGCCGAACGGCGTGAGGTTGCGCAGCTGCTGTGCCAGCCAGGCCGCGTTGGGGGCCCCGGTCGTCACGGCGAGCAGCAGCCGCCGGGTCTCGAGGTGCATGACCACGAACACGTGGTGCGAGCGGAACCATACGTCCCGCACCTCGAACAGGTCGCAGGCCCAGACGCCGTGCGCCTGATTGCGCAGGAAGGTGGACCAGCGCTGGCCGGGCGGCGGCTTGCAGCGGATCTGCGCGATGTAGCGCTGGATGGTGCTCTTGGCGCGGTGATGCCGAGCTTGAGGAGCTCGCCGCGGACGCGCTCGGCGCCCCAGAGGCGATTGTCCGTGGCCATCTGCTTGATGAGGTCGATGACCGAGGCGTGCAGGCGTGGCTTCGGCGCCGAGCGGCGCCGAGATTTCCAGCGCCACAGCAGGCGGAAGCCCGCGCGGTGCCACCGCAGGACCGTCTCCGGCTTGATGATCACGTGGGCCTCGCGCCAGGTGGAGAGCACTGCGGCGAGCAGCACGAAGAGGGCCCGGTCGAGCGGGCGAAGCACCGGTCGCTTCACCCGCCGTGCGGCCACCTGGAGCTGATGCCGGAGCATCGCGTTCTCGGCGAGCAAGGCGCTCCTGGAACGCAGGAGGTCAGCCAGCAGCCCGAGGACGACGCCGGTGTCGGGGCCTGGCGTCGCGGTGCGCCGAACTCCCTCGGCGACCCTGCGTGCGAACCTGCCGAGGACTTCGAGCACCGCGCAGTTCTGCGGGAGTCGGGCGGACGTGGCCAGCTTGTATAGGGCGCGGGATGCGGGCAGGCTGCGGCGAGGAAGACCATCACGTCGATGACGAGCGATTCGCCGCGGTCTCTTGACGCCGGACCGCGGCAGCCGTCTACTCGCGCGGTGTCGGGGCCCCACGACAAGCTGGTCAGGTCGGTCTTCGCGCAGATGGCGCACGCGGCCGACGAGCTGCGCGCCGTTCTGCCGCCAGCGGTCGTGGCCAAGCTGAACTGGACGACCCTGGCGCTGCAGCCGGGTAGCTTCGTCGACCCCACGCTGCGCGCCAGTCTGACCGACCTGCTCTACCGGATCGAGACGCTGGGCGGCGCGCCGCTCCATTTGTATGTCCTGTTCGAGCATTTGAGCGATGCCCCGCGGGATCGGTTCATCGGGCTCAGGCTTGTGCGCTACATGGTCCGCATCTGGGAGGCGTTGCTGCAGGAGCAGCCGAGCCTGGAGAGGTTGCCGCCGATCATTCCGGTGGTCCTGTCGCAGAGCCCGAAGGGCTTCGCGGTACCGGCGGAGTTCTCCGACCTGCTGGCGATCGAGCCGAGCCTGCGTACGGTGCTGGCGCCCCACCTGCTGAGCTTCCGCATGATCGTGGACGACCTCGCGGCCCTCTCGGACGAGGACCTGCGGCGGCGACAGATGCGGGCTGCGGGCCTCGTGACGTTGCTGGCGCTCAAGCATGCGTGGGATGGCCTCGGCGACTTCCTGGAAGGCTGGGCGGATCTGCTGCGCGAGATGCTGGCCGCCGACCCCGATACCGTCAGCAGGTTCCTGAGCTACACTCTGGATGTTGACGGCCGAACCTCGCTGGAAGAGATCGAGAAGCGGCTCGTGCCGCTGCTGGGCCCGGACTTTGGAGAGTTGCTCATGACCACCGCACAGAGCCTGAGGGACGAAGGCCGCCAGGAGGGCCGCCAGGAGGGCCGCCAGGAGGGCGCCCGTCTGAGCGCACGCCGGATGCTACTGCGCCTGCTCGAAGTGCGCTTCGGCGAGGTGCCGCCCAGAGCGCGCGCGCGGGTAGAGGCAGCCGACACCGATGAGCTCGACCGCTGGGTCGACCGGGTCGTGACCGCCAAGACCCTGGACGAGGTCCTCTCGTAGCTCTTTTTCGCCCCGGCGCGCGGGGTACTCATCGCGCGCGGCCTCGCGGTTCTCTTCGATGCGCAACCCCGCGAGTCTCCAGGAGACTCTGGAGACTGCCGTGGAGACTGGGTTCGCCTGGTGGGTCCATCCGGGGAGCCACTGTTTCAGTTGCGAACCGCGCCGGTCGGCTGGTTGACAGCCCGGCCGGGGCGCGGTGGGGCGATGAAGCGGTGGATTCCAAGGGATTTTCGGGCGGCGGGGTGCGTGGGGGGCTCGGTGGAGACTGGCTCGGGTGCGCGTGGTGGCGGCGGTGGGCTCTGAGATCGCGGAGACCGGGGGAGAGGGCGGGGCGAGTGGTTAGCAGGCTGCTAACAGGTTAACAGGGGCGTGTTGACCGGTCGATCTGCTTGCCACGCTATTCGCCGCCCTCGTCGAAGTAGTCGAGGTCCAGCTTGCTGATCTCGTACGTCGCAACCTTCGACACGCCCACGCCGTGGTCGATCATTAGGGTGGCGAGGTGTTGCCCATCGATCAGGACGATCCGCTTCTCAATCCGCCCGACATACTCGAGAGCATCGGGTGAGAACCTGGACGTCGTGATGAGGACGCCCTTGCGGGCGCGGTGCCCCTCGAGGCTGCCGGCGAACGCCTGCACGACCGGGCGCCCCACCGTTCCCGACCACCGCTTCGCTTGGTAGACGGCGTCCAGGCCAAGCCAGTCTTCCTTGATGATGCCGTCGATCCCGTCGTCGCCTGTCCGTCCGATCGCTTGACCAGCGTCCTGTCGCGAACCGCCGTAGCCCATCGTCACGAGCAGATCCACGACCAGGCGCTCGAAGAACGCGGGTGAGCAGCTCTTGATCTTGTCCAGCAGCTCGCTGGCGAGCCTCCTGCGGAGGTTCTGGTGCGCTACGGGTGCACACATCCGTCGCGTGAGCGGAGGGGGGCGGAGGGCACCGCGGCGAAGTTGTCACGACACGGCTGGAGGATCCGGTCTTCGCCCGCGCCCTGCGGACGCAGTTCGAGAGCCTAATCGATCGGGGTTACGTGCGCCGACTGCCCCGGGGCCTCGTGCCAAGCCCCTGAGGCTCAACCTCAACCGGTTCCACGTCGCCGACGCACATCCACTACCGCTACCCGGTCGACCGGCCGCCAGATTTCAAGCACCCTGCGGAGCCGCGTTGGCGATGCCATGTCGTGGAGCTCATGGCATTGCCAGATGGGCCTGAACGATCAGAACGATGTTGGCGGCGGCCTGATGAAGCGCAAATGCCACGAGGTGTGCCGGGACGTCGACGACGACTGGACCTTGGCCATGCCCGCCTTCGGTGTTCCGCACCGTTGGAAGACCAGACTCGAGCAGCGCGCGCATCCCAGCACAGTGGCTCTGGAGCTTGGTGTCCACCAGGCCATTGTCGAACAGGCCTCGATCAACTCCTTCGCCGCACCCTTGCCCCTGTGTGTCCACTTCCGCTTCTGGCAAATCGTCTTGGCAGCAGACTCGAGCGCCTTCAGCGCCTCGACGAGCGCGGACTTGTAGTCCCCCAGCCTGTAGCAGCGATGAGCCCTGATGAACTCATCACAGGAACCCGAGAAGTCATTCTCATGTAGCAGTCGCAAGGCGGCTTCAGCAACCTCGGCCTGAATGAACTCCGAGTCGACGCGAATGATGTTCGGAAGAGCTCGAAATTGCATGCAGCACTGGACGTTCCGGAACGGCAAGATCGTCCGCTGGCGCGGCTCCGAGGACACCGCCGCCACGCGCGACGCGTTCCGCCGGTAGGCGGGGCTACGGCACGAACATGCTGCGCGGGAGCCGAGAGAAGTACGCGTCGCGCGGGTAGAGCGCGAACGCCTCGGAGACCACCTTGCGCCAGGTGGGCGTGCGGCCGGCCTCGAGCTCCATGCGGCGCGCCTCGAGGACGAGGCCACGCGCGCGCGCGATGGCGTCGAGGCGGCCGCCGAGGCGCTCGGCTGCCGGCCCGAGGTCGAACAGCCCGCGCGCCGGCGTGCGGGCGCGATCGAGCTCGCCGAGCAGGCGGAGCTGATCGAGCGGCGCGAGGTGCCCGATGCCGCGGTGCTCGACGAACCCGCCGTCGTCGTCGTTCATCGGCGCGCCGGCCGCGTAGGCGGCGATCGCCTCGGGCCCGAGGACGACGAGGCCGAGCAGATCGGCCTCGTCGAGGATCTCGAACGGGCGCAGGCCCGCGCGGACGGCGGGCTGCTCGAGGCCGATCCGCACGGTCTCGCTCGAAAGCGGGCGCGGCGCGTCGAGACCGATGAGGACGAGCTCGCCCGGGACGCGCGTCTCGAACAGGGTGCTCGCGGGGAACGCCGCCGTGAACGCGCGCAGGACCGAGCGCAGGTCCTGGCCGTCGCTCGTGCCGAGCAGGAACCACGCGCACGCGATCCCGCCCGGCGCGAGCCGCGCCCGGACGTCCGCGAAGTACTCGCGCGTGAAGAGCGCCGCGGCCCCGGCGTTCCAGGGGTTCGACGGCTGCGAGATGACGACGTCGTACTGCTCGCGCGCGTGGCGCACGTGGGTGCGGCCGTCGGCGACGAGCACGCGCGCGCGCGGATCGACCAGCGCGCGCGTGGCGGCGGGGAAGTGCGCCTGCGCGAGGTCCCGCACCTCGGGCGAGATCTCGATCGCCGTGACGTGCGCGACCGGGTGCTCGAGCGCGCTCGCGAGCGTCGCGCCGCCGCCGAGGCCGATCACGAGGACGCGCTGCGCGTGGCCGTGCAGGAGGAGCGGCAGGTGCGCGATGAGGTTCTGCGTCGAGGCGATGCTGTAGCCGTCGCCCTTGCCGCCGGTCTCGAGCACGAGGACACCGTCCGGGCGCCGCCGCTTGACGGCCGCGACGCCGCTCGCGCCCTCGCGGTAGTCGACGAGGTCGAAGCGCGCGCGGATGGCGCGCGCGATGTCGGCGCTGCGCGCGCTGCGGCCCGCGCGCTCGAACAGCGCCTGGCCGTAGAGGAACGGCCCCGATGTCACGATCTCGCGCTCCCACGCCGGCATCCCCGCCCCGAGCCCGGCCACGACGATCGCGACGACCACACCGGCCGCCATCGCGCGCGGCCGGCGCCCGCGCGGCAGGATCGCGCACCCGAGGCAGACCGCGACCGAGAGGCCCGCGGCCGCGAGGATCGCGCCGCGCATGCCGAGCGCGGGCACGAGGACGAAGCCGGCCACGAGCGAGCCGACGATGCCGCCGAGGGTGTTGGCGCCGTAGATCGTGCCGACGGCGCCGGCCGCGCTCGCGTCGCCGGTCCTCACGTGCAGCGCCGCGACGAGCGGGAACATCCCGCCCATCGCGAGCGTGGGCACGAGGATGGTCGCGAACACGAGGCCCGCCTGGAGGAGTGTGATCCAGTGCGGATCGGCCGTCCCGGCGAGCGCCACCATCGCGATCGGCAGCCAGCCGAGGACCGGCAGCGACACGACCGCGGCGACGGCGACGACGCCGGCGAGCACGCACAGCGCGCGGACGGGATCGCGCCGCAAGGCCGCCAGCCGCGGCACCACGAACGCGCCGAGCGCGAGCCCCGTGATGTAGCTCGCGAGGATGGTCGCGAAGGCGCGCGTGGTCGAGCCGAGCGTCAGCCCCACGAGCCGCGACCACGCGACCTCGAGGACGATCGCCGAGACGCCCGACAGGCCATAGAGCCAGAGGAGGACCGCGCGCGTGGGCGCCGGCCAGCCGCCGCCCGCGGCGTCGTCCGCGACGGGCGCCGGCTCGGACGCGGGCGCGCGCACGGAGAGGACGAG
>JAHFDS010000369.1 GCA_023248855.1 Myxococcales bacterium
CTCCCCGCGCCCCCGCCGCCGTCGCTGCCACACGCGGCGAGCCCGACGAGGGCAGACAACCCCAGAAAACAAGGACACATTCTCATCAGGTCTCCCCCTTCGTGATGGGCGCCGTGCTGCCGTCGCGTCCGGTTGTCCCGCGCACCCAGGGCGATTCGGGTTGCCCGAGAGGCGCGGCGTGGTCAGGATGCGCCTCTCGATGTTCTCATTTTCGCGCGTCACCAAGCAATACGGCGGTCAGGTGCTCTTCGTCGACGCCTCCTTCCAGATCAACCAGGGCGAGAAGGTGGGCCTCGTCGGCCCGAACGGCGCCGGCAAGACCACGCTGTTCCGCCTCATCCTCGGCGAGGAGCAAGCCGACGAAGGCGCCATCGAACAGCCAAAGCGCCTGCGCGTCGGCTACTTCCGGCAGGACGTCGGGGAGCTCAAGGGCCGCAGCGTGCTCGCCGAGACGGTCGCCGGCGCGGGCGAAGCCGCCGACCTCGGCGAGGAGCTGGCGCGGCTCGAGGCGGACCTCGCGAGCGGTGAGGCCAGTGACGCCGTGGTCGCGCGCTACGGCGAGGTGCAGGCCCGCTACCAGGAGCTCGGCGGCTACGAGCTCGAGGCGCGCGCGCAGGAGATCCTCGCGGGGCTCGGCCTCGCGCCCGACCAGATCGCGGGCGACGTGGGCGCGCTCTCGGGCGGCTGGAAGATGCGGGTCGCACTCGCGCGGGTCCTGCTTCTGCGACCCGACGCCATGCTGCTCGACGAGCCGACCAACTACCTCGACCTCGAGTCGATCCTCTGGCTCGAGGGCTTTCTGCGCGACTACGAGGGCTCGGTGCTCATGACCTGCCACGACCGCGACGTCATGAACCGCGTCGTCAAGAAGATCGTCGAGATCGACGGTGGCCAGGTGCGCAGCTACTCGGGCGATTACGACTTCTACGAGCGCGCCCGGGCCGAAGAGCAGGTGCGCCGCGAGGCCGAGTACGAGCGGCAGCAGGCCATGCTGGCCAAGGAGATGCGCTTTATCGAGCGCTTCCGCGCCCAGGCCGCCAAAGCCTCGCAGGTGCAAAGCCGCGTCAAGAAGCTCGACAAGATCGACAAGATCGAGCCGCCGCGCCGCATCATCGAGCGCGACTTCGACTTCCGGCGCCCCGATCGCTCCGGCGACGACGTGGTCAAGGTCGACCGGGTCCGAAAGGCCTACGGCCCGCGCGTGGTGAACGACGCCTTGACGCTCCTCGTGCGGCGCGGCGAGCGCTGGGCCGTCATGGGCGAAAATGGCGCCGGCAAGACGACGCTACTCAAGATGATCGCGGGCGTGCAATCCCCCGACGCGGGCAGCGTCACCATCGGCGCCTCGGCCAAGATGGGCTATTTCGCGCAACACCAGATGGAGCAGCTCGACGGCACCAAGAACGTGCTCGAGGAGCTGGTCGCCCACGCTCCGCTGGCCGGCATCGGCACCCTGCGCAGCCTCGCTGGTGCCTTCGGGTTCTCCGGCGACGACGTCGAAAAGCCCATCCGAGTGCTCTCCGGCGGCGAGAAGGCACGCCTGGCGATGGCCAAGATCCTCTACGACGCGCCGAACCTCCTGGTGCTCGACGAGCCGACAAACCACCTCGACCTCGTCACCAAGCGCGCGCTCGTGCGGGCCCTGTCGTCCTGGGACGGCACGCTGGTCTTCGTCTCCCACGACCGCGCCTTTCTGCGCGCGCTCGCCACCCGCGTCCTCGAGCTCGCCCCAGGCCAGCCCCCCCACGTCTACGCCGGCCGCTACGACGACTACGTCTCCGCCAGCGGCCACGAAGCCCCCGGCATGCGGCAATCCCCCTGACCAGGAGGGGCACGACGCCCCTCGCCGCTCCATCGACTACCGCACCAGCCTCGAGATCGCCTTGAACGCGTCGGAGCCGGCCTTGCCGAGCCAGTCGAAGGCCACGGTCTCCGTCGACGTCACCGTCGCCCCCGCTTCGCGGCAGAGCCCCACGCCGATCGCCCGGTTCTCCTCGGCGCGAGAGAGCACCGCGTCGGCGACGACGTGCACGAAGGGTGCAATCTCGAGCAAGCCCCGCACTGTCTGCCAGACGCAGACGTGGCTCTCCATGCCGCTGACGACCCAGCTGCGCGGGCCGAGCGCGGTGGCCAGGGCCTGGAAGGCCGAATCATTCGTGCAGGCGAATGTGACCTTCTCGACCCGCTGCGCGGCCGCGGCCTCGGCGAGCGCCCACACGTCCGGCAGGGTGCGCCCGAGCCCCTGCGGATACTGCTCGGAGACGACGACCGGCACGCCGAGCAGCCGCGCCGCCTCGATCAGGATGCCGACGTTCTTGCGCCCGCGGGCCTCGGCCTCGGGCGGCATCGCCTTGCAGAGCTTGTCCTGCCAGTCCACCACCAGGAGCGCGCTCGACTCCGCCCGCAATCTCATTTCCCCACTCCGAGCCGCACCAGCGCCGCCTCGAGACGCCCCATGCGCTCCCGGGTCTCGGCGAGGCGCGTGCGGTTCTCCTCGACCACCTCGGCCGGCGCGCGCGCGACAAAGGCCTCGTTGCCGAGCTTCTTGTCGACGCCATCGGCCTCCTTCTTCGCCTTCTCGAGGTCCTTTCGGATGCGCGCCCGCTCGGCCGTGATGTCGATGACGTCGCCGAGCGGCACGAACACCTCGACGTCCCCGATCACGGCCGACGCGGTGATCCCACCTGGTCGCCTGGCCCCGTCGAGGGTGATCGTCGGATGCTCGACCCCCGCCAGCTCGCGCAGGAAACGCGCGTGCTGCTCCAGGATCCCGGCCGACCCGCTCGAGCCACACACGAGCGTGGCCGAAAGGCGCGCCTTGGGCGGCACGTTGTACTCGTTTCGCAGCATGCGGATGCCCGATACGACCTCCTTGAGCAGCCCCACCTGCCGCTCCGCGTCCGCGTCCACGAAGCGCTCCTCCGGCGCGCCGAACATCGTCACCATGATCGACGCCGGCGTCCCGCTCGGCTTCGGCACCTGCTGCCAGATCTCTTCGGTCAGAAACGGCATGAACGGGTGCAAGAGGCGCATCGCGGTCTCGAGGCACACCGCGAGCACGCCCTGCGTCATGCGCCGGCGCATCCGCGCGCCCTCGGCCTCGCCGTCGGCCGGCCGCAGGGCGGGCTTGACCATCTCGATGTACCAGTCGCAGAGCTCGTTCCAGATGAACTTGTAGACGGCCTGCGCGCCGTCATTGATGCGGAACTCCTCGAGCGAGCGATCCACCTCGCGCACCGTCTCCTGCAGGCGCGACAGGATCCAGCGATCGGGCAGGTCGAGGTCGATGAGCGAATCCTCGTCGCGATAGAGATCGATGAACTGATCGGCATCGTAGCCGTCGAGGTTCATCAGCACGAAGCGCGCCGCGTTCCACACCTTGTTGGCGAAGTGCCGGTAGCCCTCCACGCGCTGCGTGGACATGCGGATGTTGCGACCCTGCGCCGCCAGCGCCGCCAGCGTGAAGCGCAATGCGTCCGCGCCGTACTGCGCCGTGACGTCGAGCGGGTCGATGACGTTGCCCTTGACCTTCGACATCTTGTCGCCGTTTTCGTCGACGACGAGCGAGTGCAGGAACACCGTGCGGAACGGCGCCTTGCCCATGAAATGGAGGCCCATCATCATCATGCGGGCGACCCAGAAGAACAGGATGTCGTGGCCGGTCTCGAGCACGGCGGCGGGATAGAACGTCGCGAGGTTCCGAGTTTTCTCCGGCCAGCCGAGCGTGGCGAAGGGCCAGAGGCCCGAGCTGAACCACGTGTCGAGCACGTCCTCGTCCTGGCGCACTGCACCAGCGCATTTGGGGCACGCGCTCACGTCCTGACGCGAGACCGTGATCTCGCCGCAGTCGCAGTAGAACGCGGGAATGCGGTGGCCCCACCAGAGCTGGCGCGAGATGCACCAGTCCTTGATGTTGCGCATCCAGTGGAAATACGTCTTCTCCCAGACCTCCGGGACGATGCGCGTCTTGCCGCTCTCGACCGCCTCGATGGCGGGCGCGGCAAGAGGCGTCGTCTTGACGAACCATTGCATCGTCAATTCCGGCTCGAGCACCGTGTCGCAACGGTCGCAGCGCGCCACGGCGTGCTTGTGGTCCTCGACCCGCTCGAGCAGGCCCTCGGCTTCGAGGTCCTCGACCACGGCCCTTCGCGCCTCCGCCACCGTCATGCCGACGTACTTCGCCGGCGCGGGCGCGCAGATCTTGCCCTGCAGGTCGATGACGGTCAGCTGCGGCAACTGGTGTCGCTCGCCGCACGCGAAGTCATTGAAGTCGTGGCCCGGAGTCACCTTCACCGCGCCGGAGCCGAACTCCTTGTCCACGAGCACATCGTCGGCAATGACCGGGATCTGCCGCCCGCAAAGCGGCAGATCGACCGCCTTGCCAATGAGGTGCTGGTGTCGTCCATCCCCCGGGTGCACCGCGACCGCGGCGTCGCCGAGCATCGTCTCCGGCCGCGTCGTCGCCACCACGAGCCGCGCACCACCGCCGGCCACCGGATATGCGATGTGCCACAGGTGCCCGGACTGCTCCTTGTGCTCGACCTCGAGGTCCGACAGCGCGGTGTAGCAGCGCGGGCACCAGTTGATGAGCCGGCGCGCGCGGTAGATGAGGCCCTCCTCGTGCAGCTGCACGAACGCCTCGCGCACCGCCTGCGAGTACTCCGGGTCCATGGTAAAGCGCGTCCGCGACCAGTCGCACGAGGCGCCCATCGCCTTGAGCTGCTCGAGGATGCGGTTACCCGACTGCTCCTTCCACTGCCAGACCCGCGCGAGGAACTTCTCGCGCCCGAGGTCGTGGCGGCTCTGGCCGGTCTCCTTGGCGAGCTGGCGCTCGACCACCATCTGCGTGGCGATGCCCGCGTGATCCGTGCCCGGCGTCCACAGTGCGTTGTAGCCGGACATGCGTCGCCAGCGGATCAGCACGTCCTCGATGGTCGCCGTCAGCGCGTGGCCCAGGTGCAGCGATCCGGTCACGTTGGGCGGCGGGATCGGGATGCAATAGGGCATCTTGGGCAGTGTCTCGTCTGCCCGGAAGTAGCCCTGTTCGACCCACAGGCGATACCACTTCGCCTCGATCTCGGCGGGCTCGTAAGTCTTCGGAAGTTCTCGGTTCATCGGGAATGGATCTCTCGGCTGCTGAATGTCGGGCTACAGCCTACAGGAAAAACTCCAGGGATCGACCCCGGATTCCCGGGCCGCTCGCGCTGCCGCTGTGAATACGGAGGATCGGAGATCCGCTAGGCCTTGGCGCCGCGAGCGGCGACCAGCCGGTCGATCTCCTCGCGGATCAGAACCTCGGCCAGCTCGGGCACGACCTCCCAGACGATCTTCTCGATCGCCTCACGGGTCATTCCCACCATCGCCCCATGCTCGGGGCTCCGGCGGGTGAGCTCGGAGATCTTCATCTGCACGCGCTCGGCCATGCCGCCATTTCGCGCGGCCATGGGCGCCGGAGTCGGCATGGGCGCCGGGGCGGGCATGGGCGCGGGCATCGGGGCGGGCTTCGGCACCGGGATCGGAGCCGACTGCGCCGGCGCGATGACGACCGGGATCGGCGCCGAGGGCGCTGGTGGCATCGGGGAAGCGACCGGTGGCGCGGCCGGCTTGGGTGCAGGCGCGGGCGGCGCGGGCGCGGGCACAGAAGGCGCCGGCGCGGCGAGCGCCACCGGTGAAGCGGCGACCGCGCTCGCTGGCTTGCCTGCGAGCTCGCCTGCCTTGTCGATCAGCGCCTGGGTGTCGAAGGGCTTGTCGAGGTGGGCGTCCACACCGGAGGCCTTGCCGCGCGCCTCGTCATACGGTGCAAACCGCGACGAGAGTAGCAGGATCGGCACGCTCTTGAGGTTGGCGTCGGCCCGGATCGCGGCCGCGATGTCGTAGCCGGACTTGCCATGCAGGGTCGTGTCGAGGATGAACAGGGCCGGCGCGTCCGCGTGCGCCTTGCCGAGGGCCTCATCGCCAGTCTCCGCGGTCGACACCCGAAAGTCCCCCGCGGTGAACGTCAGCTCGATGGCCTTCCGCATCGTGGCGCTGTCGTCCACCACCAGGATGTGCTTCGCCATGGTGCGAGATTTGACCACGCCGCCCAGGGCCACGCAAGAAACGGTTCACCCCGACGGGAACGCGCTGCCGCCCCGGACTCCGAGCCGCACCCACGCCCCCGGCTCGATCCGCGTCTCGAGCGGTGCGGCCACGCGCGCGCGCGCGCCCGCGACCCTCACCACGAGTGCCCGGTGATCGCCCGCGAAGCTCGCCGCCTCCACCTCGCCCTCGAGCGGCCCCCCCTCCTCGAGCACCAGCTCGTGCGGCCGCAGGAGCAACGTGCAGGCTCCACGCCCCTGTCCGACCACGCGGCAGCGCACGACCGGGCCGGCCGCGAGGCGCACGGCATCGGGCCCTTCCACGGTGCCCTCGAGCGCCACCTGCGCCCCGAGGAACGTGGCGACAAAGCGCGTGGCCGGCGCAGCGAACAGCGTCTCGGGCGCACCGCGCTGCTCGATGCGCCCATCGCGCATCACGACGACCTCGTCGGCGAGCGAGAAGGCCTCGTCCTGATCGTGCGTCACGAGCAGCACGGTCACGCCGAGCCGCCGGCGCAGCGCCGCGATCTCGGCGCCGAGCTCATCCCGCAGCGCGCGGTCGAGGTTCGACAGCGGCTCGTCGAGCAGGAGCACGTCTGGCGCGTGGACGATCGCGCGCGCGAGCGCCACCCGCTGCTGCTGCCCACCGGAGAGCTGCGACGGCAAGCGCGCCCCGAGGCCACCGAGGTGCACGAGCTCGAGCGCCGCGGCGACGCGCTCGTGGCGCTCGCGCGCCGGGACCCGCCGCAGCCTGAGCGGATACGCGACGTTCTCGGCGACGGTCATGTGCGGCCAGACCGCGTAGGCCTGGAAGACCATGCCGAGGCGCCGCTGCTCGGGTGGCAGGTCGATGCCGCGCGCGGCGTCGAACGCGGTGCGCTCGCCGATCCGGATCTCGCCCGCGTCGGCGCGCTCGAGCCCCGCGATCGCGCGCAACGTGGTGGTCTTGCCGCAGCCCGACGGCCCGAGGAGCGCACCCACCGCACCATCGGCGAGCTCGAGCGAGAGGTCCGAGAGCACCTCTCGTGGCGCGCCCGGATAGCGCTTGCGCAACGCACGCACGCTCACGCCTGCCATGATCGAGCCTCCGGCAGGGCGCGCAGCGCGACGTGGCGCACGAGCGCGAGCGCCGCCACGGCCAGCGCGAGCAGGGTGGCGAGCACGGCCGCGGCCGCCGGGTCGGCGTAGCTCTGCAGCTCGAACAGCACCGTGCCGAGCGTCTCGGTGCCCGGCCCCACGAGCAGCACCGACAGCGTGACCTCCGACAGAAGGGGCAGAAAGACGAGCAGGAACGCCGCCGCGAGCGCCGGCCGACACAGCGGCGCGACCACATCGAGGAGGGTCCGGCCTGGAGAGGCGCCCGCGACCCGCGCGGCCTCGAGGTGCGCCGGGTCGATGCGCCCGAGCGCGGCGTCCATGGCGCGGACACCGACCGCGAGCTCCTTGACGGAATAGGCGATGAGCAGGAGCCAGGGCGTGCCGAGGAGCGCCATCCGGAAGGTCACCCGATCGAGCACCACCACCCGGATCTCGCGCGCGAACGCCATCACGAGGCCGAGGCCGAGCACGGTGCCTGGCACCGCGTAGGGCAGCTCGACCAGGAGCGAGAGCCACCGCGCGACCCGAACTCCACGAATCTGTCTATGCGCATAACAGAATACAAGACCGAGCAAGCTGACGATCGTGGCCGCGCCGGCGGCCAGAAAGAGGCTCGTCAGCGCCGCCGCGCGCACCCGCGGCTGCCCGAGCACGCCCGCCCAGTGCTCGAGCGAGAGGTTGTCCCACGAGAAACCGCGCCCGAAGCTGCGCAGGAGCGAGGTCGCCGCGAGCATCGCGAGAGGCCCGACGACCGCGAGGGCGGCGAGGACTCCGAGGCCGAGCCGCGCGACCACGCGCAACCTGCCGAGCCGCACCACCGCCGGGCGCTGCGTCTTGGCGCCGACAGTCACGCGTGCGCGCCGCGCGAGCGA
>JAHFDS010000370.1 GCA_023248855.1 Myxococcales bacterium
CGACGCGGTGCGGCGATGCGGCGAGCACCGCAGCGTGCCCGGATGGGACCTCCTGCCGCCCGGTGCCCGGCCCACGCCAGCCCGACGGCGACTGCGACCGCGAGCATGCCGCCCGCGGCGAGTGCGGCAACCCGCCGCCGCGCCCGGGCGATTGCGACCGTGACCGCGCGATGCGCGGCGAGTGTGGCGGTCCACGCCCGCCAGAGAATCGGTGCCAGCCCACGCGCGAGCCGCAGGCGTGTGACGCCAGCGGTGCGTGCCCGGGCGGCCTGCACTGCGTGCACAAGGAGAAGGACGGCCAGGTCCACACCTTCTGCATCAGCGACGGCCCCTGCGATCCGGGCGCGGCCAGCGCCTGCCCCGACGGCTTCGCGTGCCGCCCCGCTCCCGGCCCCAAGCCGCCCGGGGGCGATCAGCCACAGGGCGGCGCCTGCGTGGTCGACGGCGAGCCTCGCAGCTGCACCGATGACGCGGCTTGCGGCGCCGACGGCCTCGCGTGCCACAAGGAGCCGAACGCAACCACCGGCCGTTGCCTGCCACGCACGAAGGTCGCCTGCGATCCGGCGGCGCCGATGTGCCCGTCCGGCCTGGTCTGCCATGCGCCGCAGCCGGTCCCGCCGGGCGTGTGCGTCCCGGACGGCGAGCCCACGCACTGCAGCGATACGGTCGCATGCGCCGATGGTCTGGTCTGCCGGCGAGATGCCAACGTCCCCGAGGGTCGCTGCCTGCCACGCGAAAAGGTCGGGTGCGACCCGCGCGCCCCGATGTGCCCGAGCAACCTCGTGTGCCGCCCCACGGCCCCGCCCCCGCCTCCGCCCCCGCACGGGCTCTGCCTGCCGGACGGTGAGCTCCATGCCTGCACGTCCGACGCGGACTGCGGCGATGGCCTGTGCCGCCTCGACAACCCCTTCGGCGCCGGCGGCCGCTGCTTCCCGCGCGAGGTGCACGAGTGCGTCCCGGGCGGTGCAGCGTGCCCCGCGGGGCTCGTGTGCAAGGCGCCCCGCACGAACCCGCCCCCGCCGCCGCCGCCGCCGGCCTGCAGCGACGAGGCTCACCTCGCGGGCCGCTGCTAGACGCAGCGCATATCCAGCAGAGCGCGCGGCGGGCCCGTCCCCCCGCGCGCTCCTTCTTTTCTCGGGTTCCACCCGCATTCATTTCGACCCCCAACGGGTCTAGATTGTGCGCATGGCTCGCTACCAGGTGATCGTCCTGCCGGGCGACGGCATCGGACCGGAGGTCATGGCCCAGGGACTGCGCGTGCTGCGGGCCGTCGAGCCACGCTCGGGGGCGACGTTCGACGTCGAGGAGATCCCCTGCGGCGGCCGCTACTACCTCGCGCACGGGCGCGACTGGCCCGAGGGCAGCGAGGCGCGCTGCGCCGCCGCCGACGTCATCCTGCTCGGCGCCGTCGGCTGGCCCTCTCCGACCGGGCCCGGCCCCGTCACCATGACCGACGGCCGCATGGCCGGCTGGTCGGCCGTCATCGGCAACCGCACGCGGCTCGACCTATTCGCCAACGTGCGGCCGGTCAAGCTCTACCCGGGCGTCGGCACGCGCATCCACGGCAAGCTCGGGCACCCCTGGGAGAGCGCCAAGGTCGATCTCGTCATCGTGCGCGAGAACACCGAGGACCTTTACTGCGACGCGGGGGGCACGCTCGCGCCGGGGGGCCGCGCGGAGGTCGCCGTGGACACCCGCATCATCACGCGGCGCGGCTCCGAGCGTGTCATCCGACACGCCTTCGAGCTGGCACGGCGGCGGAGCGGCGCCCCCGCCGACGGCAAGCGACGCGTGACGGCGATCCTCAAGGACAACGTCCTCGAGGGCTGCCGGCTGTTCCGGGAGGTCTTCGTCGAGGTCGGGCGCGAGTACGCCGACATCGAGCCGGAGACCAACATCGTCGACTCGTTCACGCAGTGGCTCATGACCACGCCCGAGCGCTACGACGTATGTGTCACAACGAATATGTTCGGCGACATCGTGACCGACCTCGCGTCGGTGCTGCAGGGGGGGATGGGGCTGGCCGTCGGCTGCAACGTCGGCGAGCGCCACGGCATGTTCGAGCCCATCCACGGCTCGGCGCCGCAGTTCACCGGCAAGAACCAGCTGAACCCGATCGCCGCCATCCTCGCGGTCAAGGAGGCGGTCGCGTGGCTGGGAGAGCGGCGTGGCGACGGGGGGCTCGGCGAAGCAGCGGCAAGGATCGAGGCGGCGGTACGCGCGGTCTTGGCCGAAGGCCCGCACACGATGGACGTCGCCCCCGACGGTCAGGCCGCCACGACGAGCGCGGTCGGCGACGCCGTGCTGGCGCGCCTGTGAGACTAGTTTCCGATCGGCCGCCTCGGAAGGCGGCCGCATAGGGGATGCCGAGCATCCCCTCCCCGTTCGGCGAAGCCGAACGGGCCCCCACCCCTTGCGATTGCCAGCGGAGCGGCGTCGATCTGCGATTGCAGCGCCATCGGGGCGCTGCCACGGCGAGGAGATCAGCGACAGGCCCTAGAGAAGCTCAGCGGGTGGAGATCAGCCGCCGAGGCACTGCGCGAGCGCGGGCGTCTGGGTGAAGCCGCACGCGCCGTTCGCCTGGCGCGCGCAGGTCGCATCGCGGTAGCAGGCGTACTCCGGGCGCCACTCGCAGGTGGTGATGACCGAGTGGTCGGCGCACACCTGGCCCGAGCAGCCCGTCTTCATGCAGGGCTGCGCGTTGGGCAGGCACTGCGGAAGCGGCGGGCACGGAGCGCGCACGCACATGACGGGAACCAGCTCGCAGTGCGTGCCGGCCGCGCAGCGCACGTTGGCGCAGGTGGGGCCATCGTCCACGCAGACCGGCTGCGGGTCGCACGGGGTCGTGATGCAGACGACCTGCTGCAGCTCGCAGTGGGTGCCGGCGCCACAGCGCACGTTGTCGCAGGTCGGCACGGGGGCGGCCTTCCAGCGCTCGTAGGGGGTGTTGAAGGTGAGCACGCCGCGGGCGATGGCGCCCGCGAGGATGACGCCGTCCTCACCGAGGGTGGGGTCCGGCACGTTCTGCGCGGCGACGATGCCCGTGATGTTGCCCGAGACGGTCGAGTTGAGCTTGGCCGCATGCAGCGAGGGGCAAGGCGTCCGGATGCAGCGGATGCCGCTGTCGGTGACCTTGTAGAAGGTGCCCGTCGGCGCGGCCGAGCTGAGCGCCTTCCAGCCCTCCGAGGCGCGAAAGCTGGCGAGCTGCGTGCCATTGAACGTCTGGCCCGCGACCAGCTTGCCGCGCAGGAGCGCCGTGCCGGCCTCGACGTCGGACTGCAGGCGCGAGGCCGTGTCGGGCTCGAGGCCGATCGGGCTCAGGTTGACGTCGGCCACGTAGCACTCCGCCGCGAACGTGTTGTCGAGGCAGCGCGTGGTGGAGAAGTTGGCGCGCTTGACCCAGTAGCCACCACACAGCGGCGACACGCAGCGGCGGAAGTCGCGGCGGACCTGGTAGTAGGTCGACGTCGACGAGAGGCCGTCGGCCTTGGCGCTGTCGTCGACGCCTGGGCCCTCCTCGACCGCGTTGAGCGCGGCGTCGTCGGCGCCGGACGAGCCTGGCTTGCTGGTGGCGTCGTCGCCGCCGCAGCCAAGGAGCGCGCCACCGAGGAGCAGCGCAGAAAGGGAGAGGTTCATCGTTCTCATGTCAAGCCTCCGAAAATGGGTCCCCAGGACGGGGCCGTCGTAAGCAGAGCTCGTGCCAGGTCTCTCCGGGAGAGACCAAGGTGTTTTCAAATGGTTGGGGGGCCGGCTGGCTGGCTGATCGACTGGCCAGGAAGATTGTTCTGCCAGCCCTGTCTCGCGGTTGACCCGAACGCCGGGCCACGCGAGGCTTCCGCGATGCCGACCAAGAAGAGGGCCGCCGCGCCCTCCCGCCCGAAGGGCACCGCGCGGCGACGCGCGCCCCTGTCGGAGGCCGCCAATCCGAAGCGGCCCGCCGATCGCGCCTGGGTCCTCGAGATCGTGGCGAGCCTGGGGCGCCTCTACCCGGACGCCCACTGCGAGCTCGACCACCGGAGCGCGTTCCAGCTCATCGTGGCCACCATCCTGTCGGCGCAGTCGACCGACAAGATGGTCAACACGGTGACGCCAGCGCTGTTCGCGCGCTTCCCGACGCCGTCCGCGCTCGCGGCCGCGGACCTCGCGGAGGTCGAGCGCCTCATCCACCCGACGGGCTTCTTCCGGCAGAAGGCGAGATCCATCGTGAGCTGCGCGCAGTCGATCGTGGCCGACCACGGCGGGCAGGTGCCCGGCGCGATGGAGGCGCTGGTCAAGCTGCGCGGCGTGGGCAGAAAGACCGCCAACGTCGTCCTCGGCGAGTGCTTCGGCGTTCCCGGCGTCGTCACCGACACGCACGTGCTGCGCCTCTCCGCGCGCCTGGGGCTCTCGCACGAGGACGATCCCGTCGCGCTCGAGCAGGCCCTCATGGCCCTCGTGCCCGAGCAGCACTGGACGATGCTCTCGCACCGGCTCATCTGGCACGGGCGCCGCGTCTGCTTCGCGCGCTCACCGAGGTGTGGGGAGTGCGGCCTGGCCGACCTCTGCCGCTGGCCCGACAAGATCCGCTGATCACTTCACCTTGAGCTGGACGCTCCCGGCGGCGAGGTTGCCCGCGGCGTCGATCGCGCGCACGGCCACCACGTGCGCGCCTGCGCCGAGCTTGTCCGGCGTGCGGAAGGTGAACTTCTCGCGACGGTCGTCGAACAGGCCATCGGCAGGCGCCAGCAGGCGCCACTCGCCGCCGTCCACGGAGTACGCCAGATCCGAGATCGGCGAGAAGGCGTCGCGCGCCTCGCCGCTCACCACGCCGCCTTGCACGCGCAGGTCGACCACCTCGGGCGCGCGGTTGTCCACGAGGAACGGCTCGCTCTGCAGCTCGTGCGAGAGCGCATCCGGCGCCGGGTTCGACGGCTCGTCGGTCGCGACCACACGGACCACGTAGTGCCCGTCCGGGACGCCCTCGGTGTTCCACACATACTCCTGCTTGCCGAGGATCGGCTCGGTCCCGCCGAGCGGGCGCCAGGTCTTCTCGTCGTCCTCGCGGAAGAAGAGCCGGTACGACAGGGCATCGTTGTCGGGGTTCTCGACCCGCCAGCCGATGCGCACCTGCCCGGACCGCTGCTGGCCGACCAGGACGGCCGAGGGCCCTGGCGCTCCCGCTGTGCCAGCGTTCACCTCGACCACCCGAGGCGGCTGGTTCTGCGCCCGCCAGTAGGTCACCACCTCGCGCACCGCCGCGCCGGCTCCCAGCTTGAGCCGGTACTGGTAGTAGCGCCCCTCGGGCGAGACCACTTGCCCCTGCTTTTCTCCGTCGGCCTTGGTCGCCGCCCAGTTGCTCCAGCTGCTGTCGGGCTTGGCGGTCATGCCGGTGCGCGTCTCCGCCGTGACCTGCCCGCGGCCGCGCCAGCGCAGCTTGCCGAACCGCGCGGGGAACTCGGTCGAGTACACCTCGGACAAGTACGTGGCGTCGCTCTTGGCGTCGCTCGCGACGTAGACCGCGCCCGCGTCCCCCGTGGCGAGCACGCGCGTCCCATTCGCATAGGCGAATGCGAGGACCTGCCGCTCGGCGAAGTCGAACAGCGTCACCAGCGTCCGGTCGGGCTTGACCAGGTAGACCTTGCCGCTCTCCGCCGAGCCCACGAGCACGTCACCCGATGGCTCGACGTGCAGCGCCGTGAAGTAACCGGAGCCGATCGCGTGCACCTGCTCGACGCGCCCGCGCGCGTCCACGCGCCAGACCGCGGCCTTGCCGGGCCGCTGCGAGCTACCGCTCGGCTTTCTCGACGGCGTGGCGGGAGGCGGTGTGATGCGGGTGGAGGCGGGGCCGCTCGCGGCGGGGGCCACAGGCGGCTGGATCGCGAAGGCGTTGACCGCCACGTAGGTCGAGCCACCGAACCGCGCGAGCGCGCGGATCTCCTCGCCCTCGAAGTCGTGCAGCGCCACGGCGTGGCCCTTTGCCGAGACGCGGTAGAGGATGGCATCGGGGGCCGTCCCGACGAGGACGTCACCGTCGCCTTCGAGCGCGACCGACCGCAGGTGACGCTGCTTCGAGTCCCACACCAGCCGCGCCTTGCCGCCCGAGTCGATGGCGTACAGCTTGCCGGGCGAGCCGGTGCCGACCCAGAGCTCACGCCGGGACGCGTCGTAGGCCATCGTCCAGACATGCTCGGCGTCGAGCCTGGCGACCTCGCGCACCTTGCCGTCCGCGACCTTGATCGCGTGCACCTGGCCGCCCGGGATCGAGCCCACATAGACCTCACCCTCGGTCGGCGAGGCGGTGAGCGCCGTGATCTCCACCGCGCCCGGCACCTGCGCGAGCTTCCGGGCCTTTTGCCCCTCGAGGATCCAGATCTCACCGTCGTCGCCCGTGCCGAGCAGGACCTTCGGCGTCTTGGCGCTGGAGCCCGGCAACACGAGGGCGCTGCGCACGAACGCCACGGGCAGCTCGACGCGGCGAGCGCCAGGGCCCGGCGAGATCTCGCCGGTCGAGGTCAGAAGGACCCCTTGCGCCTCGCCGGCCTCGAAGTTCTTGAAAGACGTCGTCACGAACTGACGCGTCGGCGTCGCGGCGGCGTGCGTCGACAACGCCAGCAGGAAAACGGCGGGCAGGCTCCACAGCAGGCATCGATGTGCGTTCACTGGATCCCCTCGGGTCAAGTCGTCGAAAATGCGGCCATTGGTTGCAGGGCTACGGATTTGCCGAAATACAGGACCCTAGCGGACCTCGTCCTTGACGCGCACCTGGAGCGACGTCTGGCCGATCACGACCCGGCGCGCGTTGTGGACGATGCGCCGGCCGCTCTTGAACTGGCCGGCGCGCCCGGTGGCGTTCGCCGGCCGCAACGTGTCGAGCTCGCTCGTCGGCAGGTCCGGAACGATGCGCCCACGGATGGTGGCGCCCTCGTCTGGTGTCGAGATCGTGACCACCAGCGTGCGCGACGAGAACGACGGCCGCATGGCGTCGATGAACCCGCGCAGGTCCACCGGAGGCGCGATGTCGGGGCGCACCATCTGGCCGGCCGCGACGTCGATCTTGAGCGTCTGCCCTGCGAGCCGCGCCGGGATGTCGAGCGGGATGGTCTCGACATACTCGCGTCCCGCGAACGGCTGCAGGTTGACCTGGAGCGCCACGCGCGAGCCCGGCTCGACCTCGTCCGAACCAAGGCGCACGCCCATGATCTGGGCGTGATCGGCGCCGTAGCTCAGGTCGACCTTGACGCCGATGCGATCGAGGCGCACGCGATCGAAGGGGTTGAAGAGCAGCATCGACACCGCGCGCACGGCCCCGATCGACGACACCACCCGTGGCCCCAGGCCCTCTTGCGAGTAGAAGTTGTCCATCATTTCGATCGGCGGGAACCCACGGACGCCGATGGTCGAGCGGACCTCCGCGACCACGTCGGTCATGTCGGGCGTCAGGTGCTGGAGCGCGTTCGAGACCACCATGCTGACCAGCATGGGCGTCAAGAACCGGTGCCGCGCGACCTCGGCGTTGAAGGTCTGCGTCCCCGCCGGCGTCTTGACCGTGACCTCCACCGGAATGACCTCGGCGCGTCGGCCGGTGTCGGCGACGATGCACGCGGCGCGGTCCTGGGTGAGGGTTCCGATTTCCTCGATCGGCGTCGCGAGCTTGAACGAGCGCGCGATGCTGTTGATGAACGTGTGCACGTAGGCCGTCGTGACCGGCAGGTAGGTCTCGCCGGCGCCGAACATCGGATGCCCGAAGGCCGCCACGGTGCGACCGTCCACCCAGGTCACGGTGCCCGTCGACGCCGCGCTCATGTCGCCGCGCACGAGCTGCACGCCGATGGGCCCGCCGGGCTCGAGCCGCGCGCCGGTGACCGGGAGCCTGGCGCGCCCGCCCGCGCCGCCGCCGGCCATGACCTCGAGACCGTAGGGCGCCATCGCCCGCCCGAGCTCCTCCGCGACGCGCCCCTCGAAGCCCGCCACCGACAGCGGCACGGACACGCGCCGCAGGCCTCCGCCCGAGGTCGCGAGCAGC
>JAHFDS010000371.1 GCA_023248855.1 Myxococcales bacterium
CTGGCAGCGACGAGCAGGAGCCCCGTGCGGGCGGCCCGGGCCAAGCGCGATCCGACGATGGGCATCGACCCTCCTGCCGGCCCTGACCCAGCAGTCGCCATGCCAGGACAAGGCCCCCCTGCGCCTCACGGAAAATCACTGGTTATCGCCCTGGAGCAGCCGCGCTGCGGGCCGGCTGCTGAGTTTGTCCTGTGGTTTCCAGTAAGCAGGCTTTCCTGCGAGGCCAGCGCTACTCGTCGTTGCCGCGCAGCTTGGCGATGACGCCCAGATCCTCGAGCGTCGTGGTGTCACCCACGGCGTCGCCGGTCGTGGCGAGCTCCTTGAGCAGCCGACGCATGATCTTGCCCGACCGCGTCTTCGGCAGCGCCTCCGCCCAGCGCACGACGTCAGGCCTGGCGAGCGCGCCGATCTCCCGGGTCACGTGGTCTCGCAACGCCAGCTTGAGCGCCTCGGACGGCGCGATGCCCCCCTTGAGCGTCACGAACGCCACGATGCCCTGCCCCTTGATCTCGTCGGGGCGACCCACCACCGCCGCCTCGGCGACGTTCGGGTTCGACACCAGCGCGCTCTCGACCTCCGCGGTCCCGATGCGATGCCCCGCCACGTTGAGCACGTCATCGATGCGCCCGACCACCCAGAAGTAGCCGTCGGCGTCGCGCCGCGCGCCATCGCCCGTGAAGTAGACGCCCGGAATCTCGCCGAAGTACTGCTTGACGAAGCGATCGTCGTCGCCGTGGATCGTGCGCAGCATGCTCGGCCAAGGCGCCTTGATGACCAGCATGCCGCCCTCGTCCGGGCCGCACTCCGTGCCGTCCTTGCGGACGATCGCGGGCACCACGCCTGGCATCGGCAACGTGCAGCTTCCGGGCTTGGTCGGCACCGCGCCCGGCAACGGCGCCATGAGGATGGCGCCGGTCTCGGTCTGCCACCAGGTGTCGACGATCGGGCAGCGGCCACGGCCGATCTGCTCGTGGTACCACATCCACGCCTCGGGGTTGATGGGCTCGCCGACGGTGCCGAGCAGGCGCAAGGAGTCGAGGTCGCGCCGCTTCGGGTAGTCGTCGCCCCAGCGGATGAACGTGCGGATGGCCGTGGGCGCCGTGTAGAACACCGACACGCCATGCTTCTCGATGAGCGACCAGAAGCGGTCCTTGTCGGGCGTGTCGGGCGCGCCCTCGTACATGACGCTGGTCGCGCCGCAAAGGAGCGGCCCGTAGACGACGTAGCTGTGGCCCGTCACCCAGCCGACGTCGGCCGTGCAGAAGTAGGTGTCCTCCTCCCGCAGATCGAACACCAGCTGCGTCGTCAGATAGACCTGCGTCATGTAGCCGCCGGTCGTGTGCAGGACCCCCTTGGGCTTTCCGGTCGAGCCCGACGTGTAGAGGATGAAGAGCGGGTGCTCCGCGTCGAGCGCCTCCGCGCGGCACTTGCCGGGCTGCCCCTCCACGAGCGTCGCCCACTCGACGTCGCGTCCCGCCGTGGTCTCGATCGGCTGGCCGGTGCGACGGGCGATGACCACGTGCCGCACGCTCGGGCACGCGCGCGCGGCCTCGGCGGCGGCCTGGTAGAGCGGCACGATCTTGCCGCGACGCCAGCCCCCGTCCGCCGTGACGACGATCGAAGCGCCCGCGTCCTGGATGCGATCGCGCAGCGCTTCGGCCGAAAACCCCCCGAACACCACCGAGTGCACGGCGCCGATGCGCGTGCACGCGAGCATCGCGATCGCGGCCTCCGCGATCATGGGCAGGTAGATCGCGACCCGGTCGCCGCGCGCGACCCCGAGCGAGCGCAATCCATTCGCAAAGCGGCATACTTCGCGGTGGAGCTCGTGGTACGTGAGCGCACGGACGTCGCCGGGCTCGCCCTCGCAAAGGAGCGCCACCTTGTTGCGGCGCGCCGAGTCGAGGTGCCGGTCGAGGCAGTTGTAGGACAGGTTGGTCGTGCCGCCCTCGAACCAGCGCGTGCCGGCGAAGCCCGCGTCGGCGCGCGGCGTGAGCCTGGGCGCGCGCACCCGGGTCCACCGCTTGGCCCACCAGAGCTCGCCCGCGACGTCGGCCCAGAAGCCGTCGGGATCGCGCACGCTGCGCTCGTGCAGCGCGCGATACGCCGCCATCGAGCCCACCCGCGCCCGGCCCGAGAACTCCGCCGGCGGCTGGAACAGGCGCTTTTCCTGGAGCAGGCTGGTGATCGACTCGGACATGGTCAGAACACGAAGCCGAGACCGATGTTGAGGTCGAGGTTGGCCGTGAACTTGGGCGCGCCGATGAGCGCGTTGACGTCGAACATGAGGTGCATGGTCTTGCCGAGCTCGGTGTGGAAGCCCGCGCCCGGCCCGAACAGCGCCGGCCCGGCGACGGTGGTGTCGATCTTCGGCGCATCGTTCGGCACGGCGCCGGTGAGATCGACGCGGTGGCGGAGCTGCCCGCCCCCCGCGTTGAAGCCCACGTACGGCTGGAAGCCGTCCTTGCGCAGGAAGTACAGCGCGCGCAGCAGCACCGCGGGCGCGCCGCTCGCGCCACCCTTCTGCTCCGAGATCGCGCCGACCTGGAAGCGTCCCTGGAGCGCGAGCGCCCACTGCTCGTTGAGGTAGAAGCCCACCTCGGGCGAGACGTGAAAGAGGCTCGGCGCGACGCCGGTGTTGACCGGCACGGCGCGCCCGGAGGCGCCGCGGGCGACCTCGGCATCGCCGGTCGCGAGGCCCGCGCCCGTGCCCACGCCCACCGTCAGCCACCAGCCCTTGCCGCCGGCGCTGGTGCCATCGTCCTTCTTCTTTTCCTCGCCTGCCAGCGGGTTTTCCTTGTCACCCTCGCCGGGGCCCTTGGCCGCGGCGATCGTGATGATGTTCGGCGACGCTGCGGTGCCGCTCGAGGCCACCGTCTTGCCCCCGCCGTCCTTGACCTCGACGTAGTACTGGAGCGACTTGCCCGAGACCGCCGTCCCGGGGATCTCGCCGGCGTAGACGCCGTCGCCGCCCCGGGTCATGGGCACCGGTAGGAAGTCCTCCCGACCCTGCGGGCGATAGTGCAAGACGAGCTTGGCGGCGCGCAGCTCGCGACCGACCGAGGCCTTGACGTGGATCGCGCCGCCCGCCGGCGCGTCGTCGATCGGCTGGTGGACGAGGCCCTTGACGTCGCCTCCTCCATCGCCCGCCGGCGCCTTCGGCCCGCGCCCGCCCACGTGGTCGCGCGCGTTCTGGAACACCTCGCGCAGCTCGGGCGTGGCCACGCCGCGGTCGAGCTCGAGCTCGGGTGAGATCTGCAGCGCCTTGACGAAGTGCTGGAAGCCCTTGTAGCGGTCCTTGAAGCCCGCCACGGAGACCACGCCCATGAGGAGGTTGGTCTTGGCGGCGACGGGATGCTGGTCGAGCCCCGCTTTCTTGAGCGTCGCGAGCGCTTCCGCGAGCGCCCGCTGCGCGCCCTCGAACTCGAGCATGTCGTAGTCCTCGGACGCGCGCTTGTTGAGCGACTCCGCGCGCTGGACCGCGAGCGCGTCGTCATCGCCGGCGGCCCACGCGGGCGCGGCCGCCAAGAGCGCGGTCATCACGAACAGGGAGCGCGCCCAGGGTCCGAGCCGGCGCGACAGCGAGAAACGGCTTTTCATCGTGCTACGTCCACCTTCCGGCGTGCTGGTTCTCACGAGCTTGCGTGTCGTCGATCCGCGCGTCACGGCCTTCAGGGCTCGCCCGGCTTCTCGATCCGCACGAACTCGACGCGGCGGTTCTGTTCGCGTCCGGCGTTGGTCTTGTTGGACGCGACCGGCCGATCGGGCCCGTAGCCCTTCGACTCGAGCCGCTCGGACGGGATCCCCCGGCCGAGCAGGTACAGGCGCACGGCCTCGGCGCGATCCTGTGACAGCTTGGTGTTCTTCTTCTGCGCACCCCGCGCGTCCGTGTGGCCCTCGACGCGGATCTTGAGCGTCGGGTTCTGCTTGATGACGTCTGCCACCTCGTTGAGCAGGCCAAACGATTTCGGCAACACCTTGGCCTTGCCGGTGGCGAAGAAGATCTTGTCGGAGATCTCGATCTTGTCGCCGGTCAGCCGCACGCGCTTGTTCTTCGGGCACCCGTCGGGCGGCTCGCCGGCCTCGTTCGGGCACTTGTCGTTCTCGTCGAGGATGCCGTCCTTGTCGTTGTCCGGATCCGGGCAGCCGTCCTCGTCCTCGAACCCGTCGCGGTCCTCGGCCTCGTTCGGGCACTTGTCCTTGACGTCGGGCACGCCGTCGAGGTCGTTGTCCGGATCCGGGCAGCCGTCCTCGTCGTCGAAGCCGTCCTTGTCCTCCGGCTCGTTCGGACACTTGTCGTCGCGATCCGGGATCTCGTCACCGTCGTTGTCGGGGTCGGGGCAGCCGTCCTGATCGAGGTAGCCGTCCACGTCCTCGGCCTCGAGCGGGCACTTGTCGAGCCGGTCGGGGATGCCGTCGCCGTCGCGGTCGAGGTCGACGTTCTTGCCGCAGCGCTCCTTGGGCGAGCCCTCGAACGCGCTCTTGGCGTTGGTCTCCGCGAGCGCAAGGTGCTCGGTCGCCCGCACGAGCTCGCCCTTTTCGAGCTCGTGGTGCGCGAAGTCCGCGTGCGCCTCGGCCAGCGCCAGCTCCTTGGGCATGCAAAGGTAGGCGCCGTTGTCGCGCGCCCGGAGGAGGGTGCTCTCGGTGACCTTGAGGCGCGCCTCGAGCGGCGCGCCGGCACACGACAGGCAGAGGCCGAGGGCCCCGAGGCGGAGCGACGCCAGTGTGCGCGCGATCATGGGGTCGGCGGCCTCGGGTTCTCGTCGGTCCCCGCCGGATCCGCCGGCTTGGCGGGCGGCTTCGGAGCGGGCTTGCCGCCCTTGTCCTTGTCGACGGGGGCGGGCGGCTTTTCGCCGAGGACCGGCGGCACCGGCGGTCCCTCGCCCTTGGCCGTGCGATCCTGCGCGATCTGGGTGGCCCGATTGGCCATCTCCTCGGCCCGCTTGCCGTAGTAGAGGGCGTTTTGATACTGCGAGAAGGCGCCCTCCTCCTTGGCCTTGTGCAGGTACTCGGTGGCCTGGAAGTACTCGTAGGGCGCGAGCTTGTCGGCGCCCGCGCTCTTGGCGGCCGTCATCGCCGCGTTGGCGCGACTCGTGACGTGCACGCCGTACTGCACCGGCCCGCAGGCGGCAAGCCCGCTGGCCAGAAGGAGGACGAGGACCCCGCCGGTCCGGAACATCCGGCGCACCCTAGCACAGGCGCCGCGAAACCAGCGCGATTCTGAGACCTCCGGTCCATATCGTGGACAGCTCAGCCGCCCCGGCCTGGCTCCACGCGGGTGGGGTCGCCGTCGGACTGGTTGTCCAGGCGGTGCAGGCCCGTCGGGGGCAGGGCCGAGGCGAGCGTGAGCACGTCGGGCTCTGCGGGCGCAACGCGGGCGTACGCCTCGCGCAGCGCGCGGCGCGAGGCGGAGGCGGGGTAGGTGCTGCGCACGTGGGCGTAGCCGGCCTCGGCGATGCGCGTGCGCAGCGCGGCGTCGGTGAGCAGCGCCTCCAGGCAAGAGGCGAGCTCGGCCTCGGAGCCGGGCTCGAACAAGAGGGCGTGCAGGCCGTCCTTGACCGCCTCGGCGATCGCGGCGCGGCGTGGCGCCAGCGTCGGGCGCTTGCACGCGAGGTACTCGAGGATCTTCGTGGGGAACGAGGCGAGCGGCCAGTCGACCTCGTCGGGCGCCCAGGGGGCCACCCCCACGGTCGCCGTGGAGATCGCGCGGGGCATGTCCTCCGGATCGATCGCGCCGACGACGTGCAAGCGCTCCTTCGCCACGCCTGCGCGCTCGGCTTCCTCACCGAGGATCTCCGCGTAGCCGGCGTCGATCGGGCCCGCCAGGAAGAGCTCGACGGGGCCCACGGCGAGGCGTCCGAGCGCCCGCACGAGCAGGCGCAGACCGCGCCCCGGACCGACGCGGCCGGCGTAGAACACGCGCGGCGTGCTCGCGCCGGGCTCGGGCTCCCAGTCGAACCGGTCGACGTCGACACCGGGGCGAACCACCACCACCCGCTCCCCGAGGCCGCGCGACTCCAGCGTGCTCCGCGCGAGCTCGGTCGGCACGACCACCAGATCGGCGGCCTCGAGGCAGAGCTTCTCGCCGGTCGCCAGCACCTCGCCGAGCGCGCCGTCCGACGGATCGAGCGCGGCCTCGGCAGAGAGCGCCAGCTCCACCACGAGCTGCGCCCCGGTCTGCTTCTTGGCGTCGAGCGCGACCGGGCCGCAGAAGCCGTCGCGCACGTGAATCACATCGTATTCATTGCCCTCGAGCTGCCTCCTGAGCGCGCGCCGGAAGGCCTCGACACGCTCCCCGAGCGGCCCCTGTCCCACCGGCACCCGCAAGAGGCGCGCCCGCAGCGCCCGATCGACCACGCGCTGCTCGAAGCCGCGGATCACCATCACGTCGACTGCGTGCCGGGACGCGAGCGCGGAGATCCCATGCTGCAGCTGCACCCCCTGGCGGTCAGGCGAGGGCAGGACCGAGAAACTGGCGAGGAGGACGCGCGCCACCGGCTGGCCAACATGACACGACGCGCCGCCACCGCAAAGGGATGCCTGGGACTCCGGTCGAAGGCCGTAGCTCGTGAAGGGCTTGCGCGACCCCGGCGGGGTGCGCTAGAAGCATGGGTCGCATCACAGGGTTTTCGCGCGACGAGCGCTTTCGGGGAGCCGGACCGCGACGTCCGTCCGCGGGGGTCCCCGTCGCGGAGGCATCGCAATATTGCTCCGGCCAAGGCCGGAAAAAGACAATCCGGAGGGCTCGTGCGCCAGCTCATCGCCTATCTGCTCGATCACCTGATCATCGACTTCGACGGCGAGCTCACCCTCGAAATGGTGCGGGATTTCCTCAAGGAGGACGACTCGCGCGAGGCGCGAACCCTCATGTCCCGGCTGGTCGCCGATCGCGGTGTCTCCGACATGCTGATCACCCTGGCGGACTGCCTCAAGGACAACATCTCCGCGGGGATCAACGAGGAAGTGTTGCGCGAGCAGATGCGGACGTACTCCGAGAGCTGAGCCCCACAGGAAGCGCCACGATGGGCATCTCGCGGTAGGCTTGGCGGCGTGGTGCCCGCTCGTCTCCTCCTCCTGATCGTGGCCCTGGCCGCGCTCGGCTGTGCGGACCCAGGCCAGAGCCCCTACGAGATCCGGTCGCGCGCGTCGTTTCAGCCCACCCTCGCCGACCCGCCCGATGGCGGCACGGACTTCCCGCTCAATCAGCCGATCACGATCCACTTCGACGATCCCCCGGACCCGCGCACGGTCGTGGGTCTGCGCGTGGACGTCACGAGCGGGATGACGCGCTGGTTCGGCAAGCTCCACGTCGACCTGTTCGACCAGACCGTCACCTACCAGCTCTTCGACCAGCTGCGCGCGAACGTCGGCTACCGGCTGGCGCTCGACCCGGCGCTCGGGGGGCTCGGCGGCGGCCGGCTGGGCCAGCCCTGGGTGCTGCGCTTCCGGTCGGGAAACGGCGTGGTGCGGGTGCCACCCGTGGAGGTGGCGACCCCGCTCGCGGAGGTGCTGCCACTCGTGCTCGAACGCTGTGCCGGGTGCCATGCCAGGGCGCCGCTCGATCTGTCGAGCGAGGGGGCGCTGCGGGCGTCGCTCGTGGGCGTGGCGAGCCAGGCGCGTCCGGAGATCCTGCGGGTCGAGTGCGGCGACCACGCGCGGTCGCTCGTGGTGTGGAAGCTGCTCGGGCTGCCCATCGCCGGCCCCGCCATGCCGCACGGCGACCTGTCGCGCGACCAGGCGCGCACCCTCGCCCGCTGGATCGACGGGGGCTGCCGGTGAGCCGTTGGCCGGCTGCGCTGGCGAGCTTGCTCGCGGCGTGCTCCGGCGGCCACGCCGGCGCCATCGACGCTGCGCGGCTGCACCAGCCCGATGGCCCGGCCGATGCATTCGCCCTGGCAGATTCGTTGTCCGACGCGGGGCCGCCGCCGGCGGATGCGGGTCGGCGGGACGCCGCGCGGGCAGACGCGGGGCG
>JAHFDS010000372.1 GCA_023248855.1 Myxococcales bacterium
GGGCGATGTGCCGAGCGGCACCTCGAAGCAGGCGCGACGGGACCACGCGGCGGTGCTGCTCGCCGACGGGCGTCTGCTCCTGCTCGGCGGGACCAACGACGCGGGGACGCCGCTTTCGAGCGCGACGCTCTACGACCCCGCCACCGGTGTGGCGTCCGAACGCCCGGATCTGCTCGCCGGCCCACGCACGATGCATGCGGCTGTCCGGATACGTTCCGACGTGATCGTCGTGGGCGGCATCGGGCCTGGTGGAGCCGCGCTCGACTCCGCCGAGGTCTACGACGCGACCAGCCTGGCGCGCGTCGCCACCTTCCCGGCCGCCGCCGTCGGCGCGGGGGCGCGACTGGTCGATCTCGGCACCGGTCAGGCGCTCCTGGTCGGCGGAAGCACCCTCGCCGTCTACACCGCCCGGCTGCCCTGACTCCCTGCTGGCCCAAGGGGCCCTTGCGGGCAGGAACCGGCTACACCGCTTGCCGTCGCCACGAGGACTGCAGACCTCAGCCCGCAGGCCTCCACGTCGTTTCGAGGGGTTGGGCCACGATCTCGTCGGCCCGCTTTCTGCAACCGGAAACATGCATGGCACCTCACATTAGAACCGCGCTGTTTGGACTCACGGCTCTGTTCTGCGGCCTGTTCTTCGTTGTCTGAGAGCCGCCGACGCCGGCGCTCCCGGCGTCACGCGGTCTGCTAGAATCCCGCGCATGGACAACTGGAACGTCGGCCCCTCGGGGCAGGTCGCGGCGGAGGCGGCGGAGGCCGAGCGCGTCGCATTCATCCGGCGCACGTATGCGCACCTCGCGGGCGCGATCGCGCTCTTCGTCGCGCTCGAGCGCGTCTACTTCGCGACCGGCATCGCGGAGACGATCGCGTCGTATGCGCTGAGCCCACGGAGCTTTCGCTACGGCTGGCTGCTCGTGATGGGCGCCTTCATCGGTGTCGCCTACCTGGCCGAAAAGATGGCCCGGAGCGATCGCCCGCGGCCGATGCAGTACGCAGCGCTCGCGGTCTACGCGGTCGCGGAGTCGCTGATCTTCGTGCCGCTGCTCTACATCGCCGCCTACTACGCCACGCCCGACGTCCTGCCGACCGCCGCCATCACGACGCTGGTCCTGTTCGGGGGCCTGACCGCGGTGGTCTTCATGACCAAGAAGGACTTCACGTTCCTGCGCGGCATCCTGTCGGTGGTGGCGATCGGGGGTCTGGCCACGATCGTGTGCAGCATCGTGTTCGGCTTCTCGCTCGGCAACGTCTTCTGCGGCATCATGCTGATGCTCGCCGCGGGCTATGTCCTGTACGACACCTCGCAGGTGATGCTGCACTACCGCACGGATCAGCACGTCTCCGCGGCGCTCAAGCTGTTCGCCTCGATCGCCCTCATGTTCTGGTACGTGCTCCGCATCCTGCTCAACACCCGCCGCTAGTTGACGATCGGCCATCTGGGCCGCTTGCGCCGGCGCCGGGTTCGGACTGAAGTTGTCCGATGCCCCGCGTCCGGCGAGAGATCCACCGAAACCCCGGCTACGACCTCCACGTCCTCGGCGCGCCCCGGCACGGCCTGCGCGACCTCTATCACGCGCTCCTGCGCGTGCCGTGGTGGGGCGCCCTGCTCGCCATCGCGGTGGGCTACCTCGGCCTCAATGCCACGTTCGCGGTGGGCTACCTCGCCGCCGGGGGCGTCGCGAACGCGCGGCCGGGCGTCTTCTCCGACGCGTTCTACTTCAGCGTGCAGACGATGGGCACGATCGGCTATGGCGCCATGTACCCCATCACGCCGCTGGCGAATGCGCTCGTCGTCGCCGAGTCGGTGGTGGGGCTGGTCGCCACGGCGCTCGCCACCGGGCTCGTGTTCGTGCGCTTCTCGCAGACGCGCGCGCGCGTCGTGTTCTCCGAGCGCGTCTCGATCGCGCTCATGGACGGCGAGCCGACGCTCATGGTGCGCGTCGGCAACGAGCGCCGCGGCAACATCGTCGATGCCAGGTTCCGGCTGACGCTGACGCGCACGACGCGGACCGCCGAGGGCGTGATGTTCTATCGCTCGGAAGATCTCCCGCTCGTGCGCGATCGTGCCACGGCCCTCTCGCGCTCCTGGTCGGTGCGCCATCGCATCACCGGGCAGAGCCCGCTTTCGAACGACACGCCCGGGTCGATGCTCGCGAGCGAGGCCGAGCTCACCCTGCAGATCGCGGGCACCGACGAGACCTCGCTGCAGGCCGTGCACGCGCGGCACAGCTGGGCGGCCACGCAGATCGTGTGGGGCGCGCGTCTCGCGGATGTGCTGTCGGAGACCCCGGAGGGTCACGTCGTGCTCGACCTGCGGCGCTTTCACGACCTCGAGCCGATGACGCCGACCGAGGCATTCCCGTACCCGCGCGCGTGATCGAGCCTCAGACTTCAGACTTCAGGAGCGACGCGTGTCAAGGAAGAAGCGATTTCTCCCGCGGCTCGAGGCCGTCGCCCCGACCCAGCTGCCAAAGAGGCGGCCTGGCCTCCCGGGCGGGGTGCGCGACCAGAACCGCCAGGCGCGCACCCGGGTGATCGCGCAGGCTGCGCTGCGCCTGTTCCTCGAGCGTGGCCTCGAGGCGGTCACGATCGACGAGATCACCGCGCAGGCGGGCGTGGCCAAGGGCAGCTTCTACCGCTACTTCACCGACAAGACGGGCCTGGTGGACGCCCTCTTCCTGCCTCTTTCGACGGCGGTGGACGCGGCCCTCTCACGCTGCCAGGTCCACATCGACGCAGCGTCGGACCGCGCGGCGCTCTCCGTGGCGTACGAACGGCTCGGCCTCGAGCTCGGCAGCCTGGTGCTCATGCACCGCGACGTGGTGCACCTCTATCTCATGGAGCGGCGCGGCCCCGCGCAGGGCGCACGTGTACCCGTGCGCCGGATGGCCGACGCGCTCGAGGCGCGCGCCGAGACCCTCACCGGTCGCGCCCGCGAACGGGGCCTGTTGCGCCCCTTCAACGCGCGCGTGTCATCCCTCGCCGTGGTCGGCGCAGGCGAGCAGATGCTCTACGCGTTCCTGTCCGGCAAGGACCTCGGCGACCTCACCCAGATCCCCGCGCAGATCACCTCGCTCATCCTCGACGGCGTACGCGCGCGCTAACTTGCGATCGGTCGCCGCGGACGGCGACCGCAGAGGGGATGCCGCGCATCCCCTCCCCGTTCGGACAAGTCCTCACGGGCCCCCACCCCTTGCGATTGGCAGCCGGCCGGCGTCGATTTGCGAATACAGCGCCATTGGGGCGCTGGCCGGCGCAAGGTGGTCACTCCCGCCGTGGCGCTGCCGCGGACGGCGACCGCAGAGGGGATGCCGCGCATCCCCTCCCCGTTCGGACAAGTGCTCACGGGCCCCCACCCCTTGCGATTGGCAGCCGACCGGCGTCGATTTGCGAATACAGCGCCGCTCATGGCCCCGCCACCACCGTCACGGCGCCCTGCTTCCATGCGATGCCACCTTGCGTGTCTCGCACGACCACCAGTACGAGCCCGGTCCTTTCGTCCTTGCGCACCTTGAGCTTGGACGCCTGGTTGCGGAAGAGGTCCACCTCGCCGATCGACGAGAACCACGAGTAGCCCAGCGTGCCCACGCCGCCGGTCGCCTCGGCGCGCACCGTGATGTCCCTACCCGCCGCCACCGTCGCGCCCTCGGCCGGGATCGAGGCGCCATCGATGGCCAGCGCGGTGACGGTCGGGTTCGCTACCTCCTGGCCGAGCAGGACGGTCTTGTCGGCGCGCTTCTCGAGGCCGTCGATCGTGATCACCGCGCGCACCGGCACCGGCACCGGCGCGTCGGCCGGAAGGCCCGCCAGCTGCCTGACCACCGCGAGCTGCTCCGCCGACGGCGCCACCACGAACCACCCGTCGGAGGTGTGCTCGAGGAGCTGCGCCAGCGCCGCCTGCGCGTCCATGCCGAGGGGCGGGCCACCTTCGCGCGCCGCGAGCCGCACCACGTCGGGCGAAAGGCCGAGGTCGTCGGGCGGCACCACGCGCGGGGTCTCGTCCAGGCCCGCGACCAGGAGCTCGATCTTCGCGCGCCCCGCCGGCGCGAGCTGCGCGGGCTCGGCCCGCACCGCGATCACCTGCGCCGGGCCGAGCTCCGAGGGCGACTTGAAATTGTCGCAGCCGGCCGCGACCAGCGCCACCAGCGTCGCCGGAACATATCCGCGAAGGCGCATCAGAATTCTCCCCGCACGCCGAACGCCGGCAGGATCGGGATGTTCTTGAAGGCCTCCCGCTTCGAGTAGTCGAAGTTGTACTGGTAGCTGAGCTCGGCGGCGTTCGCGTAGACGTTCTGCACGTCGAGGTAGGTCGACAGCTTCCAGCGCTTGAAGGTGCTGATGTGGTCGATGCGCAGGTCGAGCTGGTGCTGGGCATCCACGCGCTGGCTGTTGGTCGGCCCGAACTCCGGCAGGTACACGTTCTGGTCGCTCTTGAACACCGAGCCGGTGACGGGCGTGTAGGGCTTGCCCGTCGTGAGCTGAAAGCGGCCACCGATCTGCCACTGCTTGTCGGCGCCGACCTTCCACGACGCCAGCGCGATCACGTTGTGCGTCTGGTCGAAGTCGAACAGGCGGTACGTCTGCCCCGGCAGGTCGCGCCGCTCCGAGCGCGCCACCGTGTAGGCCACCCACCCGAAGAAGTCGTTGCGGCGCACCTGCGCGAACAGCTCGCCGCCGTAAACCCGGCCCACGCCCTGGTTCGCGTAGACCGTGTCGCCGGCGGAGTCGAGCCGTCCGCCGCTCGCCTTGTAGACGATGAGGTCGTACTTGTGGTTGTAAAAGCCCGTCACCTGCAGCGTGAGGCCCGGCAGAAGCTGGCGCTCGACACCGAGCGACGATTGCAGGGCCTTTTCGGGCTGCAGGCCCGTCTGCAGGTTCTCGTCCTGGTCGGGGGGCTTGGCGTAAAGGCCCCCCGCAGCGCGCAGGTACGTGCCCTGGTCGAGCGTGAGCTTGCTCTGGAGGCGAGGCTGCACGGGCACGCCATCCTGCCGGGAGAAGTGGTCCACCCGCACGCCGGGTGTGACCTTGAGCCAGGGCCGCGGCTGCACCTCGACCGCGGCCCAGCCGGCGAAGAGGCCGACGTTGAAGGCCTCCTTGCGTATTACCAGCGGATCGAGCGTGAAGTTCGGGAAGCGCGCCTCGCCCTCGCGCGGGGGCCGGGGCGCCTTGGCCGCGATGTCGATGCGCGCGTAGGTCGCCTCGGCGCCGCCCACCAGCGTGATGGTGTCGTCGACCACGTGGCGGAGCTCGTCGCGCAGCGTGCCGGCCCCGGTGCCGAGCCGGACGTAGCGATCGGCGCCTATCTCGAACGAGAAGCTCGACGTCAGGCCCGACAGCGACAGCCGGTTGGAGAAGCCCTTCTCACCGTACGCCCAGGACGCGATGCTGCGGGTGAAGCGCGTCGTGTTCGAGAAGCGGCCGGTGAGCGCCGGATCGTTCGGACGCACCTCGTCGGTCGCGAGCTCGAACGCGTCGTCCGAGCCGAACACGAACAGCGAGAGCACGTTCCGGTCATCGAGCGTGTGATCGATCCGTGTCTGGTAGTCGTAGTAGCGCGGCAGCGTGGTGAACGAGAGGTTCGCGTCCTTGGGCAGCACGGCGGGCAGGATGGCGTCGATGAACGAGCGGCGCGCGGCCACGAGGACCGCGGTCCTCTCGCCCACCGGACCCTGCGCGAGCGCCGCGGCGTTGATGAAGGAGATCTCGCCGAAGCCCTTCCACTCCTTGCGATTCGCGCGACGCGAGGTCGCCGCGATGGTGCCGCCCGTGGCGCGGCCCTGGTCCACGGTGAAGCCGCCCGGCGTGTAGACGAGGTCGTCGATGAGCTCCGACGGCAGGACCGACTGGATGCCACCGAAGTGGTAGAGGATGGGGACCTCGAAGCCGTCGATGAGGATCTTCGAGTCGAAGGGCGAGCTGCCGCGGATGACGACGCCGCCCGCCTGGGGCCCGAACGCGCCGTTGTTCGCCACGCCCGGCAGGGACTTGACGGCCGTCAGGAGGTCGCCGCGCGAGCCCGGCACGCGCGTGATCTCCTCGCGCTGTACCACGGCCTGGCCCGCGCTCGGCCGCTCGAGCTGCTCGGCGACCTCGATCACCTGCTCGTCGGCCTGCTTGCCCGACGGCTCGAGCCGCAGGGTGACCGGGGCGAGCTCCCCGGACTCCGGCACCACCATGCGACGGTCGACCTTCTTGTAGGCTCCGTCGAGGATGCCGAGCGTGTAGCGGCCCGGGGGCAGCTCCGGCAGCACGAACACCCCGTCCTCGCCGCTCGGCACCGAGTCCCCGGTCTCCGCGACGAACACGATCACGCCACCGAGCGGGTCGCCGGTGCGCGCGTTTCTGAGCGTGCCCCGCGGGGCGCGCGGCGAGGCGCCCTTGAGCGTCTGCGCGGGTGGGACGGCCGCTGGCCGCTGCGCGAGGGCGGCGCCGGGGATGACGGCGATGCCCGCGAGGACCAGGAGGGCGCTCTTGCGCAGGCGTGCGCGCGAGGTCGAGGGAGACGAGGGCACGGTCCTCCGCAGTGGGCGCCCAGTGTCGCACGAGCTGGCGGCCTGTAAAGGGCCGAGCTTCGCGCTTGACGCGCCGCGCGTCCCGGACGACGTTGGCACGGGAATGAAGGCCCTCCGCACGACGATCGGCGTGGTGATTGCGATCGCGATCGCGCCGGCCCCCGTGCGCGCGCAGGCGCCCTCGGCCGCCGATCTGCAGAAGAGCATTGGCACCAAGAAGGACGGCTGGACTCCGGTGCTGGTCAGGTCCCTGCGCGGCCAGATGACGCCCGAGCAGGTCGCGAAGTTCTTCCCGGGTGCCGACAAGGTGCCGGACACCGGCCTCGTCGACATCCCGATCGAGGGCAAGCCGGGGGTCGTGCGCCTGAAGTTCTGGTTCCAGAACGATCGGCGGACCATGAAGCCCGCCTACCTCAGCAGCGTCACCCTGGTCTTCGACCCGGCGCTCACGAACGCGCCGGGGTTCTGGGACACGCTGTGGCGGGTGTGCGAGAAGAAGTTCGGCAAGATCAGGAAGCGCGAGAAGATCGAGAAGCAGTTCATCACCTGGTCGAGCCCGACCCTGCGGATCGAGCAGCTGCGGATCGCGCAGCTCTCGAAGTTCCCGGTCAAGGAGGGCATGGCCTTCCATCTGGCGATCCACTTCGAGCAGGGCTCGCCGCCTGGCACCGCGACCAAGCCGGCCGGCCGCAAGCGAAGATAGCGACCTGCGCGCCGGAGGCCGTAGGATCGGCGCGTGCTCGCCGATCTCCTGCTCGCGCTGGTCCTTGTGTCTCCCGCCGTCCGGGCCCAAGGGCCTGCGCCCTCGCCACCCGAGGAGGCGCGGCACCTGCGCAACGTCCGGCAGCTCACCTCCGACGGCCGAAACGGCCAGCCCTACTTCTCGCCGGATGGCAAGCAGATCGTCTTCCAGTCGATCCGCGGCGACTCGCCCTACTACCAGATCTACGTCATGAACGCCGACGGCTCGTCCCAGAGGCGCGTCTCGAGCGGCCGCGGCAAGACCACGTGCGGCTGGTTCGTGGGCGCTGGCGTGACGTTCGCCTCGACCCACCTCGACCCGAAGGCCTTTTCACCGGGCAAGGACGAGCCGCCGCCGCCAGCGCCGCGCGGCGCGCGCTACTTGTGGGACTTCGATCCGATGATGGATGTCTTCTGGGTGCCCTCGTCGCGCGGCGCCGAGCAGCGCCTGACCGACACGCCCGGCTACGACGCCGAGGCGTCGTGGTCCTGGGACGAAAAGCAGATGGTCTTCACGTCCGAGCGCTCGGGCGACCTCGAGATCTGGGTGCAGGACCGGGGCGGCAAGCACGCGCGGCGAATCACCTGGGCGACCGGGTACGATGGCGGCCCGTTCTTCTCGCCCGACGGCAGGCGCATCGTTTTTCGGGGTTTTCGCGACCCGCGCGGGCGCGCCGCTGAGATCTACGTGGTGGGCAGC
>JAHFDS010000035.1 GCA_023248855.1 Myxococcales bacterium
ACGCTGTCCCCGCGGGTCGTGGGCGAGCTCCTTCGCAGCGAGCTGGGCTTTTCGGGCGTGTGCGTCTCGGACGACCTCGAGATGAAGGCGATCACGGACCACTACGGCGTGCCGGAGGCGGGCGTTCGCGCGGTGCGCGCGGGCTGCGATGCGCTGCTGGTCTGTCGCAACGTGACCTGGCAGGTGGAGACGCACGAGGCGCTGGTGCGCCAGGCCGAGCGCTCGAGCGAGCTCCGGGCGCGCCTCGGCGCTGCGGCGGATCGCGTGCGCGCGCTGCGCCGCCGCCTCGGCCGTCCCTCGCTCGATCCCACCGCCGCGGCCGCGCGCTTCCCGTTCTCCGCGCACGCTGAGCTGGCGCGTCGCGTGGGTCTCCCGGTCGGGCCGCTGTCGGATCCGACCGAGACGGGCCGACGGTAGCCGCCTCGAACCTGGACGTGATCGTGGACCGTGGACGCGCGTGCTAGATTGCGCGTCCTGATGTCGGATCTGGATCGCCTGGTCGAAACCATCGCCGAGAAGGTGCGCCTGCGCCTTGCGGAGCCGACCCCGTCGCCCGCGGGCGGCCCCTGTACGAGCCCCACGTTGGAGGGGAATTCCTGCGAGGCCTGTCAGGGCGGGTGCATCGTCCGGCGCAAGGAGGCCACCCAGAACGTGATCGGCGCGGGCGCCGAGCGCATCGGCGCGGGCCTCGGCGTGGTCACGGGCGATCTCGTGCCGGCCGACCTCGCGCAGCTCATCGATCACACGCTCCTCAAGCAGGATGCGACGCGAGACGACGTGCGGAAGATCTGCGAGGACGCGCGCAAGCACCACTTCAAGACCGTGTGTGTGAACTCGACCTGGGTGCCGCTCGCGAAGTCGCTGCTCGGGGGCTCGGGCGTCGGCATCACCGCCGTGGTCGGCTTCCCGCTCGGCGCGATGGCGCCGAACGCGAAGGCGTTCGAGGCGCGCGAAGCCGTGCGCGCTGGGGCCGACGAGATCGACATGGTGATCAACGTGGGCGCGCTCAAGAGCCGCGACTACGCGACCGTGCTGGACGACATCAAGAAGGTGGTCGACGCGTCGCGGCCGGCGCGCGTCAAGGTGATCCTCGAGACCGGCGCGCTCAATGCCGAGGAGAAGATCCAGGGCATCACGCTCAGCAAGGTGGGCGGCGCGGCCTTCGTCAAGACCTCGACCGGGTTCGGTCCCGGCGGCGCGACCGTCGAGGACATCGCGCTCATGCGGCGCCTGGTCGGCAGCGAGCTCGGCGTCAAGGCGTCGGGGGGGGTGCGCACGCAGGAGGATGCCCTGGCGATGGTGGCCGCGGGTGCGAACCGCATCGGCGCCTCGGCGTCGGTCGCGATCGTGACGGGGGCCAAGACCGAAGCGAAGGACCAGCGCGGCTCGAAGCGCCCGGGCCAGTACTGATCGTGACCATGAACGTCGCCGAGCAGATCCGCAGGAAGCGCGACGGCGAGGCCCTGCCCGCCGACGTCATCCGCAAGCTCGTCTCCGGCATCACGACCGGAGACATCCCCGACTACCAGGCCTCGGCGCTGCTCATGGCCATCTACTTCCGGGGCCTCTCGCCCGAGGAGCTGTCCACGCTCACCGACGCGATGCTGCACTCGGGCGAGGTGCTGTCGCTGCCCGAGATCAAGGCCGCCAAGATCGACAAGCACTCGACAGGCGGCGTGGGCGACAAGATCTCCATCTGTCTCGCGCCGGCCGTGGCCGCGTGCGGCGTGGCGGTGCCGATGATCTCGGGGCGGGGCCTCGGCCACACGGGGGGCACGCTGGACAAGCTCGAGGCCATCCCGGGCTTTCGCGTCCAGCTCGATGGCGACGAGTTCAGAAAGGTGCTCGGCACCTGCGGCATGGTGATGGGCGGTCAGACTCCGCGCATCGCGCCCGCGGACCGCAAGCTCTATGCGCTGCGCGACGTCACCGGCACTGTCGAGTCGATCCCACTCATCGCGAGCTCGATCATGTCGAAGAAGCTCGCCGAGGGCATCGACGGCCTCGTGCTCGACGTCAAGGTCGGGCGCGGCGCGTTCATGAAGACGCTCGAGCAGGCGCGCGCGCTGGCCGAGACGCTGGTCGGCATCGGTCGTCGCGCCGGCAAGCGCACCACGGCGGTGCTCTCGCGCATGGATCAGCCGCTCGGTCGCGCCATCGGAAACGGCGTGGAGGTGGAGGAGGCGATCGCGGTCATGCGCGCCGATGGCCCGCCCGACGTCACCGAGCTGACCCTGGTGCTCGGCGCCGAGATGTTGCTCCTTGGCGGGGTCGCGTCGTCGTTCGACGATGGGCGTGCGCGCATCGCCAAGGTGCTCACGAACGGCAGCGCGCTCGCGGTGTTTCGACGCTGCGTCGAGCTGCAGGGGGGCGACCCGCACGTCATCGACGAGCCGAACCGGCTGTACTCGACCACCGTCGCCCACGCCGTGCGCGCGCCGCGGGCCGGCGTCATCTCGGACATCGACGCCGAGGCGCTGGCCTATGCTGCCCTGAACGCCGGTGCGGGTCGCCTGCGCAAGGAGGACCCGGTGGACCCGGCGGTGGGCATCCTGCTCGCGAAGAAGGTCGGGGACGAGGTGGCGCAGAACGAGCCGGTGGCGGTGCTGCTGCACCGGATGCGCCGGCAGGACTGCATCGAGGCCATCGCCCGCGCCTTCACGGTCGCCGACTCCGTCCCAGACGCCCCCTCGATCGTGATCGACACGCTGCGCGGCTGATAGGCCAGCTCAGCGCGCGCGCAGCACGAGGACCTGCTGCTCGCTCGCGTCGTCGAGCGGGCCGCCTGAAAAGTCGCCGTAACGACGCTCGAGCCGCAGGCCCGCCAGCTCGGCGTAGGTGAGCAGCTCCTCGGGGAAGAACATCCGGTGCGCCACGCGCACGACCTCTTCGGGACCACGCTCCGGCTGGTAGTAGATGCGGATGTGGTTCACCTGCGAGATCCGGTCGTAGAGGTGATTGGTCGTGTAGACGACGGACGCTCCGGTGGTCGGATGCCGGAACTTCGTGCGCGACCAGCGGCGCTCGGGGTCACGGGCGAGCCAGCCGAGGTCGGGGTTCATGACGTCGAGCGCGACCCGCCCGCCTGCCGCGAGGTGCTCGCGCGAGAGGCCCAGCACACCCACGACCTCTCGCCGATGGTAGACGTGCTGGAGCGTGTTGAAGGCGATGATGACGAGGTCGAAGCGACGGCGGAGCGCGAAGCGGCGCAGGTCCGCCCGGAGGATCGCCACGCGCCGATGGCGCAGCGTCCCTCGCGAGAGGCGCGCGCGCAGGACCGCGAGCATCTCGGCCGAGCGATCGAGGCCGACCGGCCGGTGCCCGTCGGAGGCGAGCGCGCACAGGAGGCGCCCGGTGCCGCAGCCGAGCTCGAGCACGTCGAGCGGCTTTCCGGGCGGTCGGCCGAGCTCGCGCGCCAGGCGCCGGTAGAACGTCACGTCGGCCCGACGACGCCGGTACTCGAAGTCGTACAGGCGCGCGTCCCGATAGTGCTCGACGGTGCCCGCCTCGAGATCGTCGCCGCCGCTCATGCGCCAACTCTCCGGCCGAAGGCCGGAACACGCAAGACTTCCGGGCGAAGGCCGGAACACGCTACATGTACCACCGATGACCGGTGATCGCCTCGCCATCGTCCTCCTCTCCGGCGGCCTCGATTCCGCCACCGTGCTCGCGCTCGCCAGGCGGGACGGCTTTGGGACGCTGGCGATCTCGTTTCGGTATGGCCAGCGCCACGCGACGGAGCTCGACGCTGCGGCGCGTGTCGCGAGGGCCCTGGGCGCCGTCGAGCATCGCGTGGTCGAGCTCGATCTGCGCGTCTTTGGCGGCTCGGCGCTGACCGCAGACCTCGCCGTGCCCAAGGACCGCTCGGACGCCGAGCTCGGCGCCGGCATCCCCGTCACCTACGTCCCGGCGCGCAACACGATCTTCCTGTCCTACGCGCTCGCGTGGGCCGACGTCTCCGGCGCGCGCGACCTCTTCATCGGCGTCAATGCCGTCGACTACTCGGGCTACCCGGATTGCAGGCCCGAGTTCATCGCTGCCTTCGAGCGCGTGGCCAACCTCGGCACGCGCGCGGGCGCCGAGGGCTCGCCGATTCGAATCCAGGCGCCGCTCGTGCACCTGTCGAAGGCCGACATCATCCGGCTCGGCACGGCGCTCGGCGTGGACTATGGCCTCACCGTCTCCTGCTACGAGGCCGACGCGGCCGGCCGCGCGTGCGGCCGCTGCGACTCCTGCGTGCTCCGGCGTCGCGGATTCCTCGAGGCCGGCGTGCCGGATCCGACGCGCTACGTGTGATCCCCGGCGCCGCGCGGGGTCACCCCTTGACAGGGTTATAAATTCGATTATATTGGAAATGTGGAAATGACGAAGCGCCTGCGCCGCTGCGCCGCGATGTTCGCCGCGCTCGGCGCTCCGATGCGGCTGCAGCTCGTGCGCGCGCTCCTGCGCGCCCACCCCACGGGCCTGGTCGCCGGCGTGTTGCAGGAGGCGGTGGCGATCCCCGCCTCGACGCTGTCACACCACCTCGACGCTCTGCTCAAGGCCGAGCTCGTCGAGCAGACGCGCGAGGGGCGCTTCCTGCGCTACCGCGTCGCCGACGGGGCGCTGCGAGATCTGCTCGCGTTCATGCTCGAGGAGTGCTGCACCGGCGCTGCCGTCGTGCCGCTGTCCACGCTCACCGCGCGCAAGCGCTGAAAGGAACCACTATGTCGGCTTCCCCGTTGCCCGCACGTTCCGCTCCCTCCTGCTGCGCCGAGGTCAGCCTGCCCGCCGGGGTCCGGCAAGCCGACGTGCCCGCCGTGTACGCCCGCGTGGCGCCAATCTACGACCTCTGGGCGGCGCTCACCGAGTCGCGCGCGCGCGCGCGGGCGCTCGAGCTGGCCGCGATCCAGGATGGCGAGCGCGTGCTCGAGATCGCCGTCGGGACCGGCGGCACGTTCGCCGAGGTGCTGCGCCGAAACCCGCGTGGCCAGAACGTGGGCGTGGACCTGACGCCCGAGATGCTGGCGCGCGCGCGCGAAAAGGCCGAGCGCACCGGCGTGGCGCACACGCTCTCGATCGGCGACGCCAGGGCGCTCGCGCAGCCGGACCACGCGTTCGACCTGGTGCTCAACGCCTACATGTTCGACCTCCTGCCCGAGGAGGCCTTCGGCCCCGTGCTCGGCGAGATGCGGCGGGTGCTGCGGCCCGGTGGCCGGCTGCTGCTCACCAACATGGCGCGTGGCCGGCGCTGGCACGAGCGCCTCTACGAGGCCATCTACAAGCTGCGCCCCGCGCTCATGGGCGGCTGCCGCGGCGTGGGCCTGCGCCCGCACCTCGAGGCGGCGGGTTTCCGTGTCATGCACGAGGAGCGGCTCACGCAGCTCGGCTTCCCGAGCGAGATCCTGGTCGCCGCGGCCAGCTGACGTCCTACGTCTTCTCGGGCTCCCAGAGCGGCTCGGGCTCGCCAGAGACGTGCGCGGCCCAGCGGCCCATCACGAACAGGGCATCCGAAAGCCGGTTCAGGTAGCGTACGCACTCGGGGCGGAGCGTCTCCTGCCGCGCGAGGGCCACCGTGAGCCGCTCCGCGCGCCGGCACACCGTGCGCGCCTGGTGCAGGTACGACGACAACCAGCCGCCGCCCGGCAGCACGAAGCTGCGCAGCTCCGGCAGCTGGTCGTTCATCTCGTCGAGGTCGCGCTCGAGCGCCGCGATGTGCCGCTCCTCGACCACCGGCTGCTGCGGGTGGCGGTCTGCGGCCATGGTCGCGAGGTCGCTGCCGAGGTTGAAGAGCTCGTTCTGCACGCGCCGGAGGATGCTGTCGAAGCGCGCCTTCTCGGCGTCCGGCGCCTTGCCGTCGGCCGCCGCCTGGCGACAGAGGCCGAGGATCGCGGACAGCTCGTCCACGGTGCCGTAGGACTCGATGCGCAGCGAGTCCTTGGGGACCTTCTGGCCGCCGACGAGGCGCGTCTCGCCGCCGTCGCCGGCCTTGGTGTACACGCGGTTGATGCGGATGGTCACGCGCGGACGCTACCACGGCGATGCGGTAATCTGCCCACCCCGTGGGCGCCGTCTTCCAGTGGCTGCACCTGACCGATCTGCACTGCGGCGTCGGCAAGCAGAGCTTCCTGTGGCCGAACGTACGCGACGCGTTCTGGAAGGACCTCGCCAAGCTGCACAAGGCCTTCGGGGCGATCGACGCCGTGTTGTTCACGGGCGATCTCACGCAGCGAGGCAGCGCGCAGGAATTCGCGGAGCTCGACCGCGCGGTGCTGGGCTCGCTGTTCGAGCACCTCGGCCGGCTCGGGTCGCGCCCGTGCCTGGTCGCCATCCCTGGCAACCACGACCTCGTGCGCCCGCAGAAGGTCGGCGCCGCCGTGCGCATGCTGTCGCCCGAGCGCTTCGCCGAGGTGGCGGACGAGCTCTTCGAGCAGCCGGACAGCGAGTATCGAGCGGTCGTGCGCGCGGTGTTCGAGCCGTTCGAAGCGTGGCGCAAGGCCTGCAAGACCATCCCGAAGAAGGGCGCGACCGCCGGCCTGCTCCCCGGCGAAGCCGGCCTGACGCTCTCGGCGAATGGGCTCTCGGTCGGCATCGTGGGGCTGAACACGGCCTTCCTGCAGCTCGCCGCGGGCGACTATACCGGGCGCCTGCACCTCGACCCGCGGCAGCTCCACGCGGTCTGTAGCGGTGACCCGCCGGCGTTCTGCGAACGCCACGACGCCTGCCTGCTCTTGACGCACCATCCCCCCGACTGGCTCGATCCGCGCGCGCGCCAGGCGCTCGACACCGAGATCGCGCCGGCTGGCCGATTCGTGCACCTGTTCGGACATATGCATGAAAGCAGATATGAGAGCCGGGGCTATGGCGGGGGCCTGCTGCGGCACACCTGGCAGGGCAATTCGCTGTTCAGCCACGAGGCGTGGGGGGACCCTCCGCGCCTCGAGCGTCGCCACGGCTACGCCCTCGGGCGCATCGAGAAGTCGGGTGAGACCGTCACGCTGCGCCTCGTGCCCCGGCGCGCGAGCGAGGGCAAGAGCGGCTGGCGCTTCCAGCGCGACGAGAGCGCGGACCTGCCGCTCGAGGACGATGACGCGACGGCGCCGGTGCAGCTGTCGCGGGCGCGCGCCGCCACGCTCTCGGGCCGGCGCCCTGGCCGAAAGGTCAGGCCCGACGCCTCGCTCGAGGACTATCGCAAGACGCTCGCGTCGGCCTGCGGCACGCTCGAGCTGACCGCGCTGCCGCTCGATCCGCAGCTGGCCACGCGTCCCCCTTCGCTGCAGACGCTCTACATCCCGCAGCGCGTGGTGCGCGAGAGCCCGCAGGGAGCCCCCGAGCCAGCGCGCGAGTGGCAGCGGCCGACGCCGAGCGCCCCCGCCGAGGCGTTCGCGCCTCTGCTCGGCGCTGCACCTCGGCCGCGCCTGCTCGTGCTCGGCGAGCCTGGCAGCGGCAAGACGACGCTCCTGCACTGGATCGCGGGGGCGTACCTGCTGCGCCACGCGGCCCCGAGGGTCTGGTGCAGCTTGCCGGGTGCGGCTGCGCTCCCCGACGTCGACTGGACGCCGGTGCGGCTGCGTTGCCGCGATCTCGCGCTCTGTGCCGCGCCTGACTTCGACGAGCTCATCCGGCAGGCCGTGCGGCGCCTCGAGACCGGGGCGAAGGCCAAGCCCATCGCTCGCGCGCTGCGGGTCTTGCTCGACGAAGGCCGGGCCATCTTGCTCGTCGATGGACTCGACGAGATCGCGGATCCAGTGGAGCGGGCGCGCTTCGTCGAGCAGCTCGAGGCCGTGTCGCGCCAGCTCGCGTCGGCCCCTATCGTGGTGACGTCGCGCGCGGTCGGCTACCGGCAGACCACCCGGCACCTCGCCGGCTTCACCACGTTCACCCTGGCCGAGCTCGACGCCGCCGATCGCGCCGAGTTCGTGCGGCGGTTCAGCGAGGCCACGGAACCGACCGCGGAGCGTCGCAAGCAGCTCGCGACGCGCCTCGTACGCGCGCTCAAGGCCTCCGAGCGCGTGGCTCGCCTGGCCTCGAATCCCCTGTTGCTCGCCACGCTCGCCGTGGTGGCGCGCCGCGAGAGCCGCCTGCCGAGCCGTCGCCACAAGCTCTACGCCGAGGCGGTCAAGGTGCTCTTGCACTGGCGGCCCGAGGTCGATGCACCGCTCGACGAGGACGAGGTGCTCCCGCAGCTCGAATACGTCGCTCACGCGATGTGCGCGCGCGCCACGACGCAGCTGCGCAAGGACGAGCTCCTCGTGCTCTTCGAGGAGGTCCGCCGCGCGTATCCGAACATCCACGCGATCCACCGCCACGCCGGCGCGGATATTCTGCGGATGCTCGAGGCGCGCACGGGTCTCGTCGCCCAGGCCGGCGAGGTCTCGCACGACGGCCGCGCCGTCCCCGTGTACGAGCTCCGCCACCTGAGCATCCAGGAACATCTCGCCGCGCAGGCGCTCCTGTCAGGTCACCACGCGGGCTTCGATCGCAGCGTGCCGCTGGCCGCGCGGATCGGCGAGCTCGCGCGGCCAGTCGAGGGCGACCCTCCCGACGTGGCTTTTCAGTGGCGCGAGGTGGTGCGGCTGTGCATCGCCTCGTGCAACGACGGTGATGCGGACGCCCTGCTCGGTGCGGTCCTGGAGCCCGCCCCGGACGAGGCTCCCTCGAGCCAGTTGCCACGACTCGTCCTCGCGGCGCAGTGTCTCGCCGACGACCCGAACGTACGGCCGGCGATCGCGGCGCAGGTCCTCGGTGGCCTCGCGGGCGCGGTCGCGGAGCGGGGCAGCCTGGTGCGGCCCGCGCACCTGCGGTCGGCGGCTGCGGAGGTCGCGGTGTCGTCCTGGGCCGACCTGCTGGTGGAACAGCTCGCCGCGGCGGCGCTCGCGCACGGCGGCGGGACGCTGGGATGGGAGCAGCCGCTCCTCGCGGCGCTGGCTCGCACGCTGTCCAGCGGAAGCCCCAGGCGGGAATGGCTCGGCGTGCTGGTCTCGGATCTCGCGTGCAGCGACGAGCGAGCCGCGCGGGCCTGCCTGCTGCTCTTCGGAGCCAATGCCAATCGTACGACGCCCCCGTTGCGCGAGGAGATCGATCGACTGCTGGCCCTCGTCCGACGAGGGCCAGGGCTGTCCGAGCTGGCGAGCCAGGCGCTCGGCACGCTGGCGCAGGCCCGGGAAGGCCGGGACGATGGCCTGGTCCGGTACGGTCAGCAGCTCGTGCACCTCTTGGCGGAGGTGGAATCCGACTACGCGTGGGCCTCCCTCGCCATGGCCTGCGGCATTGCGCAGGCAGAGGCCGCGTTGCCACTCATCCGGGAAAAGGCCGGCCCGAACGCGAGCCTGGTGGTGCGGATGGCGGCCCTGGCGAGCCTCGGGCGAATGCCGGCAGCGGCGAACGCCGCGGTCAGCGTCGCGAGCCTGTCGGATCCGCACGCGACCGTCCGGAAGCTCGCGGCCAGGAGCGTTGGCGCGCTGTCCGACCCCGCCCTCGTGTCGCAGCTCGAGCCTCTGCTCGCCGACTCCGACGAATCCGTCCGCACCGCCGCGGCCGCGGCGATCGCTGCGTGCGGTCGCGCTGAATGACCGGCCCCGAAGGCGCTCGTCGGCCGGTGACGACGGCCGCCCGCGCGCGGTACCATGAGGCCGCTTGCACTCGATGGCGATCGACTTCCCGGACTGGGCCGCGCTCCTCGGGTTCTTGCAGACCGCGGAGCGTGGCGCCCGCTGCTTCGACATCGGCAAGCCGCCGTCTCTGGGGCAGTTCGTGCTGCTCGAGGTGCGTGTGGGCGGGGTGGCGCGCGAGTACCTGCGGGGCCGCGTGACGTCGCTGCTCGGTGGCGTGGACGATCCCGAATGGATGCGCGGGATCGAGGTGCACTTCCTTGGCACCGAGGGCCCGAGGCTCGGCTACCTCGACAGGCTCGCGACCGGTCGGCTCGAGCAGGTGCGTCGCGAGCCCAGGCTGCCGGTGCGGCTGCGCGCCGTGGTCACGATCGATGACGAATCCAGCACCCACGCCGACGCGAGCGCGCTGGCCGAGGACATCGGCCGCTGGGGCGCCTTCCTGCGCACGTCGCTGCGCGTGGCGGTGGATGCGCACGTCTGGGTGGTGGTCTCGTCCGGCACGCCTCGTCTCGGCGAGCTCCGGATCCGCGCGCGTGTGGCCTGGGCCGGCACCGAGGGACTCGGCGTCTCCTTCGTGCCCTTCAACGAGACCGAGTGCGGCCACGTGATCGCCTGGGTGGACGCGCTCACCGACGCGGTGCTCGAGGATCCCGGATCGTTCTGTCTGGCCGACGGCTGACCGGCTACAAGACCCGCACGTCCAGGACGCCCTCGGGGAAGTGCAGCGGGAACAGGTACCCTTCGCCCAGCGGGGGAGCGAGACCGTCGGTGGGCGGGCCGAGCTCCGCGCGCCTGCCCTGCCGCGCCCAGAGCGCGACCCCGTTGCCGCACACGAGGTTCGCGAACTCGCCGAAGGCGTCGTGGATCATGTCCACGCCGAGCGTCATGGCCTCGGCGCGAAAGAGCGCGCGCGCCAGACGACGCGCCACCGGCTCGCCGCAGGACAGGCTGTAGACGGCGCTCACTGCTCCCGAGATGTCGATGCCGACGGTCCAGGCGCGCGGCGCCGGCGGCGGCGGGGCCGGCATCCCGAGGCCCCACTTGCACTCGGCGTCGCACAAGCGGAGCGCGAGCCGCTGGGTGAGCGCCACCAGCATGGACAGCTCTTGCGCGAACGGCGCGTTGGCTGGCAGGGCGAGCTCGGTCATCCCGTAGCGCGCCTGGTCGGCCTTGAAGACGGCCAGCTCACGCTCGATGGCCTCCTTGTCGAGAAAGCCGAGCACCACGATGGCGCCGCCGAGGTACATGTGATCGTTCTGCTGCATCGTGACGAGCTCGTCGATCTGCGCGAGCGTCAGATACCCGAGCTCCATCGCGATCTCGCCGAAGCGGCGGTCCTCGGTGCGCTGGCGCGTGGCGATCTCCTCGGCCTGCTCCTGCGTGAGCAGACCGCGGCGCTGCGCATAGACGCCGATCTTGTGGTTACGCGTCTCCTGCAACACGATCGCCGCCAGTAGCTGCTCGGGCGTGAGCAAGCCCCGTTCGAGCAGGTGCTGGCCGAAGAACCTGACGCTCAGAAAAGCACCTCGCTCACCCCTCATTGTCCAGCGCGCGCAAGATCGTTTCGGGCTCGAAGGGCTTCGACAGGACGCCACGCGCGCCGAGCTTGAGGGCCTCGGAAACCTTCTCCGCGACGGCACCCACGGAGGACACCACGAAAACGCTAATCTCGGGGTGGCGCTGGTGCAGAAGGCGCAGCATCTGCAGGCCGTCCATCACCGGCATGACCAGATCGAGCAGGACGATGTCGGGTGCGAGCTCGGTGACAAGCTTGATGCCCTCGGCGCCGTTCTTGGCGTGGCCGGCCACCGTGTAGCGGCCACTGCCCTCGACGATCTGCCTGAGCTGGCGGGCGATCGCTGCGCTGTCGTCGACCAAGAGCACCCGGCGCATCCGACCTCCCTTCCTTGAAGTACCAGGTGCCGACTGCCCGCCTGGCCCATGTGGCCCTATTGCCCAGCCTGAACTGTGACCAGGCGGTAGTTGCGAAACTCCGCCTGACCCGCAGTGTAGAGCACCTCGGTCAGCAGGCGATAGGGGGTCTTCTTGTCCGCGACGAGCGCGAGCTCGCCCGTGAACTCCTCCCCGCGTAGCGTGGCGAGCTTCTTCTCGCGCGTGGCGTGCTGCGCGAGCAGCTGGTGCAGCGGCAGGATCAGGAAGCCGTTCGCGCCTTCCTGCTTGTACGACGGATCGATCGTGCCGGCACGGATGGGCACCACCTGCTGGCCGTCCACGAGCACGGCGGTCGGTGTCAACACGACCTTGAGCGAGTCGGCCGCCGCGAGGCGGGCGCTCGACTCCGGCGGTGACACGTCGCGCTCCACCACCCCCGAGGACACGGACCAGCTCTTGAGCAGGAAGACCAGCAGGATGGTCATCATGTCCATCATGGCCGTGATGTTGAGGTAGCTGACGTCCTCCTGGTTCTCTTCGAGCTTGCGCTTGTGGCGGAACAGCAGCTTGCGCGCTTGCCGGGTCGGCAGGTAGCCCTTCACAGAAGGCCCCCGATGCCCGGCGAGAACACGACGTCGGGGAACATCAGCCGACCTCCGACGTCCCTCCGGACCGCGTCGAGCGTCTTGACGACGATCTCGTAGGGCACGTCGGGGTTGGCGACGAACACGACGCGCGTCTCGTCCTTCCACTGGGCCTTGATGCTCGCGACGAGCGCGGTCAGCGTGGCGTACGGGTAGGCCCCGTCGCCCCTGGCGCCGCCGTCTCGAGGGATCGTGGGGACGTCATTGGTCTTCGGGTTCTTCATCACCGCGCCGGAGCCGGCGATGGTGAAGCCCGCCTCGCTGACCTGGAGCGTCAGGTTGAGCGGCGGCCGGTCGGCGGTCGGGGCGGCCGCCTCGGCCGAGCCGTAAGACGGCGCCGAGACGTTCACGTTGGCCAGCGTGGCGCTCATGGTGATGGTCGCGAGCAAGAACATCACGATGTTCGAGACGATGTCGAGGTAGGGGACGAGGTTGAGCTCGCCCGACTCCTCTGCGGCTTCCTCGTACTCGTCGCGCATGCGGCGCATGCGCGCGCGCAGTCGCGAGAGGCTGGTCACGCGCCCTTCGGGTCCTGCTTCTCGGCGCCCGCGCCCTCGGCGACCACGTTCTCGAGCTTGAGCGCGAAGGACTCGAGGTCCGCCGCCTGCTTGCGCGCGATCGAGTTGAGCAGCACGTGACCGATGAGGCAGGTCACGGCGATGCCGAGGCCCATCGCCGTGTTGTACATGGCCTCGGCGATGCGGTCGGCGAGCAGCGCGGAGCGCTTCGAGGCCTCGGCGCTGCCGACCGCGGCGAACGCGCCGATGAGACCCGAGATCGTGCCGAGCAGGCCGAGGAGCGTCGCGATGTTGGCGAGCGACCACAGGGCGGGGATGCGCTTCTTGATCTCGGGCGTGACGTCCACGAGCGCCTCTTCGATGCCCGTGGCGACGGCGAGCTCGCCCTTGTGCATGCGCTGCAGGCCCGCGTGCGCGACCCGCGCCACCGGCGCCTGCCCGGCAGCCTGGCAGAGCTTGATCGCGCGGTCGAGCTGGTCCGCGTGCAGGTACTTCTTGAGCTGGTCGAGGAAGGCGCGCGCATTGACGGCGCCCTTGCCGAGGAAGAAGTAGGTCCGCTCGAAGATGATCGCGAGGACGACCCCCGAGACCACGATGTTCAGGTACATGAAGAAGCCACCCTTGTGGAGGAACTCCCTCAGACCGTCCATCCGTCTCCTCGGACGAATCTTAGGCTGGCTCGCCCGGTGCGTCCATCAAGTTCGCTAGCAGCCAAGATTCAGTCGTTCTTGGCGCCCGCCTTGATCCAGTCCTTTAGCAAGGCGAGGCGGGCTGGCTCGAGCGCGTCACTCGACATCGGCATCCGCTCGTTCTTTCCGCCCGTCCCCGCGCACATCGCGTCGGGTGCGCCAGCCGGCGGCGTCGTCACCTTGAGATAGACCAGGCTCTGCTCGGGCATGCCCGGCACCACGAGCTTCATGCTGGGAAACTCGCAGGCCGCCTTGCCCGTGCCGGCGTCGCCCATCAGGGCCTTGTAGGGATCGAGGTCGAGCGCCATGGCGGCCTTGCCTGTCCCCTTGTGACAGCTCGAGGAGAGCGCGCAGCTCGGCGCGATGATCTCCGCCTTGACCCGGGCGAAGGTCGGCGGGGCCGACGAGGCACCCCCACCGCTGCCGGCGCCGCCGCCCGCGCCTGCCGCGCCGCCGTCCGAGCCGCACGCACCGAGCGTCAGGCCGAGAAACAGAGTCACCGCCAGCTTCATCATCGATCGATCTCCTCGGTTGAGTTGAGCCGAAGGCCAAGCCTATCGCCTGGGGGGCCCCGGCGGGGCCGGAACGCGGACCGGAACGGCGATCAGTGCCCGGGCTTGCCGACCGGCGGGCAGCCGAAGACGGCCTGGATGTTGACCATCGTGGCCATGCGCAGTGAATCGCACGCGGCGCCGTGGAACTCGATCGACATCATGTCTGCCGACAGCTCCCAGCCGTTCATGGCGTTTCTGGGCACTGGCATGCCGTTGATGGACACGTCGATGCGGGAGGGATCGGGCGGCCGCCGCTGCAGCGGATAGGTGCAGCTCGCGATCTGCCCGGTGATGGCCATGAGCGCGGTCTGCAGGTCCATGCCGTTCGTGACGCGGTAGTACGAGGGCGTGCCCATGCGGGGTACACCGCCTGCGACCGCCATCTGGTTGAGCGTGCTCTCGGTCATCGAGTCGGTCGCGATGCCGATGACGAACACCTTGACGTTGCCGGCGGCTGCCTGGGTGACGGCCATGATGGCGCCCATCGCGTCGTCGCCGCCCCCCGTGGGGGGCATGCAGATACCGAAGAAGTCGCAGCCCGTGCCGCCGCCGGGCAGCATGCAGGTGAGCTGGCCCGGCAGGCAGCCCATGCCGCAGTTCGGCGCACCGTCGGTCGCGAGCAGGATGTACTTCGGGTTCGGCGACGTGCGCGCCATCATGTAGCTCTTCGCGGCGGTGACTCCCGCCGCGGTGGGCGTCGCGCCGCCCGGTCGCCTCATTCCGAGCAGGCTCGAGATGGGGGTGCCGTTCATCGCATTGACCATCACGTCGATGTTCGCGGCGCCGCACATGGCGTCGGACGGAAACAGCGCCAGGCCCCAATTGACCTGGGCCTGCGTGGTGTTGACGACCGAGATGAGCGCCTGGGTGATCTGGGTCCACTTGGAGTCGGGCATGGACGTGCAGTCCGTGCCCGGCCGGCTCGTGCACTCGTTCATGGAGCCCGACTTGTCGAGCACGATCATCACGTCCGGCGGCATCCCCGGCTGCAGCATGAAGTCCTGCTGTGCGCACGGCGGTGCGTCGAACTGCATCGGAGGCCCATCGGGCGGGCCGCTGCGGGCGCCGGCATTGCCGGCATTGCCCGCATTGCCTGCATTACCTGCATTGCCACCCGAGCCGCCGCGCCCCGCGTCGCCCCCGCGTCCGCTGGCGGCGCCGCTACCGGATCCCCCAGCCTCTTCGGCCTTGGAGGGTCCACACGCTGCAAGCGTGCTTGCCAGAAAAATGCATGTGCTCATCCGCATACGTGTTTGCTCCCAGTCGCTGACGTGGTTTCCCCACCCTCATCAGTTGCGCGCATTCTAGCGATCGCGATCGTTGGAATACAAAGGAATCCCAGGGCATTCGTGACGGTGCCCACCCCGGCGCACAGGCACCGACACGATGCCGCAATGCGTCGTCACATGGGACAGGCTCACTGAAACTCGTACCGGCATGGCGCTGCGCGCAGATGGAGGCGAGCGGGAGCGAGCCGCAAGGGCGTAGCGAAGCGAAGACGCAGGATGGGGGGCCCGGATGGGCTTTGCCCATCCGGGGGAAGGGCAGTGTGCCCTTCCTGGTGGCCGGCTTCCGAGCCGGCCACTCGCAACTAGAACACCTCGTCCGTCCCCATGCTCGACTCACCCTTCTTGCCCTTGGCGGAGGCGAACGTGGCGGGCAACGTGCCGCGCTTGAAGGGCGCGAGGATGGACGAGCCGTCGCTCGGGGAGGCCGGCTTGCCTGTCACATGCGACGCGCGCACGAAGAGGATCCCGGGCGGCGCCGCGAAATCGCGGATGGGCGTCGGCGGGTGGGCCGCGCGCATGAAGTCCAGCCAGAAGGGCAGGGCGGTCGAGCCGCCGGTGGAGTTCGGGCCGATGGGCATGAAGTTGTCGCGGCCGACCCACACCACCGCGAACAGGTCCGGCGTGTAGCCGACGAACCAGTTGTCGCGGAAGCTCTGCGACGTGCCGGTCTTGCCGGCCGCGGGGCGGCCGAGCGCCTGGGCTGCCTTGCCGGTGCCGAACTGCACGACGCCCTTCATGAGATCGACCATGAGGTACGCGGTCTCGGCGCCGATCTTCCGCTTGGGTGGCGGGGGCCTGGTGTGGTCCTCGAGCACCTCGCCGTCGGCGTCCACGACCTTGAGCACGAACAGCTGCGGCACATCGAGGCCACCGTTCGGGAACGTCGACTCCGCGTAGGCGACCTCCATCGGCGAGACGTCGATGGCGCCGAGGCAGATCGACATCGAGCGCGGGATCGGCGAGGTCAGGCCGAGGGTGCGCATCCATTCGATCTCGTTGTCGACGCCGATCTGCGCGAGCAGCTGCGCGGCGACCGTGTTGAGCGACTTCGCGAGCGCGGTCTTGAGCGTGACCGCCCCGAGGAACTCGTTCTTGTAGTTGTGCGGCGACCAGGTGCCCGACGAGGTCTGGAACGACACCGGCTTGTCGTGGACGATCGACAGCACGTTGACGACGCCGCGATCGAGCGCGGCCGAGTAGATGAAGGGCTTGACCGCGCTGCCGATCTGCCGGCGAGCCTGCGTGGCGCGGTTGAACTGGCTCTGGAAGTAGTCGTAGCCGCCGACCATGGCCTTGAGGTGCCCCGTTTTCGGCTCGACTGCGACCAGGGCCGCCTGCAGGTCCGGCTGGTGCGCGAGCACGACCTCCTTCTGCGGGATCTTCTCGGTCTTCTTGCCCTTTCTCACGATCTTCGGGGGCTTGTCGACGACGCGCACCGCGAGCACGTCGCCCACCTCGACGTGCGCGATCTTGCGCGGCTTGGCCTTCTCGCCCTTGACCTTGCTGGCGGCGGCCTTGCTCGCTGCAGCGCGCTTCTCGCGGGCGCCGAGGACCTTGTCGTTGGCGCGCGAGGACCAGTTGCGGACGCGCGACGAGTCGAGGTCGTTGATGGGGATGCGGGTGTTCCCGACCGCCACGATGGCCTTGGGTTTGAGGGCGACCACCAGGCCGAGCACCGGCTGATCGGGCGGCGGCGCCTTGGGGTCCATCACGCGCGCGCCCTTGGTGGCGTCGGGCTTGGGCGCCTGGGCGACCCTGTCGCCCTCGATCACCGGCTTGGTCTTGCCGGCCTCGGCCTTCTGCTTCTGCCTGGCGGCCTCGGCGGCCCTGGCCTCGGGCGAGCTCGCGATCACCGCGGCGTCGGGCGGCTCGGGGGCCTCCTCGTCGTCGACGACGGCTGGCGGCTTGGTCAGGCGCGCCAGCTCCTCCGACGAGAAGGGCTTGGCCGGCTCCTTCTCCCAGCGCGCGCGCGCCTCGGGCGATTCGACGCGCCCGACCGGGCCGCGGAACGAATACTTGCGCGCGATCTCCTCGAGGTTCGAGCGCACGGCCACCTCGGCCGCGCGCTGCATCGACGCGTCGAGCGTCGTGAAGATCTTGAGGCCCCGATCGAAGAGCTCCTTGCCACCGTACGTCTGCTGCGCGTACTTGCGCACGTGCTCGACGAAGTAGGGCGCGGCCACCTTGGACAGCGGCGATTCGCGCGAGATGAGCGCGATGGGCTCGTGGCGCGCGGCGTCCGCGACGCCCTTCGAGATGAAGCCGAGCTCGAGCATGCGATCGAGCACGTAGCCCTGACGGAGCTTGCTGCGCTTGAAGTTCACGTAGGGGGAGTCGCGCGAGGGGGCCTTCGGCAGGCCCGCCAGGATCGCCGCCTCGGCGACCGTGAGGTCCTCGACGTTCTTGCCGTAGTAGGCCTCGGCCGCGGCCTGCACGCCGTAGGCGGCGTGGCCGAGGTAGACGTGGTTCAAGTAGATGGTGAGGATCTGGTCCTTGGACAGGTCCTTCTCGATGCGCCGCGCCAGGATGGCCTCGCGGATCTTGCGCACGAGCTTCTTCTCGCCGGAGAGCAGCATGAGCTTGGCGACCTGCTGCGTGATGGTCGAGCCGCCCTGGCGCATGGCGCCGGCCTTGAAGTTCTCGTAGGCGGCGCGCGCGATGCCGATCGGATCGAGGCCGCCGTGCTCGTAGAAGCGGTTGTCCTCGCCGGCGACGAAGGCCTGCTGCACGTGGCGTGGGATGCGCGAAAACGGCACGAGCACGCGCCTCTGCAGGAAGAACTCGCCGATCAGCTCGCCGTGGATGTCGTACACGCGCGAGGCCCGCGACGGGCGGTAGTCGAGCAGCGTCGACAGCGTCGCCGGCAGATCGCGCGAGAACTCGCGGTAGGCGTACCAGCCGAAGCCCGAGGCGACGGTGCCGCCGACGAGGACCATGAGCACGAGGAAACGCCAGACCTTGAAGCGCTTCTTGCGCCGCGGCCGCCTGGCCTTCTGCTTGCCCGCGGTGGCGGGCGTCGTGGTCGGAGGGCCGACCGGCGGGTCCGAGCCTGCGCCAGGCTCCGGCCCTCGGCCGGGCCCACCCTTGTTTTCCGGCCCTTGGCCGGATTTTCTTGAACCGTCCCCAGTCGTGGCCACAATGAACCTGTCGGAATGTTACGCCCCCAGCGGCGGGTTTCCAGGAATGTGCAGGCGGTGATGGCTCGGCTCGCGAGAGCCGCTTGGGTGGGTGCGGTGCTCGTCACGGCCCTCGCGGGGCCGCGCCATGCCCACGCGCAGCCGCGCCCGGCCGCGCCGTTGCCGGATGCCTACCTCGTGTTCCCGTTCGAGAACGCCTCGCACGCGGCGGCGATGAACCCGTACGTGACGGGCCTGGCGCTGTCGCTCGCCGAGAGGCTGGAGTCGCACCCGGGCCTGCGGCCGGCCTACGAGGCGGCGATCTTGCTGACGCCCGTGCGCGTGCCGGCCTCGAGCGAGGAGGCCGGCAAGGTGTGCGCCGGTCACGGCGGACGGTTCGCGTTCGTGGGTGCGTTCGAGCGCAAGAGCGACTGGACCGAGGTGCAGGTCAAGGTCTCGGCGATCCTGTGCGATGCCAAGGGTGGCAAGGTGATCGCGTCGGCGACCAAGAAGGGCGGCAAGGACGAGCTGCAGGATCTGCTCGCCAAGGCCGCCATCGACCTGCTCGAGCAGATCGCGCGGCCGGCGCCGGAGCTGGCGCGCGCAGAGATCCTGCGGCGCCAGACGCGCGACCCCTACGCCTTCTACCTCTACGGCAAGGCCAGCTTCGAGTACTTCCAGCCGCACCAGCCGCCGCCGCCGGAGGATGCGCGCAAGAAGGTCGCGCGGGCCCCCAAGCCCGAGCCGAAGGTGAAGGAGGAGGGGACGCGGCTCGAGTCCGCGCTCAAAACCGCCGCGCGGGCGATCAACATCGATCCGAAGTACTCCGAGGCCTACCGGCTCTACGGCTTTCTGCAGCTCCAGGACGAGGAGCCGGGGCGCGCGCAGGGCTCGTATCAGCACGCGCTCGAGCTGCGGCCATCGTACTACCAGCCGCTGCTCGGGCTGGTGCGCATGTACCGGCAGAAGGGGCAGAACGCCAAGGCGTTCGAGCTCGTGCAGCGGGCGCTGATCCTGCGGCCGTTCGACTCGGAGACCCGGTATCTGTACGGGCAATCGCTGTACGAGCAGCAGAAGCTCGACGAGGCGGAAAAGGAGCTGCGCGAGGTGGTGCGGGGCGCGCCGCGGCACCTCGGCGCCAGGCGGACGCTGGTGCTCATCCACTCGACGCGCGGGGCGGGTGAGGAGCTGGCGGAGGAGCTCGAGGGCCTCCTGGCGCTGACGCCCGACGACTATGCCGCGCGGCTCGACCTTGGCAGCGCGTACCGGCGTCTGGGCCGGCCGGACAAGGCGATCTCGGCGTACGAGCAGGTGCTGCGCACGAGGCCCACGCACTCGGGGGCGATCAAGTTCCTGGGTGACCTCTACCGCACCGTGGGCGAGCCGCAGAAGGCGACCGAGCAGTACCAGAAGCTCATGAAGATGGCGCCGTCGGACCCGCGGCCGTACTTCCTGGTCGGCGCCTCGCTCGTTGCGGCGGGCGAGGACAAGGAGGCCGAGAAGATCTTCTCGCAGGCGCTGCGTTTCCAGAAGTACCAGCCGGCGCTGTGGAACAACCTCGGCGCCATCCGCTACCGGCGCGGTGACATCCAGGCGGCGCTGTCGCTCTTGCAGAAGGCGGCGGCCAAGCAGCCTGATCGGCCGCGCATCCGCTACAACCTGGGGCTCGCGCTGTCGGCCGCGCAGGAGAGGAAGCGCGCGCTCGAGGAGCTCAAGGCCGCCTCGGAGCTCGACCCGAACGATCCCGAGCCGCACTACGCGATGGGCGTGACGCTGCTTCGCATGGGGCAGCTCGCGGAGGCGGCGGCGGAGTTCCGCGAGGCGCTCGCGCGTCGCCCCGACCACGAGGACGCACAGCACAACCTGGCGCTGCTCGAGGACCTCGCGCGTCGCTCGGGCGAGAGCGAGATCATCGCGCCGGAGCTCAAGGGTGTCCGAGAGCCGCAGATGCGGAACTAGTTGACGATCGGTCGCCGCGGACGGCGACCGCAGAGGGGATGCCGAGCATCCCCTCCCCGTTCGGACAAGTCCTCACGGGCCCCCTCCCCTTGCGATTGACAGCCGAGCGGCGTCCATTTGCGATTGCAGCGCCATCGGGGCGCTGGCTGGCCCACGGCGAGGAGATCAGGGACAGGCCCTAGTGCTGCCCGCCAATAGTTGGACGGCAGTTGAGCTCGGAGCAGCCTTCGCCAGCCAGCTGGCCGCAGCACTCGCGCACGCGAAGCGTGCGCAAGACAAACACCTGGGGCCGCTCGTCGAACCAGATGATTCCACTGGAATCACGGACAGCACTAGGTGTCTCGTTTGCTCGCGCTCTGCGCTCGCGAGTGCCGCACGCAGGATGTTCGACGATTTCTCTCCACAACCCTACTCCGGTCAAACTTCTGACGAGCGGCACTAGTTGACGATCGGTCGCCGCGGACGGCGACCGCAGAGGGGATGCCGAGCATCCCCTCCCCGTTCGGACAAGTCCTCACGGGCCCCCTCCCCTTGCGGCTCGCTGCGCTCGCTCTCGCTCCGTACGGGGGCGACTCGCTCCTGCTCCGTACGTGGGCCCGCGGCGGCGGGTCGATCGGACAGGTGGGTGAGCGCGGTCAGCGCGGGGCGGGGATGCCGGCCCGTACGGGCCAGGGCACCTCGAGCGCTTCGCGCACCACGAAGCGGTCGCCGCCCGGCTCCGAGCTCACCTGCACGACGAGGTCGGCAAAGCGCCACTGCCAGTCCAGCCGATTGGCTGGCAGCGCGGCTGGCACCTGGGCCGGCTGGGTGGGCGCGCCGAAGCGGCTGCGCATCCACTGCACGCTGCCGTCGAGGTCGAGGCGCGCGGCGGCCGCGTCCGTGTGGACGCGCGCGAAGGAGGCATGTCGCAGCGAGTGGGTCGGGCTGTCGAACGCGAACAGCAGCTCGCCGCCGACGGGCGGGCGCACGCGATCGCCCGGAGGGCTGCGGACGTGGCAGCGCCACACCACGCGCGGGCTGCGCTCTCCCGCGCTGACGAGGGCCCACGAGGGCGTCGTGATCGCGTCGGTCGAACCCGCGGGCCGCGGCGCAGGCTTGGCGCCACCCACGCCGCACTGGGCCTTGAGTGCCTTGGCGACGTTCTGGGCGTCCGGCAGGTGCGACAGGCCCACACGCACGCCGAGCGCGCTGACGGCTGGTGCGAGCGGGCCTTTCGGCGTAACGAGGAACGCCGGCAGGAGCGCCTGCGTGGTCTCGGCGACCCGGCTGCGCAGGTACGCGCCGACGGCGAGCGTTGCCGCGAGCGCGGTGACGAGCGCGATCACCACCGCGCGTCCGCTCGTGCGGGACACGTCAGGCCGACTTCGGGCGGAAGACCTTGATGTGCGCGGCGTTGCCCTCGATGCGCGGGCCGCCGATGAGGTCGATGCAGTACGGGATCGCCGGGAACACCGCCTCGAGGCAGGTCCGGATCGACCCCGGCTTGCCTGGCAGGTTGACGAGCAGCGCCTGGCCGCGGATGCCGGCGGTCTGTCGCGACAGGATCGCGGTCGGCACCTCGCGCAGCGACACCTGGCGCATGAGCTCACCGAAGCCCGGCATCATCTTGTCGCAGACGGCCAGGGTGGCCTCGGGCGTCACGTCTCGCGGCGCGGGGCCGGTGCCCCCGGTCGTGACGACCAAGCAGCAGCCCTCGACGTCCACCAGGTGCACGAGGCCCGCCTCGATCTGTGCGCGCTCGTCGGGGACCAGCCGGTAGACGGCCTGCCACCCGGACGAGATGAACAGGCCCAGCGTCTCCTCGATGGCCTTGCCCGACGCGTCCGCGTAGACGCCGGCGCTGGCGCGGTCCGACGCGGTCAGGATTCCGATGCGGGCAGTGGGGGAAGCGGTGATCATGACGGCCGGCTTCGCCTTGCAGGTGAGCCTGCTCAGCTACGGGCGGTGGCGGGGATCTCGGCGCCGGTCTTGCGTCCGATGCGGATCGTGCCCGCCTCGGTGACCTTCTTGCCGACACGCGTGGGCTTGCCGCTCGAGGGATCGATCGGCATCACGTTCGAGACGTGGATCGGCGCCTCCATCGAGACGATGCCGCCACCCTGGCCCTGCTGGTTCGGCTTCTTGTGCTTCTTGACCATGTTCAGGCCGCGCACGACGACGCGGTCGGTCTTGAGCAGGATGCGGAGCACCTCGCCGCGCTTGCCGCGTTCTTTGCCCGCGACGACCTCGACCTGATCACCCACACGAATGCGCGCCATGACTACTTCGCTTCCTTGAAGAGGACGTGCTTGCGCGCCACCGGATCGTACTTCTTGAACTCCAGCCGGTCGGGCGTGGTCCGCTTGTTCTTGGTCGTCGAGTAGAAGTAGCCGGTGTCCGCGGTGGACACGAGCTTGATGATCACGCGGGTCGCTTTGGCCATTGGTGTTCCTCTGAGTGCCTGGGCTTTCGCGAGCCCAAAGGGAACGAGCAAGTAACATGCTCCCGGGGGGTGATCAAGGGGAAAACCGCGGCCTGGCGACCGCGCTTGCCAGGGAGCCTGAACATCGGTTCCTCATCGCCTCAATCGAATTCGCCCTCGAGCACGGTGAACTCCACGCGGCGGTTGCGGTCGCGGCCGCTCTCGGTGGCGTTGTCGTCGATGGGCTTGTCGGGACCGTAGCCCTTGGCCACCAGGCGCTCCCCCGCGATGCCGTGCTCGATCAGGTATCGCACGACGGCCTCGGCCCGCTGCTGGGACAGCGTGCGGTTCTTGCCGCGCTTGCCGCGGCTATCCGTGTGGCCCTCGACGCGCACGAGCTTGATATGCGCCCGCTCCTTCATCACCTTCACCACCTGATCCACGATCGGGAAGGATTCAGGCTGGATGACCGCCTTGTTCGTCTCGAACTCGATCTTGCCGATGATCTCGATCTTCTTCCGCAGGGGCGGTGGCGGTGGCGGCGGCGGCGGGCAGCCGTCGAGCTCGCGCACGCCAGGCACGTCGGGGCACTTGTCGAGGCGGTCCACGATGCCGTCCTGGTCCCGGTCGGCGTCGGGGCAGCCGTTGTTCTCCTTGGGGCCAGCCTGGTTCGGACACCCGTCCTTTGCGTCGGGGATGCCGTCCTGGTCGTTGTCGGGATCCGGGCAACCGTCGGCGTCCTCGAAGCCGTCCTTGTCCTCAGGGGCGTTCGGGCACTTGTCCGCCACGTCGGGGACGCCGTCCTGGTCGTTGTCGGGATCCGGGCAGCCATCGGCGTCCTCGAAGCCATCCTTGTCCTCGGGATCGTCGGGGCACTTGTCCTCGTCGTCCAGGATGCCGTCCTGATCGCGGTCGCGATCCTCGAAGATCGGCCGGACGCCGATGAGCGCGCGCCAGTCCGGCGTGGCGAACCCGTTGCGCAGGCCCTCACCCACCGACGCGAACACCTGGGCCCTCTTGAAGTAGTACGCGAGGTAGGTCTGCCCCTCGAGCGAGATGGCGTTCGACTTCTCGTACAAGCGTGACGCCGACGTCGCCGACAGGAGCGCCGCGCCCACCTCGAACGGCGGCAGGCCGAGCGCGTCGAGCCGCAACGCCGCGCCTCCCCGCGCCTCGAACTCGTCATCGACCTTGATGTCGAGCAGCGTCGTGTCCTCGCGCCAGCGATAGGCCAGGTTCACGCCGACGCGCAGGCCGATCGGGTCGAAGCTACGCGACACCGCGATGCCGGGCACCCACGTCGGGCCAGGCTCGTCGAGGTAGGCCGACGACTTCCCGGTCGGGATCGAGACGGTCCCGAGCAGGGCCAGCTCGAGGCCGTGCCTGTCCTGCCGCAGCAGCTGGATCTTCGGCACGATGCGCAGATCGCCCACGCCCGCCTGCTGCAGGTGGCTGAGCGTGCCCACGCCCATGATCGATTGATCGCGCGTCTGATACAGGACGATCGGCAGGTCCGCGCCGACCCGCAGCCACGGCAAGATCGTGTACGAGCCGCCGAGGTTGAGGTCCATGCGCTCGCCGACCAGGGACCCGAGGCGCTGGTTGCCCATTCGCACGACCAGCGGGTCGTTCACCCACTCCGTCCAGAACAAGAGGCTCCAGTCCCCTGGCTGCCCCGCACGCGCCGACTCGACGTCCAGGATGCCGTGGACGTCCGTCGAGATGCGCATGCGATCCAGCGGAAACTTCTGGGTCTCCGAGACCGTCTGTGCCGCCGCTATACCGAGCTGAAGAAACGCTGCTGCCGCTGCCACCGCCACGAGCCGTCGGGTCAACGCCGCCTCCGCAACCACAGCACCATACCAAGGAAGAGGATCGGCAAGAGGCCGGAGGCGCTGCCCGGATTGCCTGCGGCCGCGGCGCACTGGATGCTGCCCCCGGACGCGGTGATGCCGTTGGGGAACCCGTCGCCGTTCTCGTCGGGGTCGCAGGCGTCGCCCTTGCCGTCGTGATCCGTGTCCCTCTGGTCCCGATTGGGGGTCTCGGGGCAGTTGTCCTGGTCGTCGGGGACGCCGTCGCGGTCGCGATCCGGCGAGGCTTCACACGCGTCGCCGATGCCATCTCTGTTCGCGTCGGCCTGGCTTCCGTTGGCCACGGTCCGGCAGTTGTCCGCTCGATCGGGGACCCCGTCGTTGTCCGAGTCGAGGTCACGGAAGTCGGGCTGACGATCGTGATCGGTGTCCTTGGGCGGCGTCGCGGGATCCGAGTCGCCGGCTTCGTCGTTGTCCGAGGCGCCGTCGCCGTCGCTGTCGAGGTCGCGGAAGTCCGGTGTGCCGTCCCCGTCCGTGTCCACCGGTGGCGTCCTGGCGTTGGCATCGCCGGCCTCGTCCTGGTCGGAGATGTGGTCCCCATCCGAGTCGAGGTCGCGGAAGTCAGGCGTGCCGTCCCCGTCCGTATCCACGGGCGGCGTCTTCGGATCGGCATCCCCTGCCTCGTCGTGGTCGCTGATGCTGTCGTTGTCGCTGTCGAGGTCGCGGAAGTCCGGCACGCCGTCCCCGTCGGTGTCCTTGGCCGGCGTCGCGAGGTCCCGGTCCCCCGCCTCGTCGCTGTCCGAGATGCCGTCGCCGTCCGAGTCGAGATCGAGGTAGTCGGGCGTGCCGTCGCTGTCGGTGTCGACTGGCGCCGTCGCCAGATCGCTGTCGCCCGCCTCCTCGCTGTCACTGATGCCATCGCCGTCCGAGTCGAGGTCGAGGTAGTTCGGGATGCCGTCGCCATCGGCGTCGGCCGTGCCCTCGACCGTGTCGGGGATGCCGTCGCCGTCCGTGTCGGGGTTCGGCACGTCGTCCGGTCCCACGTTCGGATCCGTCTCGCCCGAGTCCACCTTGCCGTTGCGATTCCGGTCCTCGGCACCGTCGCTCACGCCACCGCGATCGGTGTCCGCGAGCAGCGGGTTGGTCCTCGTGCTCGGGTCCGCGTCCGGGACGAAGTGGCCCGCCGCCGGGTCGGTGCCCGGGCCCGCCGTCGTGACGCCCAGCTCGGTGCCGTCGAACAGGCCGTCGTTGTCGCTGTCCGGATCGAGCGCGTTGATCTGCCCGTCGCCGTCCGTGTCCACGCCGTAGTCCGCCTCGGCGCCGTCCATCACGCCGTCGTCATCGCTGTCGGCGTCGTTCGGATCCGTCCCGATCGCGAGCTCCTCTTCATCCGTCAGCCCATCGCCGTCGCTGTCGGTGCCCGCGCGGTCGTCCGCCGTCCGGTTCGGGTCGGTCTCGCCCGAGTCGACGCGACCGTTGTGGTTGCGATCCTCTGTGCCGTCGGGCACTCCGCCCGCGTCGGTGTCCTTCTTGAGCGGGTCGGTCTTGGTGCTCGGATCCGAATCCGCGACGAAGTGGTTCCTCGACACGTCCGTGTCGCGGTGCGGCTGCGTGATGCCGAGCTCGGTGCCGTCGAGCAGGCCGTCGTTGTCCGAGTCGGGATCGAGCGCGTTGATGAGCCCGTCGCCGTCGGTGTCCTCGTTCCACCTCGGCTCGGCACCGTCGGGCACGCCGTCGTCGTCGGAGTCCGCGTCGTTCGGGTTCGTGCCGGCCGTGCGCTCCTCGTCGTCGGTCAGGCCGTCTCCGTCGCTGTCGTTGCCGACCGTCCAGCGGTAGACCGCCGGCGTCGGATCCGTGTTGCCGAGGTCGTCCTTCGCACGAACCGCCAGCGTGTGGGCGCCACCCGGAAGACCCGTCAGGCGGTAGCTGGCGGGGCACCTCGCCCACGCGGCGCCATCCAGCGCGCACTCGAAGGTGGCTGGCGTCTCGGTCGCCGCGAACGTGAAGTCGGCCGTGGTCGCGGTCGTCTGGGCCGCCGGCTGCGATGTGATCATCGTGTCCGGCGGCGTCGTGTCGATGGTGAACGCCCAGCTCGCGGGCGTCGCGTCCGTCAGGCCATGGGGGTCGACCGCGCGCACCGACATCGTGTGCGGGCCGTCGGTCAGGGGCCCGAGCGTCAGCGGCGAGGCGCACGGCACGAACGGCGCGCCGTCGAGCGAGCACTCGAACGTCGAGCCCGCCTCGGGCGAGGTGAACGTGAAGTCCGGCGTGTTGTCCGCCGTGCGCGCCGGCGGCCCTACCACCTTGACCGTCTCCGGCGGCGTGGCATCCACGGTCCACGTGTAGCTGGCCGGTGTGGCATCCGCGTTGCCGGCCGAGTCGGTCGCGCGCACCGAGAAGGTGTGCGAGCCGTCCGCGAGCAGGTCAACGAAGGCGACCCCGGTTGTCGGACACGGCAGGAACGGCGAGCCATCGAGCGCGCACTCGAACGTCGCTGGGCTCTCCGTGGCCGTGTAGGTGAAGCTCGCCGAGCGCGAGTTGCTGAGGAGCGCGGGCTTGCCGACGATGGTGGTGTCGGGCGCGACGTTGTCGCGGCAAGTGGGTGCCGCCGACCAGCTCCCGCCGGCCGTACAGGTGGCCATCGTGGTCCCCACCAGCAGGAAGCCCGTGCTGCACGCGTACGTCACGGTGTCGCCCGTGACCCCCGCGCCAGGCGTCGGCGCCGTCACGGTGCCATGCGTGGGGGCGGTGGGCACGGGGCCGCACGAGTTGGCGGTGCAGGTCGGAACGGCCGTGTTGCTCCAGGTCCTCGTGGCCTGGCAGGTCGTGGTCGACGCGCCCGAGAGCGTGTAGCCCGCATTGCAGCTGTAGTTCCGGGTGTCGCCGATGCTCCCGTAGGTCGCGCTCACGCTGCCGTTCGCAGGCGCGGTCAAGGGCGGAGAGCAGGGTTGCGCCGCGCACGTCGGCGCAGCGTTCGACCAGGTCTGATCGGGCCGGCAGGTCGTGCTCGACGCACCGACGCGCAAGAAACCCGCGTCGCAGGCGTACGTGCGGACGTCGCCGGTGACGCCGGTCGTGCCGCTGACGGTACCGCCAGCGGGTGCGGTCAGGTCGGGACAGGCCAGCGGCTCGCAGGTGGGAGCCGGGTTCGACCAGGCGCGGGTCGCAAGGCACGTGGTCGAAGACGCCCCGCGGAGCGCGTAGCCTGGGCTGCAGGAATACGTGCGGAGATCGCCCGTGACGCCCACGGCGCCCGAGACGTTGCCGAAGGTCGGCGCCGCGAGGTTCGGCGTGCACGCGTCGGCCACGCACGCCGGCGGGACGCTCCAGGTGTTGCTGGCCTGGCAGCTCGCCGTCGAGGCACCGGTCAGCGTGTAGCCCACGTTGCAGGTGTAGTTGACCGTGCCGCCCACGTTGAGTGACGTGGGCGTGGTGACCGCGCCGTTGGCTGGCGCTGCCGGCGCGGTGGCACACGAGGTGGGCACGCAGGTCGCGGCCGCCGTCCAGGTGCCGTTGCTCAGGCAGGTCGCAGTGGTCGCGCCGCGCAGCGTGTAGCCGGTGTCGCAGCTGTAGGTCACCGTGTCACCGGTCGCGCCGCTGCCCGGGGTCGGTGCAGTGACGGCGCCATTGCTCGGGGCGGCGGGCGCAGTGCCGCACGAGCTCGGCACGCAGCTCGCCAGGGTGCCGCTCCAGCTGTGGTCGGCCTGGCACGTGCGTGTGGCGGAGCCGGACAGCGTGTAGCCGGTGTTGCAGGTGAAGTCGCGGATGTCGCCAGTGACGCCGCTGGTGGCGCTCACCGTGCCGTTCGCGGGCGCGGCGAGGTTCGGCGTGCAGGGGTCGGCCAAGCAGGTCGGCGCCGCGCTCCAGGTGTTGTCGGCCTGGCACGTCGCCGTGGCCTGGCCGCTGCGCGTGTAGCCCGCATTGCAGCTGTAGGTCACGGTCCCGCCGACGGCGCTGGAGCTGGGTGCGGTCACGCTGCCGTTGGCCGGGGCCGAGGGCGCGAGGGCGCAGGTCGTCGCCACGCAGCTCGGCGGCGCCGTCCACGAGCCGGACGGCTGACAGGTGGCGGTCGCCGAGCCCGAGCGCGTGTAGCCCGTGTCGCAGGCGTAGGTGACCGTGTCGCCGGTGACGCCCGCGCCGGGGGCCGGCTGGGTGACGGTGCCGTGGCTCGGTGCCGACGGCGGAAGGCCACAGGAGCTCGGAGCGCAGGTCGGCGCAGCGCTGCTCCACGTTCGGTCGGCCTGGCAGGTCGTGGTGACCGAGCCGACCAGGGTATAGCCCGCGGTGCATGAATACGTGCGCACGTCGCCGGTGACGCCGCTCGTGCTGCTGACCGTGCCGAACGTCGGGCTCGACAGCGTGGGGCAGCTCTGTGGCACGCAGGTCGGCGCCGGATTGCTCCACGCGTGCGTGGCAAGGCACGTGGTCGAGGACGCGCCCGTCAGCGTGTAGCCCGGGCTGCAGGTGTAGTTGCGGACGTCGCCAGTACCGCCGATCGCACTCGATACGTTGCCGTTGGTCGGAGCGGTGAGCGCCGGCGTGCATGCGTCAGGCCCACAGACGGGTGGGGCGCTCCAGGTGCCGCTCGGTTGACACGTGGCCGTGGGCGAGCCGGTGAGCGTGAACCCGGCGTCGCACGTGTACTGCACCGTCCCACCGACGGTGCTCGAGGTCGGCGCGCTCACGGTGCCATGCGCGGGCGCCGCCGGCGTGGTCGCGCAGGAGGCGGGCACGCAGGTCGGCGCTGCGGTCCACGAGCCGCTGATCTGGCACGTCGCGGTGGTGCTGCCGCTCAGCGTGTACCCCGCGTTGCAGCCATAGGTGACAGTGTCGCGGAGGACGCCGCTGCCCGGTGTCGGCGCCGTGACGCTGCCGCCCGCCGGCGCCGCCGGGGCCGCGCCGCAGGAGCTCGGCGCACAGGTGGGCGCCGTGCCGCTCCAGCTGTGGTTGGCCTGGCACGTCGTGGTCGGCGCTCCCGTCAGCGTGTAGCCACTGCCGCAGAAGTAGGTGCGGACATCCCCCGTGACGCCGCTCGAGGAGCTCACGGAGCCGTTCGCAGGCGAAGCGAGCGTGGTGCAGGCCTGCGGGACACAGGCCGGCGCCGCGCTCCAGCTGTTGTCGGCCTGACAGGTGGCTGTGGACGCGCCTGTGAGCGTGTAGCCGGGCACGCAGCCGTACGCGACCGTGTCGCCGACGGTCCCCGTTGCGGGCGCCGACACGGTGCCGTGCGCGGGTGCGGGCGGCGCCACCGCGCACGAGGTCGGCACGCACGTGGCCGCCGCGGTCCAGGAGCCGCCTGCCAGGCAGGTCGCCGTGGCGAGCCCGCTCAGCGTGTAGCCAGCGTTGCAGGCGTAGGTGACCGTGTCTCCGGTGACGCCGCCGCCGGGGCTGGGCGCGGTCACGCTGCCGCCGCTCGGCGCCGATGGTGCCGGCCCGCACGAGCTCGGAGCGCAGACGGGCGAGACGCTGCTCCACGTGCCGTCCGAGCGGCACGTCGTCGTGACCGAGCCGACGAGCGCGTAGCCGGCGTTGCACGAGTAGGTCCGCAGCTCGCCAGCCAGGTTGGTGCCGGCGGTGACGCTGCCGTTGGCCGGCGCCGTCAGGCCCGGGCATCCGACCTCGTCGTCGGTGATCGTGACCGTCATCGTGGCCGGCGCGCCCACCGAGGCGTTGATCGGGGCCGCAATGGTGAGCGTGACCGTCTCCGCCGGATCCAGGACGAGGTCGTCCGTGCCGCGCACGACCACCGTGCCCGTGGTCGCGTGGACGGGGAGCGTGATCGACGTCGCCGACAAGGTGTAGTCGCTGGCGGAGGCGGTGCCGCCCACGGTGAGGGGCACGGTCACCACGCGCCCGCTGGCGCGCGACAGCTGCGCCGTCACGGTCAGCGCGCCGGCGTTCTCGGCCACGGTGCCCGTGGACGCGGTGAAGGCCACGCTCGGCGGCGCGTCGTTGTCGAGCACGCGCAGCGTGTAGACCGCCCCGGCCAGATCGATCGCGGTCAGCGCATGGAAGGCCGGCGCTGCGGCGCGGTAGATCGCCGAGTAGCCCTGGCTCATCGCCGCAAGGTACAGGGGCGGCGGCTGGTCGCCCGACGGCGGGCCGAAGAGGCCGATCGCCGGGAGGACGTCGGTGGTCGCGCCCATGGTGAGGAGCAGGTCCTCCTCGTCGGCCTCGTCCTCGTCGTCGTCCTCCACCGTGACGACGACGCTGCCGGTGGTCTGACCGGCCGGGACGGTGACGAAGGTGTCTGCGAGCAGGTAGTCCGCCGTGGCGCCCTCCGTGACGTCCCCGCCCTCGGTGAAGGGCACGTAGATCGGCACGCTGGCCGGCGCGGACAGGGTCACCGAGACCGTCACCGTGCCCACGTCCTCTGGCACGGTGGCGGAGCCGACCGACCAGTCGGCCGTCGGGATCGGGTCATCGTCGGTGATGGTAAGCGTGTGCACGGTCGTCGCCCCGAGCGAGGCCCCGACGGGCGTACCCAGCGTGAGCACGACGGTCTCGGCGAGCTCGTGCAGCGTGTCGGCGAGGACGTTGACGCTCACCGTTGCCGTGGTCTGGCCGGCCAGGATCGTCACGGGCGAGGTCGTCGCCAGCGTGTAGTCGGTGGTCGTCGCCGTGCCGCCCGCGGTGAACGGCACCGTGACGTTGCTCGCGCTCGCGCCCGAGAGGCGCACGGTCACGGCCACCGCGCCAGCGGACTCCGTCGCCGTCTGCCCCGCAACCGCGAACGACACCGTCGGAACCGGCTCGTCGTCCGTGATGGTCAGCGTGAAGGTCGAGGGCGCAGCCGCCGTCGCGCCCGTCGGCGTTCCGATCGTCAGGGTCACGGTCTCGCTGGGCTCGGCCAGCGCGTCGTTGGCGATGGCGATGGTCGCCGTGGCGGTCCTCTGACCTGTCGGAATGGTCACGCTGGTGGTGGACAGCGTGTAGTCCGTGCCCCCACCCGTTGCTGTGCCGCCGACCGTGAGGGGCACGGTGACCGCGCCGGCGCTCGTGGCCGAGAGCTGCAGGGTGACGGTCACGTCGCCGGCCGACTCGGCGACCTGCGCGGTGGCGGCGGTGAAGGCCACCGTCACGTCGTCGTCCGTGATCGTCGCCGTGTGAACGCTCGTGGGCCCAACGACGCCGCCCGTCGGTGTTTGCATCGTCAAGATGACGGTCTCGTTGCCCTCCACGAGGGTGTCGCTCACGATCGTGATCAACGAGGTGGCCGTGGTGCTGCCCGCCGCCACCGTGAGGGGAGACGCAGTGATGGCGTAGTCCGTCGTCGTGGTCGCCGTGCCGGTCACCACGAAGGGCACGGTCGTCGCGAAGGACTTGGCGTTCGAGAGCTGCGCCGTGACCGTCATCGTGCCGGACTCGCCGGCCGAGCTCTGCGAGGCGCTGGTCCAGCTCACGGTGGGGTTGTCGTCGTCGACGATGGTGGCGGTGTGCACCGTCGTCGTCCCGGTGGCCGCCGCCGCGCCGGCGCCGCCGGTCACCGATCCGAGCGTCAGGATGACGGTCTCGTTCGGCTCGTCCGTCGCATCGGACACCATCGTGATGACTGCGGTGCCGGTCGT
>JAHFDS010000373.1 GCA_023248855.1 Myxococcales bacterium
GGCCAGGCCCGCCCCGGCCGCACCGAGGCCGGTCTCCTCGGCGCCGCCCGCCGGCGACGACCCGTGGCGGCACTTCGCGGCGCGCATCGACGGTCTGTTCGCCGAGCTCGACAAGATCTCCTACTACCAGCTGCTCGGCATCGAGGACACCGCCGACGCAGGCTTGATCCAGCTCGCGTACGAGCAGCGCTCGCTCGAGCTCCATCCCGATCGTTTCCTGCAGCTCCGCGACGAGGTGCTGCGCGAGCGCCTCTACGCCATCTACAAGCGCGTGGTCGAGGCGTTCCGGGTGCTCGACAACCCCCAGCGCCGCACGGCCTACGACCAGAACCTCTCCACGCGCTCGGGGCTTCTGCGCCTGGTCACGACCGAGCGGCCTCAGCGCGAGCTCGCCCGGAGCCCGTGGGACATCGCGCGCACGCAGTCGGGCAAGACCATGCTGCGCTCCGCGTACGACGCGCTGCGCGCCGGTCAAGCGCGAAAAGCCCTGCAGCTCTTCCAGGCCGCGCTCCAGCTCGAGCCCGACAACGCCGGCATCCTCGAGCGCTTCGAGGCCACGAAGAAGCTGGTCGGCACGCAGTGACGGAAATGCCTGCGAATCCATCAGCGTTCGCGTCAGCGAACGGCTGGCTCCTCGCGCGTCGCAGCGGAAGAAAGTCGCAAGCCGCCCGCAAGCGCCTCTGGAAAACCCCGTAGCGCTGTTCTATCCTCGCGAGCGAGGAATGATGTCCACATCGGCCGACCCGACACCCGCCACAGAGGCGCGCGAGCTGTTGTCCCGGAGGTTTCTGCGTGGCTCGCTGCTCGGCGAGCGGGAGGCTGCATTCCTCGCGGCCGCGGAGATCCAGCTCCCGGAGCCGCCCCCCCTCGATGCGCCCACCCTCGAGCGTGCCACCGCGATGGTGGAGCCGGTGACGTCGCACTTGATGAAGAACCTGCCCGATCCAGAGTCGTTCCCCGGCTCTGCGCTGCGCCTGATGGAGCTCGTCGACAACCCGGACGTGCAGGTCAACCAGCTGATCGGCCTGGTCAGCCAGGATCCGGCGGTGTCCGCGACGATCCTCCGGTGCGCGAACTCCGCCTTCTACGCGCGCGGCGGCGCGGTGCAGAACCTGGCTGGTGCGGTGCGGCGGCTCGGTCTGCGCGAGGTGGCCCGCATCGCCACCGGGGTCGCCAGCCGCTCCCTCTACGACGTCGGCGTCCGGGTCGAATTCGCGATGTTCGGTGCACGCTGGGGGAGCCTCTTCCACGAGGCGCTGACGTGCGGCTTCCTGTCGGGTTGGTTGTCCACCGAGCGGCGGACCGGGGACAGCTCCCGCGCCTTTCTGGGCGGCATGTTCCACCACATCGGCAAGAGCATCGCGCTGCGCTCGGTGGCGGCGCTCAAGATGGACGGCAAGCTGCCGCCCGACATCCTGGATCTCGAGATCGATCTGGTGCTCGAGCAGATCCACATCGAGATCGGCGTCGACCTGATGTCGCTGTGGTCCCTGCCGAGCTACCTCATGACGATCTGCGAGCACCACCACGACGACGCCGTGGACGGCTCCAAGCCGAACGAGGCGGACGTGGTGCGGCTGTGCGCGGGCCTCTACGAGCTGAGCAAGGGCCCCTGCGTCGATCCGGGTATCCCACAGTCCGTGGCAGGCAGCGCACGGCTCCTGCGCATGGAGCCGCCCCAGCTCAAGGCTGCGGCCGCCAAGGCGGCCGAGCTCGGCGGTCAGGTGTCCTCGATGTTCTCGGTTTGAGGGGGTGAGCATGGCACGAGCGGCGATTCACTTCGACGTCAAGCCTGACGGCACTGCGATGCGGGTGACCCTCGACGGCGACATCGACGAGCGGGCGGACTTCTCCGAGCTCCTCAAGCTCGAAGGCCGCACAGTGGTGCTCGACCTCTGCAAGGTGGGTCGCATCAACTCTGCAGGGTGCCACCGCTGGGTGCGCTTCCTCGAAGCCCTGGCCAAGCGTCACGACACGATCCGGCTCGCGCGGCTGTCCTCGACCTTCGTGGCCCAGGCGCTCATGATCCCCAACACCGTCGCCCACGCTCGCATCGATTCGCTGTTCCTGACGTACTGGTGCGATCGCTGCGGGGAAGAGAAGGACGTGCTTTCGACCTCGCCCGCGGAGCTCGCGCGCCCCCCCATCTGCGTGACGTGCTCTCAACCGTTGACGCCCGACGCCTACGCCTCGTCGATCTCCTGCCTGTTCACGAAATAGAGGCGGCATGGAGGCTGTTTTTCGCCTGCTGATCGCCGAAGACGAGGAGGCCACGGCGCGCTTGCTCAAGACCTTCCTCGAGAAGGCGGGGTATCAGACCACTTCGGTGTCGAACGGAGGCGCGGCGCTGGAGGCGATCACGGGCCCGACGCCACCGGACCTCGTGCTGCTCGACCTCATGATGCCCGTCATGACAGGTATGGAGGTGCTCGAGCGGGTCAAGTCGCAGGGGCAGGTCGACCCCGTCGTCATCTTGCTCACCGGAATGGACGACGGGCAGACGCGGGTCCAGGCGCTCTCGATGGGTGCCGATGATTACGTCACCAAGCCCTTCCACCCGAAAGAGCTCCTGGCGCGGGTCAAGACGCACCTTCGTCTCAAGCGGCTGCGTGACGATCAGCAGCTGCGAAACCAGCAGCTGGAGGAGCTCAACGCCCGCATCCAGCGCGGTTTCCACCAGGCCCTGCGGACCATGTCGGAGGTGATCGAGACCTTCGAGGACGACCTCGGTGGCCATTGCCGCCGGGTCGCGGAGCTGGCCCGGGAGCTTTCGACCAACATGGGGCTCGAGGCCGAGGTGGTGAACCAGATCGACTATGCGGCGCGGCTCATGGACCTCGGCCTCATCGGGGTGCCACGCGAGATCGCAAAGAAGCACGAGAAGGCGATGACGGGAGGCGAGTGGCAGCTCTACCGCCACCATCCGGAGCTCGGGGCGGAGATCGTCCGCAACGTCGAGGGCCTGGACGAGGCGGCACGGTTCATCCGTCACCATCACGAGCGGTATGGCGGGGGTGGCTTCCCGGATGACCTCGCGGGCGAGAAGATCCCCGTCGGCTCACGCGTGATCGCGGTGGCCACGAAATTCGATCACCTGATGGAGGAAGCTCGCAAGGCCGGAGACGAGCACCCGGAGCAGGTTCTGTTCAACCTTCTCAAGGAGCGCCGCACCAACCTCGATCCCAAGATCGTCGAAGTCCTCCGCCGCAAGGTGCTTCCGGCGCGTGACGTGCCCATCCACGAGCGCCGGCTGTCCCTGCCCGAGCTCCAGGAGGGCATGCGGCTCTCCCGCGACGTCAAGACGGTCGACGGACGGCTGCTGCTGGCCACCGGGGTGCTTCTGACCGGGCCCTACATCGCCAAGCTGATCAACCACGATCGCATCCTGCCCATCGTGCACGATATCTTCGTCCACGCGCCGCAGTGAGCGCCGGTCGTTCGAGTCAGAGATAATCGCGCAGAAAGCTGCGCAGCAGATCGGGCTCAGGGTCCACGTCGGACACCTCTGTCGGTGGCACCTCGGCCGGTGGTGCCTCGGGAACCGCGGCCAATGGCTCGGGGACCGCGGCCACCGCCTCGGGGACCGCGGCCAATGGCTCGGGGACCGCGGCCACCGCCTCGGGGACCGCGGCCACCGCCTCGGGGACCGCGGCCAATGGCTCGGGGACCGCGGGGATCGCGGTCTCCGCGATTGCCTCGGGGACTGCGGCCACTGCCTCGGGGATCGCGGTCTCGGAGCCCCCGGCCGCTGCGCTCGCGACCGCACGCCGATCGGGAGGGGGCGGCAGTGACCTCCTCGTGATCCGCGGCACCGAGGGGACTGCGATCCCCTTGAGCGTCTGCGTGGCTTGCATGCCGCGCGTAGCCTCGGCATCCAGCTCCGCGATGAGCTCGTAGTAGGGCGCGTCGATGGCGGCCGGATCGTCGAGCCAGACCCCGATCATGCCGGGGGAGTCGAGCAAGCCGTCGAGGAGGACCGGGGGCTCCGTCCAGGCAATGAGCCCGCGCAGCGTGACGTGGCCGCCGGACGGCAACGAGATCTCGATCTGGATGCGCGAAAAGGCCCTGAGATGACGATCGCCCGTGACCAGCGAACAACCCTCGCGGCTCACGGTCGTGACTGCGCTCGGCTCGAACTCGGACCCTTCTAGCTGGTAGCTCGCCATCAGCCGGACGTGGTAGCGGGCATGCTTGCGGCGATTGGAGATGACAGCCCCCGGCAGCGCGGGCCTCGATGGCACGCAGTCCCCTCACTGTATCACAGCGCGGGCGCGCGGCGTGGTGCGTCAACGACGGAACGGGTGCGACGACGCTATGATGCTCGGATGCTGGCCACGCTGGCGATCTTCTTGTTGTTGGCCCCAGAAATCACGATCGATCTGACGAGGCCCGGAGCGCCCGTGCCGGCCGCGCTGTTCGGCACGAACCTCCCCATCCAGACTCCGATCTCGACGGACATCACCGACTTCCTCAAGAAGCAGGGCGTCACGCTCTACCGCTACCCGAACGGCGGCTCTCCCGGCTGGCACTTCCAGACCGGCGTGTTCGATTTCCCGGAGTCGCAGAGGGACAACCAGTGCGCGCTGCGGACACTGCCGGGCGTCCTCGAGTTCGGTCGCGCGGCCGGCGCCGAGATCCGAGCTGGAGCCACTTGAACAGGCTTGGAGGTCGCCCAGGTTCGCGCGACGGCTCCGGAGGTCCTTCCCCATGGCTCACGGCTGGACGCTCAAGCCGCGTACAGTATCATGGGCGGGGGCGTGGCCCGTTCCGGGTCTCCGGTTCGGGACATTCCCTCCACGAGGACGTCAGGAGCTCCTCGATCGGATCTATGCTGGGCCGATGGTCGCCCTAGCCCAGCCTGCGCCCGTCGCGGAGAGGAAGCTGTTCGGTACCGACGGCGTGCGCGGCATCGCCAACGTGGACCCGATGACGCCCGAGGTGGTGCTCCGCCTGGGCCGCGCCATCGCCCACTACTTCACCCGCGGCGACCGACGCCCACGCATCCTCATCGGCAAGGACACGCGCCTGTCAGGGTACCTGTTCGAAGGCGCGCTCGAGACCGGCATCGTGTCGCAGGGCGGGGACGTGCTCCTGACCGGACCGCTGCCCACGCCGGGAATCGCGTTCGTCGCGGCCTCGATGCGCGCCGACGCGGGCGTGGTCGTGTCCGCGAGCCACAACCCCTACGAGGACAACGGCATCAAGATCTTCGCGCGCGACGGCTTCAAGCTGCCCGACGAGAAGGAGGCGGAGATCGAGGCGCTCATGGCGTCCGATTTCCTCGACAAGAACCGGCCGACCGGCGGCGACCTCGGCCACGCGCGCAAGATCGAGGACGCAGTCGGGCGCTACGTGGTGTTCCTAAAGGGCGTCTTCCCGAAGATGTTCACGCTCGACGGCGTCAAGATCGTGGTCGATTGCGCCAACGGAGCCGCCTACAAGGTCGCGCCCGCGGTGTTCGGCGAGCTCGGCGCGGACGTCATCACGCTCGCCGTGGAGCCCGACGGCAGGAACATCAACGCCGGCTGCGGGGCGCTCCACCCCGAGCTCATGTGCAAGACGGTGGTCGAAAAGGGCGCGCAGCTCGGCATCGCGCTCGACGGCGACGCCGACCGCGTGATCGTGTGCGACGAGAAGGGGCGTGTGGTCGACGGCGACGTCATCATGGCGCTCTGCGCGCGGCGCCTTCTGCGCGAGGGCAAGCTGTCGCGGCAAACGCTGGTCGCCACCGTGATGTCGAACCTCGGGCTCGAGCACGCCATGGAGAAGATGGGCGGGCGGCTCGTGCGCACCGCCGTGGGGGATCGCTACGTCGTCGAGGAGATGCGACGCAACGGCTACAACCTCGGCGGCGAGCAGTCGGGACACCTCGTGTTCCTCGACCACGCGACCACCGGCGACGGCGTGGTCGCCGCGCTGCAGGTGCTGGCGATCATGGCCGAGACGGAAAAGCCGTTGTCGGAGCTGTCCGAGCGCGTCATGACCACGCTGCCGCAGGTCCTCGTCAGCGTGAAGGTCAAAAAGCGCCAGCCGCTCGAGGAGCTCGAGTCGGTGACGAGGCGAATCGCGGAGGTGGAGCGCGCGCTCGGGCGCGACGGGCGAGTGCTCGTGCGCTGGAGCGGCACCGAGCTCAAGTGCCGGGTCATGGTCGAGGGCGCCGACAAGGCGACCGTCGACCAGCACGCGCGCGACATCGCGGGCGAGATCGAGAAGCTGCTCGGATGAGCGAGGCCATCAAGCTCCACGTCAACATCGATCACGTCGCCACGCTGCGGCAGGCGCGCGGCACGACCTACCCGGATCCGGTGTGGGCGGCCTCCCTGTGCGAGCTCGCGGGGGCGGACGGCATCACGGCCCACCTGCGCGAGGATCGAAGGCACATGTGCGACCGCGACCTGCGCATCCTCAAGCAGACCGTGCGCACGGTGCTCAACCTCGAGATGGCGGCCACGCCGGAGATGGTCGCCTTCGCCTGCGAGCTCAAGCCCGACGTGGTGACGCTCGTACCGGAGAAGCGCGAGGAGCGCACCACCGAGGGCGGGCTCGACCTCGGCCGCGCGCGCGAGGACGTCGAGCGCGCCGTGCTCGCGCTCGGCAAGGTGAACGTCCCCGTCTCGCTGTTCATCGATCCGAGCGTGCTTGCGGTGCGAACGGCCGCGGATCTCGGCGTGCCGCGCGTCGAGCTGCACACGGGGGACTACGTCGAGGCGACGCCGGAGCGGCGAGACGCGGAGCTCGATCGGCTCGCGGGCGCCACCGGTGAAGGCATTGGCCTTGGTCTGCACGTCGCAGCGGGACACGGGCTCGATTACCCGAACGTGGCCGCGGTGGCCGCGATCCCGGGGGTCACCGAGCTCAACATCGGCCACGCGATCGTGGCGCGCGCGGTGATGGTCGGCCTCGACCGTGCGGTGCGCGACATGCTCGGGGCGATCGGGCGCTGACCCGCGATGCGCATCGCGACCGCCGCGGACGTCCGCGCCCTGGACCTCGAGGCCATCACCGAGCTCGGCATCCCGGGCGCCGTGCTGATGGAGGTCGCGGGTCGGGGCGCGACCGACGCGCTCTTCGAGGCGATGGCGGCCCGTGGTCTCGGTCCTGCCGGCGTGCGCGTGGGCGTCCTGTGCGGGGCCGGCAACAACGGAGGCGACGGGTACGTGATCGCGCGGCACGCCGCCGGCCGCGGCGCCGACGTGCGTGTCTACCAGTGCGCCCCGCGCAGCAAGGAGGCGGCGCCCGGCGATGACGGCGCGCTCAACCTGGCGATCCTGCGGCGCGTGGGCGACGTGGCGGTGCTCGACTGCACGAGCGAGGGCAAGCTCGACGAGCACCGCGCGAGCCTGCAGGCGGAGGAGGTGCTGGTGGACGCGCTGCTCGGTACGGGCACCACGCGCGCCCCGGCCGGGGCGATCGCCCGGGCCATCGCATTCGCCAATACGAATACATCAGCGCGGCTGCGGCTCGCCGTCGATCTGCCGAGCGGCCTGCACGCGGACACCGGCGGCCCGCTCGGAGAGGTGTTCCGCGCCGACGTGACCGTCACGTTCGCGGTCCCGAAGATCGGCCTTTGTGGCTGGCCTGGCGCCGAGCGCGCAGGCCGCCTCGTCGTGGTGGACATCGGCATCCCGCCGGCGCTCGTGACCCGCCGTCTAGGCTGGCACCTGCTCGACGACGACGAGGTGCGCGGCCGGCTTCCGCCGCGCCCCGCCGGGGGCCACAAGGGGACCTTCGGGCACGTGCTCGTGGTCGCCGGCGCCCCCGGGACCACCGGAGCGGCGCTGCTCGCGGCGCGCGGGGCCGCCCGCATGGGCGCGGGCCTCGTGACCGTGGCGGCACCCGTGAGCACGCGTGCGGCCCTCGAGGCGCGCGTGCTCGAGGAGATGACGGCAGAGCTGCCCGAAGCCGATCGGCCGGATCACGTCGAGGCGCTGGCGGCGCT
>JAHFDS010000374.1 GCA_023248855.1 Myxococcales bacterium
ACGAGCGGCCCTAGGTGTTTGTCTTGCGCACGCTCCGCGTGCGCGAGTGCTGCGGCCAGCTGGCAGGCGAAGGCTGCTCCGAGCTCAAGTGCCGTCCAACTATTGGCGGGCAGCACTAGTGCACCGCGAGATAGATCACGGTGTAGACGAGCGTGGCCGCCGCGCCAAGGCCGAGCCAGACACGGTAGCGGCGACCGTCGTTCATTTCCTCGAGCAGCTCGGGGACGCTCATCCGCGGGCCGGGCCACACCGAGCGCTTGTGCACCGGCAGTCGGACCTCGGTCGTGGTGTCGAGGGGGCGCGGAGTCGCCTGGGACAGGCTGGTGCTCGACGGCGATGCGTCCCCCGGCCCCTGGAACCATCGGGCTTCCTGGAAGCGCGAGGCGAGGGCGTCGCCCTCGGGCTCGGTGGCGGCCTCCGGGCTGGTCTCCGCCGCGAGCGCGAGCTCTACCGGCGCGCTCGGTGGGGCCGGCTCTGCCTCGGGGGGACGCACGGCCTCGCCGATCGGCCCGCGCAGCGGCAAGGTGGCTGCGGCGTCGTCGAGGGCTCGCTCCTCGATGTGCTCCACGTCGCGCCAGGCGTCGAGCTCGGGCTCGAGCGGCTCGACCGGCGCGTCGTGGCGCTTGTCCACCTCGGCCGGCGCCTCGGCCTTGAGCGCCTGGTCGGGCGCGACCGGCGAGGCCAGCTGCTGCCCGACCTCCGGCAGCATGAGCTTCGACGTCACCTCGAGGGAGAGCGCATCGACGTCGGAGAGCATCTGGCGCAGCGTCGAGTAGCGGCGGCCTGGGGCCTTGTCCATTGCACGCAGCACGATGCGGTCGACGCTCGCGCCGAGCTCGGGCCGCGACAGCGTCGGGGGCGACAGCGGCGAGGCCGAGATGCGCCTCGCGTCGGCGGCGGTCGAGCCACGACCGAGCGGCGAGGTGCCCACGAGCAGGAGGTACGCGAGCGCGCCGAGGCTGTAGACGCTCGAGCGCTGATCGACCGTGCGACCTTCGGCCTGCTCCGGCGGGATGAAGCCGGGATCGCCGAACGCGCCCTCGCCGAGTGGTGCCGGGATCGAGAAGTTGAGCAGCCACGGGTGGTCCGGTCCACTCGGTCCGGGCCCGACGAGCACGTTGCCGGGCGAGAGGTCCTTGTGCAGCACGCCGAGCTTCTGTGCCTCGGCGAGCGCCTCGCCGATGCGCAGCAGGAGCTCCCGGGCCCGGCTGATCGCGAAGGGCCCGTCGCGCCGCACGATCTTGTCGAGCGGATCCGCCTTGAGTTGCGGCACGGCCACGTAGAGCCGTCCGCCCTCGTCGCGGCCATGATCGAGGATGTGCGCCACGAAGGGTGACTGCATACGGCCGAGGGCGCGCAGCTCGAGGGTCGCGCGCTCGAGCGCGAGCGGCGTGGGGAACACCCCGTCACGCACGATCTTGAGCACCACGGGCTCCATCGTCTGCTGGTCGAGCGCGGAGTAGAGCTCACCGGTGCCGCCGGTGCGCATGATGCGGTCGATGAGGAACCGGCCGCCGACTCGCCGGGCCTCGGAGGTCTTGCCCTCGAAGCCGAGCTCCGCGCCGTCCATCGGGCAGAAGCGCGCCGACTCCGGGAACTCGTGGTTGCACGCCGGGCAGCGCTTCATGCAGCCGCCCATCTTACCGCGCTCCGGCGGGGTCGTGCGACCCACCCGGGGCCGTGGTATCACCGCAGCATGGCCACGAAGGTCTACATCGACGGCCGGGTGTACCCGCCCGAAGAGGCCACGGTTTCGGTCTTCGATCGCGGCTTCCTCTACGGCGACAGCGTGTACGAGGTCACCCGCACCGTGCGCGGCCGACCGCTGGAGCTCGGCGCCCACCTCGCGCGGCTCGAACGCTCGGCCGAGGCCATCGCGCTCGTGCTGCCGCCGCGCGCCGAGATCGTCCGGGCGATCGACGAGACCCTCGCGGCCGCTGCGAACGCCGAGTCCTACCTCCGCATCATGGTCACGCGCGGCGCCGGGCCCATCAACCTCGATCCGGCCGCCGCCGATCGGCCGCGCCTCATCGTGCTCGTCAAGGCGATGGAGCTACCGCCCACCAAGGCGTACAGCGATGGCGTCGCGGTCTGCATCGTGGGCGTGCAGCGGAACCTGCGGCGCGCCGTGGATCCCCGCGTGAAGTCGGGCAATTACTTGAACAACCTGCTCGCGCTCGCCGAGGCCAAGCAGAGCGGCGCCTACGAGGCGCTCATGTGTGACTTCCAGGGACGCCTGGCGGAGGGCTCGACCTCGAATTACTTCTTCGTGCGCGACGGTGCGGTGCTCACGCCGCCGCTCGATGTTGGGATCCTGGAAGGGATCACGCGACATCGCATCATGGACCTCGCGCACAAGGCCGGCCTTCCAGTGCACGAGATGGAGCTCTGGCCCAGGGACGTGAAGTCGTTCTCTGAGGCCTTCCTCACGAGCTCGGTGCGCGGGATCGTGCCGGTCGTGACCATCGATGCCACGCCGGTGGGCGCGGGCGTCCCCGGCCCGGTCACGACGCGGGTGATGGCCGCCTACGCGGCCTTTCTGGAGGCGTCGTAGATGGCCGACGATCCGAGGAAGCTACGCGACGAAGCGCACAAGGCGCAGGCCGCTGGCAAGTACAAGAAGGCCCTCGAGCTCTATCTCAAGCTGGCTCAGCTCGATCCGACCGATGCGCAATGGCCGCAGCGGGCCGGCGATTGCCTGCGCAAGCTCGACAAGAACGCAGAAGCCATCCGGCAATTCGAGGTGGCAGCTCGCGTCTACGCGCAGCGGGGCTTCCTGGTCAAGGCGATCGCGGTCGCGAAGATCATCCTGCAGATCGACCCGTCCAACACGGCGGCGCAGGAGCAGGTGCTCGCGCTCAACACCGCGCGCGGGATCCCGGCGCCTCGCGCCAGGGACGAGGCCCCTGACCGCCGGTCCGAGACGCCGGAGGTTGCGCCGCCGCGCCCCGCGCCGCCGCCACCCCGGCTGCGCACGCCGCCGGCCATGCTGGCGGCCAGCGACGAGCCCCTGAGCGCGCTCGAGCTGCGCGAGCTGGTCACGACGCCCGAGGTCACGGGGCCGATGCTGGACCTGCCCACGCCGCGTTCCTCGCTCCCGCCGGGTGTCGTCGAGATCCCGATCGTCGAGCCCCTGTCGTGGCCGCTCGATCACTCGGGCCTGCGACGCACCCCGCTGTTCTCTGACCTGTCGGAGCCCGACCTCGTGGAGCTCGTCACGAACTGCCAGATCGAGGAGCGCCAGCCAGGCGAAGTGATCCTGTGCGAGGGCGAGCCCGGCGACGCGATGTACGTCATCGCCGAGGGCGCCGTGCGGGTCGTGCGCGGCCATCCCCCCGTGGACCTCGCGCGGCTCGGAGAAGGCGCCTTCTTCGGCGAGATCGCGCTCGCCACGGACGCACCGCGGCAGGCCTCGGTGATCGCCGACGAGCCCACCTCGCTGCTCGTGGTGCCGCGCCTGGCGGTCAACGAGGTCGTCAGAAAGAGCGAGCATGCGCTCGGGATCCTGATCTCGTTCCTCCGCGATCGCCTGGTGTCGGGGGTGCTCGCGACGGCCCCTCTGTTCCGGCCGTTTTCGCCCGACGAGCGGGTGATCATCGCCAAGCGCTTTCGCTTCCTCGAGGCGCGATCGAACGAGCCCATCGTGGTCGAGGGTGAACGCTCGCGGGGCCTGTACGTGATCCTCGTGGGCGGGGCCGTGGCTGTGCGGCGCGGCGCCACCGGGGAGGATGTGCTGGGCGAGCTCAGGAGCGGCGACGTGTTCGGCGAAATGTCGCTGCTCAACCACGAGGAGGCCGTCGCGACGGTACGCACCACCAGCAAGGTGTGGCTGCTCGAGCTGCCCGGGCGTGCCTTCCTCGAGCTGGTGATGACGCACCCGCAGTTCCTCGACTACATCGGCGAGCTCGCGGACCTGCGCAAGAGGCAGAACGAGTCGAAGAGCGGCGGCGGCCCCCAGCACGCGACGTTCGTCTAGCCGTCTTGCCATGACCTTTCCACGCTGGTTCTTCTACGTAGCGGGGGCGGTGCTGGTGCTCTCGGGCGTGGTTCGCCTCATCATTGCGTGGCCGCGCGAGCGCCCCCTTTCGCCCAAGACGGTCGAGCCCGGCGTGCCCCTGTCGAAATATCCCCGGCAGATCGGCATGACGTGGTCGGCGGTCTATGTCGCCGTCGGCGTGCTCGTCATCCTGTACGCCGCGGGCGTAATCCCGGGGCCAGGGGGCCACTGACAGATCAGGGCTGCTCGGTCGGTTGGCCCTCGCCGCCACTCCCTCGCCGCGGCGCGCCGAGGAAGATCATCGCGCCCGCCGCCAGGAGCGCGACCACCAGGATGCCGATTACGATGGGCAGGACCGAGCTCTTCGCCGGCACCGCGGTCGACTCAGTGACCGAGGGCCGCCGACCGGCTGCGCTCGTCGGCCCCAGCGACATCGGCGCGAGCGGAGGCGGCCGGTAGCGCCGGCTGCGCGCCGGGCCGTCGAGGTCGAGCTCTGCCATCGGGACATCGATGTGCGGATCCGGTGCAGCCGCCATGGGCCCGTGCGTCGGCGGTCCGGGCATCGGGAGCACCACGGGCTCGGGTGGCCGCGGCGGCGCGCTCTGCGGCCGAGCCGGCGCGGGCGGCGACTGCCCCGACATGCCCATGGCCTCGTCGAGTGACACCACATCGACCAGCCGGTGCACCTCGAACGAGTCCGCCATCGCGCGCAGCTCCTGGGTGTCCGGCCGTGGTAGCCCGCCGGGCTCCGACACCACCACCTGGGTCTCCGGCTTGACGAGCGGCTGCGACAGGCGTGGCGCACGCCCGGCGCGCGCCCGTGGCACGCCCAGGGTGGGCGCGACCGCGTCGAGGGCCTCGCAGAACTGCGCGGCGCTCTGCAACCGCTTCTTGGGGTCCTTGGCCAGCATCTGCAGGATGAGCGCCTCGAGCTCGGCCGAGCTCGAGGCCATATCGGGCGCGACGTCGGCGAGCTTGGGCGGGGGTCGGGACACGTGGCCCTGCCAGATCTCGATGACCGTGTTGCCTTCGAACGGCACGCGACCGGTCAGCACCTGGAAGAACATCACGCCGAGCGCATAGATGTCCGTGCGCGCGTCGATCTTGCCGCCGACACACTGCTCGGGCGCCATGTACTGCGGCGTGCCGAGGGTCGCACCCGCCTGGGTTTTCGGCGCACCGGGCACGATGTCCTGCTCGAGCAGCTTGGCCACACCGAAGTCGAGGAGCTTGGCCTGGAAGACCTCGGCCTGGTCCTTGTCGGCCACCAGGATGACGTTGTCGGGCTTGAGGTCGCGGTGGACGATCCCCTTGCCGTGTGCGGCGGCCAGGGCGCGCCCGATGTCGCGAAACAGCGGGAAGCACTCCTGCGCCGGCACCTTGCCACGCTCGCGCAGCACCTCACCGAGGCTGCGCCCCTCCAGGAACTCCATGACGTAGTAGTGCCGGCCGTCCGGAAGCCTTCCGAACGAGAAGATGTCGACCAGGTTGCGATGGCCGATCTCGTTGACGGCGCGCGCCTCGAGCGCGAAGCGCTTGATCGCGTTGCCGTCCCTCGACAGGACGCCGGCCAGCACCTTGATGGCCACCTTCTTGCCGATGATGGGCTGGACGGCACGGTACACCGTGCCCATGCCGCCCTCACCGATGAGGGTCTCGATCTGATACTCCCCCACAAAGCTGCCGGGCTGGAGCGCGGCATCGAGCGCGTCGGGGTCGAGCCCGGACAGCGGATCGGCGGGGGGCGTTGGCGGCGGATCCTTGGGCGAGCCCATGGCGAGCGTCCAGGCTTCCCGGACGCCACATCTTACCTCCGTTCCTGCGGCCTCGGCTGGGGATCAGGAAGCGGCTCGGCGGCGCGCCTCCAGCCATCCCAGCACCTCGTCGAGGATGGTGTGCCGCTCGGGCTCGTTGAAGAGCTCGTGGTACAGACCGGGGTAGATACGGAGCGTCTTGTCGGCAGAGCGTGTCCGCCGGTAGAGCTCCTCGCTGGCGCGCTTGGTCACGAGGCGATCGTCCCCGCCGTGCAGGATGAGCATCGGCAGGTCGATGCGCTGGGCGTCCGCGAGCGAGCGCTCCATGGCGTCGAGCGAGGCCATCCCGAAGCCGGTGGTGAGCCACTTCGGCACCAGCGGATCCGACATGTAGCGGACCACCACGTCCGTGTCGCGGCTGATGAAGCGGGCGGGCACGAGGCCCGGCACCGGCGTCTGGGGCCGAACCCGCGCGATGGCGCGCAGGGCCAGGAAGACCGGCAGGGGCGGCTTGAGCGTGGCCATGAGCGCGGCCCCGGAGAGGACGCAGCCGGCAAAGCGTGCCCTTCTCGTCTCGAGGTAGCGCACCGCGATGAGCCCGCCGAGCGAGTGTCCCACGAGGAAGACGGGGCCCTGCGCCTTCTGCTCCACGTGCGCGATCAAGAGGTCGAGATCGTCGAGGTAGCGCTCGAAGCGGTCGACGAAGACGCGCCGGCCTTCGCTCTGGCCATGCCCGCGCAGATCGTGAAAGTGGAACGAGTATCCCGCCCGCACCAGGAAGTCCTCGACGTGCCGGTAGCGGCCGTAGTGCTCGGAGACGCCGTGCACCAGGATGACGTGCCCGCGCGGCTTTCCGACCAGGCGCTCCCGGTAGTAGAGCCTCAGGCGATCGCGCGTCGTGAGGTAGCCGTCGGCCACACGGGTCGTCGTTGGCATGCGTTCCTTTCGGGGTTCAAGGTAGCGGGCGTGAGTAAATACCGTCGCCGGTGAATGGCGAGCCATTCACCGAGAAGACGATCTCGGTGTAGCCCGGGGGCACGAGCGCCCACCCGTTGACCGGCGTGGCCATCATGACGGGGACGCCGCCGGCGGCGGGGCGCACCATGAGCGTGCCGCGGTAGTTGACGGTGTCGAACATGTCGTCCCAGATCACCTTGCCGCCGGCGCCGAGCCCGACGTGCGCGGACATCGCGGAGAGCGTCTCAGGCCGGCCGCTGGTCGCGGACACGACGGCAGAGCCGAGGCCCATGGCGTTCGGGCTCTCGAGCCAGGAGGCGAACGCGCCATCGGCGGCGAGCCTGGGCGACGAGGCGGCCGCGCGCGCGAGCAGCGCCACGTCGGGCGTGAAGTAGAGGTCGGTGAGGTCGCCGCCCGTCCGCGAAAAGAGCGTGCCCGCAGGGACCACGGCGAGCACTCCGCTGCCGCTTTGCGCCAGCATGCTCGGCATGCCGCCGCCTGCCGCGACCTTCATGATGCGGCTCACCTGGCGATAGGCCACGAAGGTGCCGTCGGAAGACCAGCGCACGTCGGCGTCGGCCATCGGGTCGTTGCGCGTGACCTGCGAGCCGCGCGCAAGGTTGCGGATGGCAAGGCCCATGGCGTCGGTCCACGCGAGCCGCGTACGATCAGGCGACAGGTCGAAGTTGCCGAGAGAGCCTGTGACGAGGTCCTCGCGCATGCCGTCGTCGTGGAAGATGGACAGCGATTGTCGCTCGCTGCGGTCGCAGGTCACCACCACGAGCGCGCCCTGGCCGTAGGCCAGGCGCGTGCAGCCGCGGGTCGAGCCCATCGCGAGCACCTGGCGCCCGCCGCCCGCGGTCATGGCGCGCACCACGTCCACGGCGGCGGCACCGGTGAAGTAGGCCACGCGCATCGCATCGGGCGCGGCGACCGCGCGGGCCAGGCGGACGTTCGGGTCGAGCATCGTGGGCCCGCTCTGTCCGGGGGCCCAGGCGAACAGCGTGCCGTTCTCGTAGTCGGTGGAGTCGCTGATGCCGAGGGCGACCTGGCCGTCGAACTTTGCAGTGGCCGAGTTGTTGGAGAGCTCGATCGGGGTCTCGCCAGGCCTGCGGCGGGCCACCTGCGCCTGCTTGGCGCGGGCGACGTCGCGAAAGACGATCCAGGTGCCGTCCGCGGACACGTCGTAGAAGGC
>JAHFDS010000036.1 GCA_023248855.1 Myxococcales bacterium
GGCGGTGGCGCCGCCGCCCGCTGCGAGCCGTCCCGTGCCACCCGCGCGCACCGGCAAGCTGAGCCTCACCTCCGACCTGCCGCGCGCCGCCTTCAGCGTGGACGGAGTCGAGCGCACCCGCGACGTCGCCCACGTCGAGCTCGAGCTCCCCGAGGGCCTCCACCCGGTGGTCGTGCGCGGCCCAGCTGGCCAGCGCTGGGAGACCGTCGCCGTCGTGCGCGCGGAGGCGACGACCACCGTCCGCGCGCAGCTTTCGCCGGCGCAGGCCGCGGGCGAGGTGCCGCTCCGGACCAGGCACGCGCGTCCGGTGCGCGCGACCGCTCCCTCGCCGGTCGACGACCGCCGCCCGGTGCGCGTGACGTTCTGAGCTACCGCACCGCCTCCACATGAAGGCGCAGCGCGCTCGCGCGTCCGCGGTCGTCCACGGCGCGAAGGACATGGTCCCCGGCGTCCGGGGACCAAAGGAGCGTCGCCCCCGCGTTCGACCGGCCGAGCAGGCGGTCCCCCGAGAACCAGAACACCTCGCGCGCGTCACCGTCGGTGACGGCCGAGAGCGCAACGCGTTCGGGCTCGCGGCGCGTGGGTTCCTGGGCGTGCACGGTGTAGGTCACGCCTCGGAGCGGCGACGTGATGCGCGGCGGTTGCCCGGGATCGACCTCCGGCGCGTCCTCGCACCCGGGCGCGAGCGGCGGCAAGGGGCGACGCGGCAGGCCCGCGCGGGCAAAGATCGCCGCGAGGTCCGACGGCCACGACTCGTGCACCTGCCGGCGGAGCCCCCGGCCCTGGTCGCAGCCTCGGCGCCCCGACGCGTCCACCCAGATCTCGCGGTGCACGTCGCACGGCGCGATCGGGGAGACCCCCGGGATGATCCAGGTGCGCGCCCGCCGCGGGCAGAACGGATGCGGGGCGCCGCCCGAGACCGCGCATACCTCGGCGCGCGTGACGCCGGGCGGCGGCGGAGGCAGGCCGAGCTGGCCCCGCGGCGTGCGCTGCGCGAGCGCGTCCGCGATCGAGAAGAAGAGCGGCGCCGCGGCCTCGAGGCCCACGAAGGCCGGGTTGCCCTCGCCCGAGAAGTTGCCGATCCAGACCGCGACCACCCACGGCCCGAACACGCCCACCGTCCACGCATCACGAAAGCCGAAGGAGGTGCCGGTCTTCCAGGCCACGCGCGGCCCGGTGTCGCCCGCGATGAGGCGCGGAACGTCGGGGCGGGGGTTGTCGGCCAGCATGTCGAGCACCAGGAACGCCGCCTCGGGCGAGAGGATCTGCGTGCCCTTCTCCACCGGCTCGTCGAGCGCGGTGCGGAGCTGACGCACCGTGCCACCTTCGGCCAGCGCCGCGTAGAGCGTGACCAGCTCCTCCATCGTGACCTCGCCGCCGCCGACCACGAGCGAGAGGCCATAGTGCTCCTCGGGCGCGAGCCGCGCGACGCCCGCCATGCGCAATAGGCCATGCAACGTCGGCCGCGACAGGCGCGCCGCGATCTGCATCGCGGGCACGTTGCGACTACGCCAGAGCGCCTCGCGCGCCGTCACCGGCCCGAGGAAACGGCCGTCGAAGTTCTCGGGCGAAAACGGCCCGAACGCGACCGGCGCGTCCTTGAGCACGGTGGCCGGGTGGAACAGGCCCTGCTCGAGTCCCAGCGCATACACGAAGGGCTTGAGCGCCGAGCCGGGTGAGCGCTTGGCCCGCGTGCCGTCCACCTGACCCGACAGCGCCACGTCGGCGTAGCTCGCCGAGCCGACCACGGCGCGCACCTCCATCGTGCGGTGGTCGATGACGAGGGCCGCCGCGTTCTTGACGCCGACGCTGCGCCGCCGGGCGATGTACGCGCCGAGCCGATCCTCGACCAGCCTTTGCAGCGACGCGTCGAGCGAGCTCCGCACGGCCCCCCCGAGCGGCCTTCGCGACAGCAGGCCATCGGAGAAGTGCGGGGCCAAAAAGGGCAGGTCGGCCGTGGTGCGCAAGACCGGCGGCGTCGCGAGCGCCTCGCGCACCGGCGCATCCGCCGGGTGCTCGGTGATCCAGCGCTCGGCGAGCGCCCGACGGGCCTCGAGCAACGCGAGCGGCGCGCCGCCGTCCCGGGGCCTTCGTCGCGCGGGGCTCTTCGGGATCACGGCGAGCAGGAGCGCCTCGTCGAGCGTGAGGCGATCCGGGGGCTTTCCGAAGTAGACGTGGCTGGCGGCACCCGCACCCTCGACGTTGCCGCCGTAGGGGGCGAGGTTCAGGTACGCCTCGAGCAGGTCATGCTTCGAGTACTGGAGCTCGAGCTGGAGCGCGCGACCGATCTGCGCGAGCTTGCCGCCGAGCGAGCGCGAGTCGATGCCCCACAGGCGCCGCGCGAGCTGCATGGTCAGCGTCGAGCCGCCCACGCGCCGGCCGTCCCCCGCGGCGCTCCGCAGCGCCCGCACGAGCGAGACCGGGTTCGCCCCCGGATGCGTGCGGAAGTAGCGGTCCTCCGAAAGGAGCGTCGCGTCGACCAGCAGCGGCGACATCCGCTCGAGCGGCGTCCATAGCCGGAACGTCTGGTCCGGCGCGAGCGCGAGCCGCAAGAGCTGCCCGTTTCGATCGAGCACCGCCGTGGAGCCCGTCACCCGCTCGCGCAAGGGCGGGCGCGGCCAGACCCGCACCGAAAGCCCGGCCAGCACCAGGCCGCCCACAACCCATGCGCCTACACGCATGAATCTCCGCAGTCGACTCACCCCACGCCTGCCTGTTCCGCCTCGTTCACTTCTTCTTGTCCGCCGCCACCACGAGCGGCCTTCCCGCCGCCGAGCGCGCCATGGTCGCGCGCTGGTACATGGCCTCGGCAGACACCGGCGGCACGGCCACCTTGCCCGCGCTCTGCGCCTTCATCGCGTAGAGGTACTCCTTGGCCTCCGGCAGCGCCGTCCCGTACAGCACCACGCGGTCCTCGCGCACATCGCCGTGCTCGATCGCCCAGGTCGTCTTGGGCAGCGAGATCGGCAGCGAGAACAGGTCCGGCGCGGCCTCGCCCTCGCCTTCGGGCGGCGGCTCCCCTTCTGGGTCCCCTTCCGGCGCGGGCGGCGGCTCGCCCTCGCCACCCTCGCCCTCGGTATTGGCCGCGGGCGGCGGCTGCACCACCACCTCGAACCCCGCGGGCAGAAGGTCCGTGAGCGCGACCTGGTAGACGGGCTCCTTGCCCAGCGAGCGGATGCGCAGGTGCACCTGCACCTCGTCGCCGAGGCGCACCTCGGTGATGGGTTTGCCCTGGGCGTCGGTGTATTCGCGCACCACCTCGAGGCCCTGCGAGACCGCCTTGTCCGGCAGGGCCACGTCGAAGCCCGCCTGCACGACCGTGTAGAACGCCGGCAGCGCTCCCGTGGCCGAAAAGCGCAGCGACCGGGCGCCTTCCGAGAAGGCCGCAAAGGGCAAGAGGCCCGGCGGCAGATCGAGCGCGCGCGCGCCGTCCTCGGAGATGGCGAGCGCTCCCCCTCCGCCCTCGGCCTCCGCGAGCCTGGCCCACGCGTCGAGCGCGAGCATCGTGTAGGCCGACGACAGCGTGCTGTAGCGGCCGCCCGCCACGGCCGCCACCAGGGCATCGAGCGCCGCCGGGGCCATCTTCCTGGCCCGCTCCGGGAAGTGGCGCGAATAGAGGTAGAACAGCTGCGCGTCGTGGATGGTCGCGTCGTAGGTGCCGCCCGGGTCCGCCACCGCGGCCTTGCCGAGCGCGGGGCCAGCGATGAGCCGCTCGGCGTCCGCGTCACGGTGCAAGAGCTGGTGCGCGCCCGCCAGGTACGCCGCCGCGAGGTCCTGCTTCCACTCCGCGGCAAAGCCGTCCTCGAGCTTGCGCTCGAGCGCGTGCGCGAAGCGCAGCGTGGTCGTACCACCACGCGTCAGCACGTAGATCGCGTAGGCGCGCAGGCGCGCGTCCGCGAGGTCGGCCGGCTCTCCGCCCGCAAGCTCGATGAGGTAGCTCTGGCCGCGCTTGGCCAGGTCCGCCGGCACCGCCTGGCCGCGCTGCTTGGCCTCGAGCAGGGCGTGCAGCGCATACACGCTCGGCCCCGGCGCCGACCGTGGGCTCGACGCCCACAGGCCGAAGCCGCCCTCGTCGTTCTGGCGCGCGCGGAGCGCCTCGACCGCCTTGCCGAGGCTCGCCTGCGCCTCCTCGGGCTTTCCGCCGAGCTCCGGCCGGTCCGCCAGCACGACCGCCGAGACCGCCTGGCTCGTCAGCTGCTCGGTGCAGCCGTGCGGGTACTTCGCCAGATAGCCGCCGAGGGCGCTCGCGATGCCGAGCGGCACCCGCGACACGCCCGCCTTGAGCGTGCGCAGCTCCGCGAACCTCTTCTGCTGGCCGACCGGCACCGACGTCTCGCCCTTGACGCGACCCGCGGTGATGACGCTCTCGTAGCCGACCGCGGGCCGGACGCTCACCTCCTGGGCCAGCCGCGCGCGCTTGCCCGCGCCCTCCGCCAGAAACGTCACGCGCCCCGGCCCGAGCTTGCTGCGGGCGCGGACGTGGAAGCGCACGGTGCCCTCGCGCAGCTCATCGACCGCGAGCTGCTCCGAGGCCGGCCCCACCGCCTCCAGCTCCGCGGGCAGCTCCATCTTGACCGTCACCGCCACGCCCTTGCCCGATCCGGTCACGTTGTTCGACACGCTGACAGGCACCTCGACCTCGTCGCCGGGCGCCAGGAAGGCCGGCACGGTCGGCGAGAGCACGAAATCACCGCGCACGTGCAATGCGCGCTCGGCGGTGCCAATGGCGTCCGGTCCGACCGCGACCGCAAACACCTGCAGCGATCCATTGAAGAAGTCCGGCACCTCGTAGGTCGCCTCACGCCACTTCGGCCCCGACTCGACCAGGCCCGACCAGTATGCCACCGGCGGATCGTGCCGGCGGCGGAAGGGATTGACGTGCGCTCCCAGCGCCCCTTCGGCGTCGCCGCCCGCCGCCGACGCGGCCACCAGGCGCTCGAACTCGGGCAGGACGAGGTCCAGGATCTGCGAGGTGCGCACGCCGAGCGCACGCTTCTTGAAGAAATGGCTCAAGGGGTCCGGCGGCTGGTGCGCCGCCACGCGCAGGATGCCCTCGTCCACGGCGAAGAGCGCAATGCGCGCCGGCCGGTCGCTCTTGTAGCGGATCTTGAGGGGCTCGCCGGGCTTGATGAGCTCGGGCGTCTCGAGCGCGACCTTCATCATGCGGCGCGCGCGCGACACCGAGAAGGGCGCCACCGCGTACGACAGCGGCGACATGAAGACCTCATCGGAGTCGAAGTCGCGCACGAACGCAACGGAAACGTACGCAGTGCCCTCAACTGATTCTGGAAGGCGAATATGTTCGACTGTCGCGGTCTCGGAGGCCTGGAACCACTTGAACGAGATCACCTTCTCGCGCTCGATGGCGATGAGACCCGAGCCGGTGTAGGGCGCCTTGATGTGGAGCTCGATGTCCTCACCCGCCGCGTAATCGGCCTTGGACAGCTTGAGCTCGAGCTCCGCATTGCGGTCGAGCGCGCGAGAGAGATTCCCCGCGCCCGCGACCGAGTACTCCACCCGCAAGAGCTCCTTGCCCAGGGCATCGCGCACGACCAGGGCGAGCTCGCCGGGTTTGTCGGTGGAAAGGGCCAGCTTGTGGCCCTCGGCCGTCACCGAGAGGGCGCTCCGGCCGAGCTCGACCTCCTTCTTCACCGACTCGTACTTGTAAAGGCCACTTGGCTGCTTGGTCAGGACCGAGACGTGACGGAGCTCGACCTTGACGAGGGTGAGGTCCTTGGCGGTCGTGCGCTTGCCGTCCGGGCCGACTGCCACGAGATCGACCACGCGCCTGGCGCCCTTGTGCACGTAGCGCAGATCGCCGTCGGCCTTCCAGCCGAGCAGGAACGATAGCGGCGAGACGATCGCATTGGCCTCGCCCGCGACGCTGCGGCCGCCCTCGGCCTCGAAACCGGCGGCGAGGAAGCGCAATCGATACGTCGCATTGGCGTATTTCGAGAGGCCGAGGTCGAGCTCGGCGTCGCCGGCGTCATTGGTCTTTTCGTCCGCGAGCGCCTCGGCCTGGCTCTCCTTGGCCCGCGCGGGGTCGAAGAAACGGTAATCGCGCAGGCCGGCGAAGCTCGGCACCACCGGGGAGAGCTGGATGCTGCCGCGGATCTGCCGCTTGCCCGCGGGAGTGCCGAACAGGTTCTCGAGGTGGACGCGCCCCTTGAGCTTTGCGGGCGAGACCCAGCCCTGCGGATGTTCCTCCGACAGGCGCACGCTGATCTTCATGCGATCCGGCTCGAACTCGCGGACACGCACGCTGGTCTGCCCGAGCTGGCTCTGCGGCTGGCCGTCACGCGCCAGCATGAGCGAGAGCGTGTACACGCCGGTCGGCGCAATGGCCGAGGTGGTGTGCTTGACCTCCTCGAAGCCGCTCGCCGACAGGCGCAGCTTCTCGCGCCGCACCACCTGTCCGCGCGGGTCGGACAGCACCGCCTCGAGCGGCACGCCGCGCACGGAGGCCTTCCAGTCGTGCGGCTTGACGATGAGGCCGAAGCGGATCTCCTCGCCCGGCCGGTAGAGCCCCCGGTCGGAGAACAGGTACGCCGACAGGCCCTCGCCGTGCTCGGCCTCCTGCACGCCGCCGACGTCGAAGCGCGACAGGTTCAGCATGCGCTCGCCCGCGGCAAACGGGATGAAGGACAGGTCATTGTCCTTGTAGACGCGCCAGAGCACCGGCGTGCGCTCGCGCTCGAGCCCGCGGGTGGACGGAAACGTCGCGTGCCCTTGCGCGTCGGTGGCCGAAGACAGGACCGCGAGGCCATTTTTGCCGACCAGCTCGACCCGGGCGGCCGCGACCGGCGTGCCCTTCTTGATCGACTGCACGAAGAGGTCATTCGAGCCGTCGGTCGCGGCCTTGACGACGATGCCGAGGTCCGTGACCAGGATGAGTCGCGCGTCCTCCTTGCCGGTGGCGACGTTGCGCAAGGGATCCCAGCTCTGCACGCGGAAGAAGAACAGGCCGCGGCGCTTGTCCGGCCCGCCAGGTTCGAGGTACTTGCCGAGGTCGTACGCCTGGTACTGTGGCTTTCCGGGGGCGAGCTTGTCGAGCTCGCGCACCTCGGTCTGGACCTCGGCCAGGTTCTCGGCCGAAAAGCGCATGTACCGCGAGAGCAGCGTCGGCTCTGCGAAGCTGCCGCTGTTCTGCGACACGAGGTGATGCAGCTGGCCCGGCAGCACGCGGCCGAGCTCGAAGCGGATGGCCTCGACGTCGCGCGCGTAGAGCGGCACCTTGTGCTCGCCCGCCGTCGACAGGATCGCGCCCGACTGCAGGATCTTGAGCTCCTTTGGGTACTCGGGGACGCGCGCCGAGGCGACGAAGGTCTCGCCGAGCTCGTAGCCGCCAAAGCCCTTGATGCCCTTTTCGACCTGCACGAAAACCCAGCGGCCGACGTCGCCCTTGAATTTGAAAGAGTGCAAGACCGCGTGCTCGTGCTCGGTCGGGATCGCCTCGAGCGGCAGCCTCGTGGCCTTCTTCAGGATGTCCTGGCCGATCGCCTCCGCGGCCGACCACACGTACGGATGCTTGCGCTCCTCGGGCTTGCTGTCCGGGTGATGCAGGGGCAGGAGCCACGCGGTGGTCTTCCTGGCGAGCTCGTCCGTGGACGCGGCCGCCGTGGTCTCGACGACGATCACCTGTTCGGGCTCGAGCCGCGCGTTCTGCGCGATCGCGACGACCGCCGAGCCGATCTTGAGGTGGGAGTAGAGGCCGGGGATCGCGACGTCCTTTTGCGGCTCGTCCTCGGTCCCATTGCCGCCGCGCGCCGCCTTGACGCCCTTTAGCAGCGTGACGACGACCTTGGTCTCGCGCTTCGGCACTGCAATGGGATCGGTGTGCACGAACGCGGTGCCCTTCCACTTGCCGTAGCTCGTGCGGATGCCGAGGGCCTTTTCCTTCTTGCTCGTCGGATCGACCAGCACGACCTTGAGGTGCTTTTCGAGGCTGGCCGGATCGACCGGGTGTGAAAACGCGAAGTGCGCGACCACCTTCTTGAGATCGGGGTCGACGGGGTCCTGGTAGAACTCGACCTCGCCGATCGAGGCCGAAAAGGGCGCGGTCTTGGCGTCGATCGAATATTCGTCAAGGCGAATATTTTCGCGCACAAGGCCCCTCGGCGCGAGCTTGATCTTGAGCGCCTGCCCGACCGGCCAGTCCGCGCGCGGCGAGAAGACGAGGCGTCGGTCGCCGTCCCAGCGCCAGGCGCCCTCGACGCGCGGGCTGAGCTCGACGCCGGCCTTGACCGGCTTTCCGATCTCCGCGAGCGGCGCCATCGACGCGGAGAACGCCAGCACGAGCGGAAACGGCTTGGCGATGTCCTCGAGACGCGTGGCCTCGGGCGAGGTCACCACGATGGTGATGGTCTCGGGTCTCGGCCGGCTCTTCCACCAGCGCACGCCATAGGTGCCGGCAGCGCTCGCGAGCGCGACGGCGAGCGCGCCCACGGCGGCCGGGCCGCGATGGCCGTCGGCCCAGCGGCCGAGCGCGACGAGGCGCCCACCGAGCCAGGCGAGCCACTTCGGCGGCTGCCAGTGCCCGAGAAACGTCGACAGGATGGTGGTGATGACGCGAGCGAAAGCGCGGACGAGTCCCACGGAGTCCCCCTAGCCACGTGCGCTGGTCTGTGCGGTATCGAGAGCGTAGCACCGCGGCGTGCGTATACTAGGCACGTGGCCTTCGCCGTCGAGCCTCCCCCGCCACCGCCCGCACCGGCGCCCACACTCCGGACGCGCCTTTCGCTCCTGGCCTGGGTGCTGGTGTGGCCGCCCCTCGGCGCGATCCTGCTGGAGGCACCGCCGGGCTGGATCCTGCTCGCCCTTGGCGCCGTCGTGCTCGCGGGCATTGGCCTTTTCCGCGGCCGGACCTGGGGCATCGTCACGCTGGCGCTGATCGCCGCAGGCCTCGCCGTCCACGCGTCGGGCCTGCTCGACCCGGTGGGCCTGACGTGGACCGTCGCCGGGCCGGCCTCGGGCGCGCTGCAGCCCCCCGCCGGGGCCGAGCCGGTGGTGGCCTGGCGTGCGGCGTTCTTTGCCGGCAGCGGGGCGCTCGCCTGCGCGCTGGCGGTGGCGCCCTATGCGGCACCCGTCTGGCGCTGGCTGAGACCGTCGCGGTCGTAGGCGCACCACTTCTGCACCACGCACCCACACGAGATCACCCGGTTTCTTCGTCCTTGTCGGCATGCTCATTGCTGCAATGAGCGCGCATGAGGCTCATTGATGCGTTCCGCTGTGGCCTCCTCTTCGGCGCAATGGCCACTTTCGGCTGCGCCTTCGACAAATCGAATCCGCTCGCGGGTGGGGCGGCGAGCCCCGCCCCGGGGGCGCTGGTTCCCCCCGACGCCGGGCGAGTCGTGATGCCCTCGGGACCGGCCGACGATCCCGCGCGTCCACCGACGACCCCCGTCGCCGACGCCGGCGCACCTGCGCCTACACCCGACGGTCCCCCCACGGCCGTGCCGCCGCCTGGAACGCCATGCTGGGATCGGCCCTACGACTTCGAGCGCCCCGAGCGCCTCGACGACCTGTCCTCGCCCGAGGACGATGCGGAGCCCACGCTCTCCCCCGACGGCCTGCGCCTCGTCTTCGCCTCCACGCGCAGCGGCAACTGGGACCTCTGGCTCGCCGAGCGCGCCACGGCGGACGGGCCGTGGAGTGCGCCGCGGGTGCTGGCCGGCTATGCCACCGGCGCGACCGAGCGTGCGCCGACGATCGCGCCCGACGGAGCGCACATCTACTTCGTGTCGGATCGCGTCGAGGGCGGCGTCCAGGCGGTCGACGTCTGGGTGGCGCCGTTCCCGACCGGGAATCCCACGCGGAGCCTCCTGTCCACGCCCAAGAACGACGAGCGCGTGCTGGTCGCGAGCGACGATCGTGGGGCGCTCGTGGCGGCCGAAAAAAAGCTCTACGCGAGCGCCCGCAGCGACGCGAGCCTGCCCTGGCCGACGCCGGTCGCGCAGGTGGCCATGCCGGGATGCAGCGAGTGCAGCCCGAGCGCGCTGTCGCCTGACGGCAAGACGCTCGTGGTCTCGCGCAAGGTCAGCACGGGCGGCGGGCCAGGCCCTGGCGGTGCGAACGAGGATCATCGTGACCTCGCGATCCTCACGCGCGCCGACGCCACCAGCGCCTTCGGCGCGCTGCGCGCGATCGGCGGCGTCAACGATCCGGCCGCCGACGACCAGGACGGCACGCTCTCCGCCGACGGCTGCTGGCTCTACTTTTCGTCCGATCGCGCTGGCAACGACGACCTCTATCGGGCCCGCCGGCGGTAGGGAAGCCTCGCTACCTCTTCATGAGGTGCTCGCCGTAGAGCTCGCGCAGCTTCGACTTGAGGAACTTGCCCGTGGAGGTGCGCGGGATCTGCTCGACGAACAGCACGTCATCCGGCAGCCAGAACCTGGCGAAGCGGCCGCCGAGGTGCGCGAGCAGCTCGTCCCGGCTCGCGGTCTTGCCGCCCTTGAGCACCACCGCCGCCAGTGGGCGCTCGTCCCACTTCGGGTGGCGCGCCGCGAACACTGCCGCCTCGAGCACGGCCGGGTGGCTCATGAGGGCATTTTCGAGCGCCACCGAGCTGATCCATTCCCCGCCCGACTTGATGACGTCCTTGGCCCGATCGGTGATGCGCACGTAGCCATGGGCGTCGATGGTCACGACGTCCCCGGTCTTGAACCAGCCATCCTGGGTGAAGCGATCGGCGCCCTCGTCGCCGAAGTACGACGACGCCACCCACGGGCCGCGCACCTCGAGCTCGCCCATCGTCTCGCCGTCCCAGGGCAGGGGCCTGCCGTCCTCACCGACGTGGCGTGTCTCGACGAAGGGCACCGCACGCCCCTGCGACGCGCGGGCGGCGAGCTGCGCCTCGGGCGACGCCCCCTCGAGCGCGCGCGCGACCCGCGACACGGTCCCGAGGGGATTGGTCTCCGTCATGCCCCAGGCATGCAGCACCTCGAGCTTGTGACGCCGCGAGAAGCCCTCGATCATCGAGGCGGGCGCCGCCGAGCCACCGATGACCATGTTGCGTACGCGCGACAGGTCCCAGCGCGTCGGGCTCTCGTCGAGCAGCGCCAGGATACCGAGCCAGATCGTCGGCACGCCCGCGGCCACCGTCACCCCCTCGCTGGCCATGAGCTCGAGCAGCGACGGCGGATCGAGGTGCGGGCCGGGCATCACGATCTTCGCGCCCGTTGCCACCGCGGCAAAGGGCAACCCCCACGCTGCCGCGTGGAACATGGGCACGACCGGGAGCACCACGTCGCGCTCACCGATCCCGATGCCGTCGGTCGTGCACGCGACGAGCGCATGCAGCACGGTCGAGCGGTGGCTGTAGACGACCCCCTTGGGGTTGCCCGTGGTGCCAGACGTGTAGCAGATCATCGCGGCGGAGCGCTCGTCGAGGGTCGGCAGCGCCTCGAGCGGCGCCTCGGCGGCGATCAGGGCCTCGTAGTCGAGCGTGCCCTCTGGCGCGGCCCCGCCGTCAGCCACCACGATCACGCGCTCGATCGACCGCACGTCGGCGCGGAGCTGCTCGAAGAGCGGCAGGAGGGAGCGGTCGACGATCACCACCTTGTCCTCGGCGTGCCGCGCGATGTAGCCGAGCTCGCTCGGGTGCAGGCGCAGGTTCAGCGTGTGCACCACCGCGCCGAGCGCCGGCACGCCGAAGTACGCCTCGAGGTGCTGCTGGTGGTTCCAGCACAGCGTGGCCACGCGGTCGCCGGGGCGGACGCCGAGGCGCACGAGCGCGGCCGCGAGCTGCAGCGCGCGCCGGTGGAAGTCGGCGTAGCTCGCGCGCACGAGCGAGCGATCGGCCCTGCGCGTCACGATCTCGCCGCGCGGGAACTGCGTCCGCGCGCGCTCGAGCAGGTGGGACAGCGAAAGGGGGAAATCCATCATCCGGCCGAGCATGGGCCGGAGCATAGGCTGAACCGCGGCCTGCCGCGAGGCAGCAGGATCGCGGGACTACTCCCCCCGCACGGTGGGCAGGTACCTCGGCCTCCACGCATTCGCGCGGACGAAGGTGTCGAGCGCGTCGGGCTCCGCGGGCATCTCGCACGTGGCCACGCCCTCGGCCGCCGCGCGCGCGGCCACGCGGACGGCGACCCGCATCGCGACCTCGCGGAGCTCGTCGACCGGCGGGTAGATCAGGCCCTCGTCCACGTGGCGCTCGGCGGTGTAGGCCGCGAGCGCATCGGCCGCGTCGAGCACCATCGCGTCGGTGATCTCGCGCGCGCCGGCCACGATGGCGCCGAGCCCGAGCCCTGGGAAGATGAAGGCGTTGTTGCCCTGGCCGATCGAGATCGACTTGCCGGCCCACTCGACGGGCGCAAAGGGGCTTCCGGTCGCCACAATGGCCTCGCCATCGGTCCATTGCAGAAGATCCGCCGGCGTCGCCTCCGTGATGCTGGTCGGGTTCGACATCGGGAAGATGACCGGGCGAAGGACGCCCTCGGCCATTGCGCGCACGACCTTCTCACCGAACGCGCCTTTCTGGCCCGAAAGGCCGATGAGCACCGTGGGTCTGGCCCGCATCACCACGTCGAGCAGGCCCGGCGAGCCGCCCACGCCCCAGTCGGCGAACGACGCGCGCGGCCGCGCAAACGAGCGCTTGTAGGCCTCCATCTCGCGCCCGTCGTGGAGCAGGCCCTGCGAGTCGAGCACCCAGATGCGCAGCGCCGCTTCCTCGCGCGATAGCCCCGCGCGCACGAGCCCCTCGCGCAAGGCCCACGCCACGCCGACGCCGCCCGCGCCAGCGCCGTAGATGACGATGCGCTGGTCGGCCATCGCCTCGCCCTTGAGGCGGCAAGCCGACGCGACGCCGGCGAGCGCGGTCGCGCCGGTGCCCTGGATGTCGTCATTGAAGGACGGGATGCGCTTCCGGTAGCGCTCGAGCACCGTGAAGGCCGCGTCCTTGGCCAGGTCCTCCCATTGCACGATCGCGTTCGGCATGCGGTCCTGCAGGCCCTCGACGAAGCGATCCATGAACGCGAGGTACTCGTCGCCCCGGAGGCGCTTGTGGCGCACGCCGAGATAGAAGGGATCCTCGATCAGGTCCTGCCGATCGGTGCCCACGTCGAGCGAGACCGGCAGGGTGTGAAAGGGGCTCACGCCGCCCGCGACCACGTAGAGCGCGAGCTTGCCGATCGGGATCGCGAGGCCCCCGTAGCCCTGATCGCCAAGGCCCAGGATCGCCGACGAGTCGGTGGCGACGATCATGCGGACGTCGTGCATGGGGTAGTTGTCGAGCAGCTCCGCGGTGCGCTCGACGTCGTGCGTCGACAGCGACAGTCCCCGCGGGTTCTGGTAGAGGCTCGAGAAGCGCAGCACCGCCTCGCCGACCGTCGGCGTGTAGACGATGGGCAGCATCTCCGGCAGGTGCTTTTCGAGGAGCGCATAGTAGAGGATCTCCTGCCGCTCCTGGAGGCTGCGCAAGAACTGGTATTTCGAGAGCGGCGACTCCTGCCGCTGGTACTCGCGGTACGTGCGGTCGAGCTGCATCTCGAGCGTGTTCACCTCCACGGGCAGAAGGCCCTCGAGCTTGAGCGCCCGCCGCTCCTCCCGGGAAAATGCCGTCCCCTTGTTGGTGAGCACGAGGCGCAGGAGCGCAATGCCCGACAGGAAGACCTCGAGCCGCTCCTCCCCGTCGGGACCGCGGACGATGTCGAAATACGGGCTCAATCGACGCTTCTTGGACATGCTGTTCCTTTCCTACGCCGCCCACGCAGCGGCCGGCGCGACGAGCCACGCATCCACTGCGGCGGCGACCTTGCGCCCCTCCGCGATCGCCCAGACGACGAGCGACTGGCCTCGGGCCACGTCGCCCGCTGCAAACACGCCAGACGCGCTGGTCCGGCCCCCTCTCGCGGCCACGTTGCCGCGCGCGTCGAGCTGGCAGCCGAGTTGCTCGAAGAGGGGCCCACGCACCGGACCCACAAAGCCCATGGCGAGCAGGACGAGCTCCGCCGGGACCTCGTGCTCGCTGCCCGGCAATGGCGTGATGCGACCGCCCTCGAGCGAGACGCGCACGCAGCGGAGCGCGCGCACCGCGCCGGCCGCGTCACCGAGCACCTCCGTCGTCATGACGGCGAAGTCGCGCTCGCCGCCTTCTTCGTGCGACGACGACGAGCGATAGACGAGCGGCCACTCGGGCCAAGGATTGCTCGGGCGTCGCTCGTCGGGCGGCCTCGGCATGAGCTCGAGGGATTGCACGCTCGCGGCTCCCTGGCGGTGCGAGGTGCCGACGCAGTCGCTGCCCGTGTCGCCGCCGCCGAGGACCACCACGCGCTTTCCGGTGGCCAGGATGGCTGCGGCGTCGGGCACCAGGTCGCCCGCGACCCGCCGGTTCTGCTGCGTCAGGAGCTCCATCGCGAAATGCACGCCGCGGAGCTGCCGGCCCGGCACCTCGAGGTCCCGCGGCCGCTCGGCGCCCATCGCGAGCACGATCGCGTCGTGATGGGCGCGCAGGGCCTCGCCCGTCACGTCGACGCCCACGTGGACGCCGGTCTTGAGCTGCACGCCCTCCTCGCGGAGCTGCTCGAGACGCTGGTCGATGAGCGCCTTGTCGAGCTTGAAGTCGGGGATGCCGTAGCGCAGCAGGCCCCCCACGCGGTCGGCCTTCTCGTACACGACGACGTCATGGCCGCGACGCGCGAGTTGCTGCGCGGCGGCCAGCCCCGCCGGACCGGAGCCAATCACCGCGACGCGCTTGCCCGTGCGGATCTGCGGGCGGACGGGGCGGAAGAAGCCGCTCCCCGCCGCATAGTCGGCGATCGCGCGCTCGATGGCCTTGATCGTGACCGGCTGGCCCTGGAGGTTCAGGACGCAAGACGCCTCGCACGGGGCGGGGCAGACGCGTCCGGTGACCTCGGGGAAGTTGTTCGTGGCGTGCAATGCCGCGACGGCATCGGTGGTACGGCCGTGATAGATGTGGTCGTTCCAGTCGGGGATGTGATTGCCCAGCGGGCAGCCCTCGTGACAGAAGGGAATGCCGCAATCCATGCAGCGCGCCCCTTGATCGCGCAGGTCTTGATCCGCGAGCGGTAGCCCGAATTCCTTGTAGTCGTGGACGCGCTCGAGGATCGGCCGGTCGCCCGGCTTCTTGCGCGAGATCTCGAGGAAACCCCGCACCTTACCCACGGGCCACCGCGCTCTTTGCTCCCGCTTTGCGCATTGTGCTCATGCCCAGGCCCTCCGGGGTGCGGAGATGTCGTTTGCGGCCTCGTCGAGCCACGACACGTACGGCTGCGCCGGCGCGCTGTGCGTGACGAACGGGCGGCCGCTGGTCTCGGGCAGCGTCGCCTGCTCCGACAGGACCCGTCTGTACTCGCTCGGAAACACCTTCACCAGCTTTCGTTGCACGGCCGCCCAGTCTGAAAGCAGCGCGGCGGCCTTGGGGCTCTTCGTGCGAGCCAGGTGCTCCTCGACCAGCTGCCGCACGAGGTCGGCCTCGTGGCCCTCGACCGAGACGAGCTCGACCATCTCGAGGTTGCAGCGCCGTGTGAAATGGCCGTCCTCGTCGAAGACGTAGCCGAGACCACCGGACATGCCCGCGGCGAAATTGCGACCGGTGGTGCCGAGCACGATCACGGTGCCACCGGTCATGTACTCGCAGCCGTGGTCACCCACGCCCTCGACCACCACCGTCGCGCCGCTGTTCCTCACCGCGAAGCGCTCTCCAGCGCGGCCATTGAAGAAGGCCTTTCCGCTCGTCGCCCCGTAAAGGACGGTGTTGCCGACGATCACCTGCTCCTCGGGCCGAAAGGGTGACTCGTGCGGCGGCCGCACCGCGAGGATGCCTCCCGAGAGGCCCTTTCCGACGTAGTCATTCGCGTCGCCCTCGAGCTCGAGCGTGACGCCCGAGGCGCAGAAGGCGCCGAAGCTCTGGCCGGCGCTGCCGATCGCGCGCACCACGATGGTGCCGTCGGGCAGACCCTTGCCGCCGTGGCGTCGGGCGATCTCGCCCGAGAGCATGGCACCGAAGGCGCGGTCGCGGTTCCGGATGCGCGTCTCGAGCACGACCTTCTCGCCGCGCACGAGGGCCGGGCGCGCCTGGTCGATGAGCATGTGGTCGAGCACCGACGACAGGTTGTGGTCCTGCGCCTCGACGCAGCGAGCCGCCTTGGTGCTCGCCTCGGCCGGCCGGTAGAGCACCTCCGAGAAATCGAGCCGCGACAGCTTGCGGAATGCGCGCGGGTCGAGCTTGCCCGCGTCGGGCTTCCGCGGGCGGACGCAGTCGGTGCGACCGACCATCTCGTCGAGCCGGCGGAAACCCAGCTCGGCCATGATGCGCCGCACCTCTTCTGCCACGAAGAAGAGGTAATTGATGACGTGCTCGGGCTGGCCGGAGAAGCGCTTTCGCAGCTCCGGATCCTGCGTCGCCACGCCGACCGGGCAGGTGTTCAGGTGGCACTTCCGCATCATGATGCAGCCGAGCGAGACCAGGGGCGCCGTGGCGAAACCGAACTCCTCGCCGCCGAGCAGCGCCCCGAACACGACATCGCGCCCGGTCTTGAGCTGGCCGTCGACCTGCAGCCGCACGCGGCCGCGCAGACCATTTAGGACCAGCACCTGTTGCGTCTCGGCGAGGCCAAGCTCCCAGGGCGTCCCCGCATAATGGATCGACGTGAGCGGCGAGGCGCCGGTTCCGCCGTCGTGGCCGCTGATGAGGATGACGTCGGCGTGCGCCTTGGCGACGCCGGCCGCGATCGTCCCGACGCCCGCCTCGGAGACCAGCTTGACGCTGATGCGCGCGCGCGGATTGACGTTCTTGAGATCGAAGATGAGCTGCGCCAGGTCCTCGATCGAGTAGATGTCGTGGTGCGGCGGCGGCGAGATGAGCGTCACGCCCGGCATCGAGTGCCGAACGCGCGCGATGACCGCGTCCACCTTGTGACCGGGCAGCTGGCCGCCCTCGCCGGGCTTGGCGCCCTGCGCCATCTTGATCTGCAAATCGTCCGCGTTGATGAGGTACTCGGTCGTGACGCCGAAGCGCCCCGAGGCGACCTGCTTGATGGCGCTCCTTCTGGAGTCGCCATTGGGGTCGGGGTGGTAGCGGCCCGGATCCTCGCCACCCTCGCCGGTGTTGGACTTGCCGCCGATCCGGTTCATCGCGACCGCGAGCGTCTCGTGGGCCTCGCGCGAGATGGAGCCGAAGCTCATGGCGCCGGTCGTGAAGCGCTTGACGATCGCGGCGGCCGGCTCGACCTCGACGAGCGGCACCGGCGGCCCCGCGGGCACGAGATCCCACGTCCCGCGCAGCGTCATGGCGCGCGCGGTCTGGTCATTGACGAGCCTCGAGTATTCCTCGTAGCTCTTCGTGTCCTCGGTGCGCACCGCCTTCTGCAGCGCTGAGATGGTGCGCGGGTTCCAAAGGTGCTGCTCGCCCTCGCGGCGCCATTGGTGGTAGCCGCCGGGGACGAGCGCGGTCTCGGGGATGAGCCCATGGGCGCGCCGGTGCATCGCGAGCGTCTCCTCGGCCAGCTCCTGCAGCCCCACGCCGCGGATGCGCGAGGGGGTGCCCGTGAAGTACTGGTCGATGACCACCTGGTCGATGCCGACGGCCTCGAAGATCTGCGCGCCCTGGTAGCTCGAGACCGCGCTGATGCCCATCTTCGACATCGTCTTGAGCAGGCCCTTCTTGAGCGACTTCACATAGCGGTACCGGGCCTCGTCGTCGGTCGACTTCTGGCCGAGCGCACCCGAGCGCGCGAGCTGCGCGACCGTCTCGAGGGCCAGGTACGGGTTGATGGCGCCCGCGCCGTAGCCGACGAGCAGGCAGATGTGCGCCACCTCGCGCGGCTCGGCGGACTCGACGACCAGGCCACAGCGTGTGCGCTGGCCGGTCCGGACGAGATGGCGGTGCACGGCGCTGGTCGCGAGCAGGCTCGGGATGGGCGCCCATTCGCCATTGACGTCGCGGTCCGACAGGATGAGGACACGCGCACCCTCGGTGATGGCGCGGCTGGCGTCCTCGCACAGCTGCTCCAGCGCCTGATAGAGGGCGCGCCCCGCGTCGACGTCGTCTCCGGGAACGGCAAAGCGCATCTGCAGCGTGCGCGGCTGGAAATCCCGCGCCGGATTGCGGCGCAGCTTCGCGAGGTCGTCGTCCACGAGGATGGGGTGCGGCAGCTCGAGCATGTGGCATTGCCCGGGCGTCTCTTCGAGCAGATTGCCCTCGCCGCCGACGAAGCTCTCGAGCGACATCACGATCTCCTCGCGGATCGGGTCGACCGGCGGGTTCGTGACCTGCGCGAACTGCTGCTTGAAGTAACGGAAGAGCTGCTGCGGCTGGGCCGACAGACACGCGAGCGGCGCGTCGGTGCCCATCGAGCCGACGGGCTCCTCGCCGCCGGCCGCCATCGGCGCGAGCACGGTCTTGATGTCCTCCTGGGTGTACCCGAAGGCCTGCTGCAGCTTGGCGGTCTGCGCGGGTGCGAGCTGGTAGGTGCTGCGTACGGCCGGCAAGGACGCGAGGTCGATGCGGTTCTCCTCGAGCCAGGCGCGGTACGGTCTCTGCGTCGCGACGCGGTGCTTGATCTCCTCGTCGGAGACCAGGCGCCCTTGCGCGGTGTCCACGAGGAACATCTTGCCGGGCTGGACGCGGCCCTTCTGGCAGACGCGCCCGGGCTCGAGGGGCAGCACGCCGAACTCGCTTGCGAGCACCACCAGCCCGTCGGTCGTGACCACGTACTTCGCGGGGCGCAGGCCATTGCGATCGAGCATCGCGCCGATGAGGTCTCCATCGGTGAACGCGACCGCCGCCGGTCCGTCCCACGGCTCGACCAGGCATCCCTGGTAGGCGTAGAAGGCGCGCTCCTCGGCCGACAGGTCGGGGTCGTTCCCGAACGCCTTCGGGATGAGCATCATCATCACGTGGGGCAGGCTGCGCCCCGACGCGACCAGGAAATCGACCACGTTGTCGAGCGACGCCGAATCGGAGCCGCCCGGGCGGATGATGGGCTTGAAGTCGGCGATGGCATTGCCGAAGAACTCGCTCCTGAGCAGCGCCTCGCGCGCCTCCATCCACGCGCGATTTCCCGACAGGGTATTGATCTCTCCATTGTGCGCGATCAGGCGGAACGGGTGCGCGCGCTCCCACGTCGGGAATGTGTTGGTCGAGAAGCGGGAGTGCACCATCGCCAGGCGCGAGGCCGTCCGCGCGTCCCCGAGGTCGGGGTAGAAGGCGGCCACCTGCTCGGCGAGCATGAGGCCCTTGTAGACGACGGTGCGCGAGGAGCACGAGGCGAGGTAGAAGTCGTCGCCGCCGAGCTCGTCGTGCGCGCTCCGCCCGGCGCGCTTGCGCACGAGGTAGAGCATCTGCTCGAAGTGCTCCTTCGGGCTCTCCCGGCCAATGAAGAGCTGCCGCACGACCGGCATGCTGCCGCGCGCGACCGGGCCGACGGCGGAAGGATCGACCGGCACGTCACGCCAGCCGAGCAAGCGCTGGCCGTGGTGGATGACCGCGGCCTCGAGGATGGCCTCCTGCCGGCGGCGCCGCCCGGGGTTCGGCGAGAAGAAGCACATGGCCACGGCGTAATCGCCGAGCTCGGGCAGGGCAAACGACGTGCCGCGGTCGCAGCTCGCATAGAGCGCGTGCGGGATCTGGAGCAGGATGCCGGCGCCGTCGCCGGTGCAGGGGTCGCAGCCGGCCGCGCCGCGGTGCGTGAGGTTCACGAGGATCTCGAGCGCCTGCGCCACCACCGCGTGGGACGCGCGGCGATCGAGCGTGGCCACGAACCCGAGGCCGCAGCTATCGTGCTCGAAGCGTGGGTCGTAGAGGCCCTGAGCCGGTGGTAGACCGTTGTTCACAGCGCGAATCATGGCAGAAAGCACCTCTGACGCATAGCGTCACGACGCATTGCGTCGTCCCGGGCGCCCTCGGAAATGGGCCGCCTGTTTTCGCTGCATGTCATGCGTGACTCCCGAGCCGCGCGCGCACCGCTTCGCCCATCTCCCTGGTGCTGGCGCGGCCGCCGAGATCGGCGGACAGGACGCCCTCATCGACCGCGCGGAAGGCGGCGCGCTCGATCGCGGCGGCCTCGGCGGGCAGCTCGAGGCTGTGGCGAAGCAGCATCGCCGCCGACAGGATGGTGCCGAGCGGATTGGCGATGCCCTTGCCCGCAAGGTCCGGCGCCGAGCCGTGGATGGGCTCGTAGAGGCCGCATTTGCCGTCGCCCAGCGAGGCCGAGGGCAGCATGCCGAGCGAGCCCGCGAGCACGGCCGCCTCGTCGGTGAGGATGTCGCCGAACAGGTTCTCGGTCACGATGACGTCGAACTCGCGTGCGTGGGTGAGAAGGCGCATGGCGCACGAGTCGACCAGCTGGTGCTCGAGCGCGATCGCCGGGTGGTCCTTGCCGACGGCGGAGGCGACCTGTCGCCACAGGCGCGACGACTCGAGCACGTTGGCCTTGTCGACGCTCGTGACTTTCTTGCGCCGGCCACTGGCGAGCCGGAACGCCAGCGCGACCACGCGGCGGATCTCGGCGTCGGTGTACTCGAGCGTGTCCACGGCGCGCGTCGTGCCGTCGGCGCGGGTCTCGCGCAGGCGCGGCTGGCCGAAATAGAGGCCCCCGGTGAGCTCGCGCACCACGAGCAGATCCACGCCCTCGAGCCGCTCGGGCCGAAGGGGCGACGCGGACAGAAGCCTCGGGTGCGGCTTGACCGGGCGCAGGTTGGCGTAAAGGCCCATCGCCTTGCGCAGCCCGAGCAGGCCCTGCTCGGGTCGCACCTTGGCGGCAGGATCGTCCCATTTCGGTCCGCCCACCGCGCCGAGCAGGATCGCATCCGCGCGCCTGCAGGCCTCGAGCGTGACCTCCGGCAATGCCGTGCCGTGGGCATCGATGGCCGAGCCGCCGATGAGGTGCGTCTCGTACGAGAGCGCATGCCCGAACTCGGCCGCGACCGCGTCGAGCACCGCCCGCGCCTCCGCCACGATCTCCGGCCCGATGCCGTCACCAGGCAGCAACACGATGTTCGCTTTCACGACCGCATCTCCATTTCCGAATCGCCCGTCGCCCGTCGCCCGTCGCCTGTCGCCTGTCGCCTGTTCTTGTCTTCCCTCATGCCGCCGCCCCGCTCGCCTGCGCCCCGAGCGCGAATTCGAACGAATCCGCCAGCGCCTGCCACGACGCCTCGAGGATGTTGGCGGACGCGCCGGCCGTGCACCATGTCTGGCGGCCGTCGGACGACTCGATCATGACGCGGGTGATGGCCGCCGTGCCGTCCCGGCCGTCGAGGATGCGCACCTTGTAGTCGACCAGCTGGAGGTCGAGCACCCGGGGGAATACCGGCGCCAGGGCCTTTCTCAGCGCGGCGTCGAGCGCGCTCACGGGGCCATTGCCCTCGGCCGCGGTGTGCAGCACGTCCGCACCGACCGCGATCTTGATCGTGGCCTCGCTCGAGCACTGCCCGCCTTGGTGCCCCACCATCACCTTGAAGTCGAGCAGCGAGAACGGCGGCGAGTAGCCCGGCGCGCGCCGCCGCAGCAGGAGCGCGGCCGTGGCCTCGGCCCCCTCGAACGATTGTCCGGCCGCCTCGCGCTGCTTGATCTCCTCGAGGATCCCGCGCTCCGCGCCCTCGGCACGAAGACCCAGCTCCTCGAGCTTGGTGCGCACGTTGCCGACGCCCGACAGCTCGGAGAGCACGGTCCGGGACACGTTGCCGACCACCTCCGGCTCGATGTGCTGGTAGCTGCGCGGGTCCCGCCGCATGGCCGCCACGTGCACGCCGCCCTTGTGCGCGAACGCGCTGCGTCCGACGTACGGCAGGTGCTCGTCGAGCGCGAGGTTCGAGACCTCGGCGACAAAGCGCGCCACGTCCGACAGGTGCCGGAGGCGCCCCTCGGGCAGACACCGCGCGCCGAGCTTGAGCTCGAGGTCGGCCACGAGGGAGCACAGGTTGGCGTTGCCGCAGCGCTCGCCGTAGCCATTGATGGTGCCCTGGACGTGGCGGGCGCCGGCACGCACCGCCGCCAGCGCATTGGCGACCGCGCATTCGCCGTCATTGTGGGTGTGCACGCCGATCGCAGCCTCCGGCAATGCGGCGCGCACCTCGGCGACCGCCCGGGCGACGTCCCAGGGCATGGAGCCGCCGTTGGTGTCGCAGAGCACTAGCGCCTCCGCGCCGCCGCGGAAGGCCGACCGCAGCGTCTCGAGCGCGTACGGCCGGTCGGCCGCCCAGCCGTCGAAGAAGTGCTCGGCGTCGTAGATGACGCGCCGGCCGTGCGCGCGCAGAAACGCCACGCTGTCCTCTACCAGGCGCAGGTTCTCCTCGAGCGTCGTGCGCAGCACCTCGGTGACGTGCAGCGTCCAGCTCTTGCCGAACAGGGTGCAGACGCGCGTGCCCGCATCGAGCAGCGCCTGCATCGAGGGATCGTCCTCGGGGGCGAGGCCCGCGCGGCGCGTGGCGCCAAACGCCGTGATGAGCGCCGCGTGCCAGGTCTCGTCCTTGGCCCGCCTGAAGAACTCGACGTCCTTGGGGTTCGAGCCGGGCCAGCCGCCCTCGATGAAGGCGACGCCGAGCTCGTCGAGCCGCCGCGCGATGCGCAGCTTGTCGCCGCAGGTCAGCGAGATGCCCTCGCGCTGCGTGCCGTCGCGCAGCGTCGTATCATAGACGTCGACGTGGGCGCCCGCGAGCGCCCCCCGCTCAAGCTCTGGCGGACTCATACTTCGCGATCGCCTCCGAGTGAGACAAGAGGTAAGCGAGCTCGTCCTGCCCTGACAGCAGGCAGCGCCGGGCGAATTCGTCCACGGAGAACCCGATCACCCGCCCGTCCGGCAGCGTCAAGGACCTGGCCTCGAGATCCACCGCCACCTCGGCGCCCGGGTCCCTTTCGCGGGCCTTGACCAGGTAGGCCTGGACGTCGGCCTCGACCTGGAGCGGCAAAAGGCCGTTCTTGAGCGCATTGCCGCGGAAGATGTCGGCGAACGAGCGCGCGATGACGGCGCGAAAGCCGAAGCCGCAGAGCGCCCACGGCGCGTGCTCGCGCGACGAGCCACACCCGAAGTTGACGCCGGCGACGAGCACCTGGCACCCCACTGCGTCGGGCCGGTTGAGCGGGAAATCGAGCCTGCGCGCGCCGCTCTCGTCGTAGCGCCAGTCCGAGAACAGCTTCTCGCCGAGCCCGACCTTGTCCGTGACCTTGAGAAAGCGCGCCGGGATGATCTGGTCGGTATCGACGTCGTCCTTGGCCAGGACGACCATCCGCGACTTCAATGAGGTAAATTGCGCCGCCATCTCAATGTCTCCCGCTTGCTGGATGACTCACAGGAACCTCCGCGGATCCGTCACGACCCCCGTGATCGCGGCCGCCGCCGCCGTGATCGGCGAGGCCAGGAAGGTCCGGCCGCCGCGGCCCTGCCGGCCCTCGAAGTTGCGGTTCGACGTCGAGACCGCGTATTGCCCCGGTGACAGCTGATCGCCGTTCATCGCGATGCACATGGAGCAGCCGGGCTCGCGCCACTCGGCGCCGGCCTTCTGAAAGATGTGGTGCAGCCCCTCGGCTTCGGCCTGGCGCTTGACCGCCTGCGAGCCGGGCACGATCAGGACGCGCACGCCCGCCGCCACCTTGCGGCCGCTCATCACGCGCGCCGCCTGCCGCAGGTCGGTGATGCGCGAGTTCGTGCACGAGCCCACGAAGACCACGTCGATCTTCTGGCCGAGCAGCGGCCTTCCCGCCTCGAGCCCCATGTAGACGAGGGCCCGCTCGAGCGCGGCGCGCTCGTCGGCATCGACCACGTCCTCGGGCCGCGGCAATGCCGCCGTGATCGGCACGCCCATGCCCGGGTGCGTGCCGAACGTGATCATCGGCTCGAGCCTGGAGACGTCCACCGTCACCGTCCGGTCGAACGCCGCACCCTCGTCGGTGCGGAGCTCGCGCCAGCGCTTGACCGCCGCCTCCCACGCGGCGCCCTCGGGCACGCCGGGCCGGCCCGCCAGCCACTGGAAGGTCACGTCGTCCGGCGCCACCAGGCCCGCCCGGGCGCCCGCCTCGATCGTCATGTTGCAAAGGGTCATGCGACCCTCCATGTCGAGCGCGCGCACCGCGGGGCCGGTGTACTCGATGACGTACCCCGTGCCGCCGCCGACGCCGATCTGCGCGATCATCGCGAGGACGAGGTCCTTGGCCGAAACGCCCTGCTTCGCCGCGCCCTCGAAGCGCACCTCGAGCGTCTTCGGCCGCCGCGCGAGCAGGCACTGCGTGGCCAGGACGTGCTCGACCTCGCTCGTGCCGATGCCGAAGGCCAGGGCCCCGAAGGCGCCGTGCGTGGACGTATGCGAGTCTCCGCATACGATGGTCATGCCCGGCTGCGACAGGCCCAGCTCCGGTCCCATCACGTGCACGATGCCCTGCGCGGCGTCGCCGATCCCGTGCAGCGCGATGCCGTGCGTCTTGCAGTTCGTCGCCAGCCGATCGAGCTGCGTGCGCGCCTGGTCGTCGATGACCGCGAGGCCCCGCGGGGTGGTGGGGATGGAGTGGTCCATCGTCGCCACCGTGCGCCGAGGCTGCCGCACCGGCAGTCCGCGCGCCTCGAGCCCCGAGAACGCCTGCGGCGAGGTCACCTCGTGAACGAGGTGCAGATCCACGTAGAGCACGGCGGGGCAGCCCGGCTCCTCGGCCACCACGTGGGCCTGCCAGATGCGGTCAAACAGCGTACGCGGCATGGTCGCCCTCCGAGGAGCCCGGCGCGGCGGCGCACAGGCCATTCAATGCTTGTAGGTACGCCTTGACGCTCGCGACCACGATGTCCGTGTCGGCGCCGTGGCCGTGAAAGCTCCGCGGCAACCCGTCGCGCTGCGGGTGCACCGCGGCGCCCTGGCCGGCGCGCACGCGCACGGCGACCTCACCGACCGCGTCGATGCCGGCGGTGACGGCCTGCACGCGGTACTCGACCAGCGTCGCCGAGACGCCCACCAGCTGATCGACGGCCTTGAAGGCCGCGTCCACGGGGCCCGCGCCTTGCGCCTCGGCCACCCTGGCGCCGCCCGGGCCGCACAGCTCGAGCCGAGCCTGCGACGGTCCACCGGTTCCGCAGCGGACCTCGAGGCCGACAAAGGCAAATGCGGGCGCGGAGACGCCGAGCTCCTCCTGCACCAACGCCTCGAGGTCGGCGTCGGTGACGAGCTTCTTCTTGTCCGCGAGCTCCTTGAAGCGCGCGAAGGTGCGGTCCACGGCCGCGGGCTCGAGCCTCCGGCCGAGCGTCTCGAGGCGCGCGAGCAGCGCCGCGCGCCCGGAGTGCTTGCCGAGGACGAGGTTCGTGTGCGACGCGCCGACGTCCTCGGGGCGCATGATCTCGTAGGTCTCGGCGTGCTTGAGCATGCCGTCCTGGTGAATGCCGCTCTCGTGCGCAAAGGCATTGGCGCCCACGATCGCCTTGTTCGGCTGCACCACGATCCCGGTGCACGCGGAGACGAGCCGGCTCGTCGGCACGAGCTGCGTGGTGTCGATGCCGGTGCGAAGGCCGATCGAGCGCGCCCGGGTGCGAAGGGCCATCACGAGCTCCTCGAGCGAGGAATTCCCGGCGCGCTCACCGATGCCATTGATGGTCACCTCGGCCTGGCGCGCCCCGGCCCGCAGTCCCGCCAGGGAATTGGCGACCGCGAGACCGAGGTCGTCGTGGCAATGCACGGACACGACGACCCGCTCGATCCCGGGGACGCGCTCCCGGATCCCGGCAATGAGCGCCCCGAATTCCTCCGGCGTCGTGTAGCCGACCGTGTCGGGGATGTTGAGCGTGGTCGCGCCCGCACGGATCGCGATCTCGAGCACGCGCCAGAGGAAATCGGGCTCGCTCCGCCCGGCGTCCTCGGGCGAGAACTCCACGTCCGCGCAATGCGCCCGCGCGAACGCCACCATCTCGGCCACCCGCTCGAGCACCTGCTCCCTGGACATCCGGAGCTTGGCGCGCATGTGCAGATCGCTGGTCGCCAGGAAGGTGTGGATCCGCGGGTGCTTCGCGGGTCGCAGGGCCTCGAACGCCCGCTCGATGTCGGCCCGGGTCGCCCGCGCGAGCGCGCACACCACGGGCGGCGCCTCGCTGGTCCGTCCCGGCACCGGCTCGACCCCCACCGTCTCCGCGATCGCCCGCACGGCCGCGAAATCGTCCGGCGAGGCCGCAGGGAAGCCCGCCTCGATGACGTCCACGCCGAGCCGCGAGAGCGCCCGCGCGACCTCCAGCTTCTGGGCCGTCGTCATCGACGCTCCGGGCGACTGCTCGCCGTCGCGCAGGGTCGTGTCGAAGATCCGTACGTAATCGTCAATCATCCCGACTCCCAAACGTTGACGCCAACGCTGACATTGAGTGAAGGGTCAACGCTACCATTGACATCGACATTGACACGGTCGTCAGTCCCCCGGCTTGATGGTCACCGGATTCAGAAACGGCATCATCTTGCGCAACTGCGCGCCCACGCGCTCGATCGGCTGCTCGCGCTCGGCCTGCCGCTTGGCCTCGAAGCGCGGCCGCCCGCGCTCGTTCTCCGCGATCCAGTCCTTGGCAAACGAGCCGTCGCGGATGGCGCCCAGCAGCTTCTGCATCGCCGCGCGGGCTTCCGGTCCGACCACCTTCGGGCCGGCCACGTAATCGCCCCATTCGGCGGTGTCGCTGACCGAATAGCGCATGTAATTGAGGCCGCCCCGGTACATGAGGTCCACGATGAGCTTGAGCTCGTGCATGCACTCGAAGTACGCGACCTCCGGCTGGTAGCCGGCATCGCACAGCGTCTGGAAGCCCGCCTTGACGAGCTCGCTCACGCCGCCGCAGAGCACGGCCTGCTCCCCGAAGAGATCTGTCTCGGTCTCCTCCGCGAACGTGGTCTCGAGGACGCCCGCGCGGGTGCAGCCGAGCGCGCACGCGTACGCCATCGCGAAGGCCTTCGCCTGGCCGCTCGCGTCCTGGTGCACCGCCAGGAGCGCCGGCGTGCCGCCGCCCTCCTGGTAGGTCTCACGCACGCGGTGGCCGGGGCTCTTGGGCGCGATGAGGCTCACGTCCACGTCCTTGGGCGGCGTGATGGTGCCGTACCGGATGTTGAAGCCGTGCGCGAACATGAGCGTCTTGCCGGCCAAGAGGTGCGGCGCGATCTCGTCGCGGTAGATCCTCGGCTGCGACGTGTCGGGCGCGAGGATCATGATCACGTCCGCCCACCTGGCTGCGTCACCGACGCTCGCGACCTCGAGGCCGGCGGCGGCGGCCTTGTCGCGGCTCTTCGATCCGGCGTGCAGGCCCACCTTGACGGCCACGCCCGACTCCTTGAGGTTCAACGCATGGGCGTGCCCCTGCGAGCCGTAGCCGACGATGGCGACTTTCTTGCCGCGGATCAGGCCGAGGTCTGCGTCGCGATCGTAGTAGATGGTTGCCATTGATCTTCCTCCTTCGTTGCGGGGATCGCCCCGCGGGTCATGGCGATGGCGCCGGTGCGGACCATCTCCTGGATGCCAAATGGGCGCAGGACGTCGACCAGTCCGTCGATCTTGTCCTGCGCGCCGCTGATCTCGATCATGATGGCCTCGGGCGAGACGTCCACGGGCCGGGCCCGGAAGACCTCGCACAGCTGCAGCACCTGACCGCGCTCGGCCGCGCCGACGCCCACCTTGATGAGCGCGAGCTCGCGCACCACGGCGGCCTCGTGCAGCTCGTCCACGCGCAGCACGTTCACGAGCTTGTAGAGGTTCGCGACCATGCGCTTGGCGGTGTCGTCGTCCGCACGCAGCACGACGGTCACGCGCGAGACGCCCTCGCGCTCGGTCTGGCCGACCGTGAGCGACTCGATGTTGTAGCCGCGCCGCCGGAACAGCGAGACGACGCGATTGAGCACGCCGACCTTGTCCTCGACATACGCCACGAACGTCCTGCGCACCGTCATTTCGCTCCTCCGGCCCTCTGCCCGTGTTCTGTTTCCGGCTTCCTGCTCCGGGGTCGCATCATGGATCCTTCCCCGTTTCGTACAGATGTCCGGGAGAGGGCATGGGCCTTCGGATCATGTCGTGCAGGTCCGCGCCCGCCGGGACCATCGGATAGACGCTGTCCTCCTGCTCGACGCGGAAGTCGATGACCACGGTGCCGGGCTCGCCCTGAGCGCGCTTGACCGCCGCCTCGACGTCCTCGCGCTTTTCCACGCGGATGCCGCAAAGGCCATGCGCCTCGGCGAGCTTGACGAAATCGGGGCTGCGCATCGGCGTCGCGGCGTAGCGGCCGCCGTAGAAGAACTCCTGCCACTGTCGCACCATGCCGAGAAACCCGTTGTTGATGATGCAGACGTTGAGCTTGACGCCCTCCTGCGCGGCGGTCGAGAGCTCGCACGCCGTCATCTGGAAGCCCCCGTCGCCGGCAATGGCCCAGATCTCGTCGTGCTTTCGCGCAAAGCGCGCGCCGATCGCCGCCGGCAGGGCGAATCCCATCGTTCCGAGCCCGCCCGACGTGATGAGCCGGCGCGGCTTGTCGTGCTTGTAGTACTGCGCCTCCCACATCTGGTGCTGGCCGACGTCGGTGACCACGAGCGCGTCGCCGCCGGTCAGGCGCCAGAGATCGTGGATGACGTGCGCCGCGAACAGCTTGCCCGAGGGCGGCAGGTACTGGATGTCGCGCACCGCGGAGTCGCCCTTGAGCTCGTCGATGCGCCCGCGCCAGGTCTCGTGGCGCTTGGGCTTGACGCTCGGCAGGAGCGCCTGCAGCGTCTCGCGCACGTCACCGACCAGCGCCACGTCGACCTTGACGTTCTTGCCGACCTCCGACGGATCGACCTCGCAGTGGATCTTGCGCGCGTTCTGCGCGTAGGTGCGCAGGTTGCCCGTCACGCGGTCGTCGAAGCGCATGCCGAGCGCGATCAGCAGATCCGCCTCCTGGATCGCCGTGTTGACCCAGGCCTCGCCGTGCATGCCCATCATGCCGAGCGACAGCGGATGCGTCGCCGGAAAGCCCCCGATGCCGAGCAGCGTCGACGCCACCGGGATGTCCGCGCGCTCCGCCAGGGCCATGAGCAGCGGCGTCGCGCCGGCTTTGACGATGCCGTGCCCCGCGAAGATGATGGGGCGCTCGGCGCGCGCGATGAGGTCGAGCGCCTTTTCGAGCTCCTCGCTGGTCGGCCGGTGCTCGGGCCGGTAGCCCGGCAGCTTGACCGGCGCGTCGTCGGGCGCCCAGTCGATGGTCTGCTGCTGCGCGTCCTTGCAGATGTCCACCAGCACCGGGCCGGGCCGCCCCGAGCGCGCGACGTAGAACGCCTCGCGGATGGTCGGCCCGATCTCCTCGGCCCTGGTGACAAGGTAATTGTGCTTGGTGATGGGCAGCGTGACGCCCGTGATGTCGGTCTCCTGGAAGGCGTCCGAGCCCAGAAGCGGTGACGACACCTGCCCGGTGATGCAGACGATCGGCACCGAATCCAGCATGGCGGTCGCGATGCCGGTCACGAGGTTCGTCGCCCCCGGGCCGCTCGTCGCGACCGCGACGCCCACGCGGCCGGAGGCGCGCGCGTAGCCGTCCGCCATGTGCGCGGCGCCTTGCTCGTGACGCACCAGCACGTGGTGGATGGGGTACTGCAACATGGCGTCGTACGCGGGCATGATGGCGCCGCCCGGGTAGCCGAACACCACCTCGACGCCCTCTTTGACCAGCGTCTCCCACAGGATCTGCGAACCGGTCCGTTTCAGGGTCATTGGGGCTCCATTGGATCGCTCATTGAATCGCCGGCGGTGACCGCACCCCGCGACGCGGAGGACACGAGCTTGGCGTACTTACCGAGCACGCCGCGGTGAGGTTTTCGTGGGCGCGGTGTGAAGTGCGCCTGCCGGGTCTCGAGGTGGGCGAGCACGTCGAGCCGGCGCGCCTCGACGTCGAAGACGATGCGGTCGCCCTCCTCGACGAGGGCAATGGGCCCGCCGCGCGCGGCCTCGGGCGAGACGTGTCCGACCATGAAGCCGTGTGTGGCGCCCGAGAAACGTCCGTCGGTGAGCAGCGCCACCGAGTCGCCGAGGCCCTGGCCCGTCAACGCCGCCGTCACGGCCAGCATCTCGCGCATGCCGGGGCCGCCGCACGGGCCCTCGTAGCGGATGACGACCACGTCGCCGGCCTGGATCTGGCGCCTCTGCACGGCCAGGAAGGCGGCCTCCTCGCCGTCGAACACGCGCGCCGGGCCCTCGTGGCGCATGCGGTCGTGGCCCGCGAGCTTGACCACGCAGCCCTCCGGCGCCAGCGACCCACGCAGGATGGCGAACCCGCCGCGGGGCTTTAGCGCCCGCGCCACGGGCCAGACGACCTCCTGGCCGGGCGCCTCCACGGCGCGCCGCGCCTCCTCGGCCAGGGAGCGGCCGGTCACGGTCGGCGTGTCCGAAAGCAGGCCCGCCTCGAACAGGCGCCGCGCGACCAGGCCCGCCCCGCCGGCGCGATGCAGGTCGACCGCGGTGAAGCGGCCGCCCGGCTTGAGATCCGTGATCACGGGCGTGCGCGCGCTCACCGGGTCGAAGTCGTCGATCGCAAGCGGCACCTCGGCCTCGCACGCAATGGCCAAAAGGTGCAAGACCGCATTGGTGGATCCCGCCGTGGCCGCCGCGCCGGCAATGGCGTTCTCGATCGACGCGCGCGTGAGCAATTGCCGCGCCGTGACGCCGCGCCTCAAGAGATCCATCACGAGGGCGCCGCATTCGCGCGCCACGCGCGGCTTGTCGGGGTGCGTTGCCGGCACGTCATTGGCGCCCATCGGCGAGAGGCCGAGGAACGTCATGACGAGCGACATCGTGTTCGCGGTGAACTGTCCGCCGCACGCGCCCGCGCCCGGACAGGCCTTGCCCTCGAGCTCGGCCAGCTCGGCGTCGGTCATCTTGCCCGCCGCGCACGCGCCCACGCCCTCGAACACGTCCTGGATCGTGACGTCCCTGCCCTGGAAGCGCCCCGGCGCGATCGGGCCGCCGTAGAGGATCACGGTCGGCACGTCGAGCCGCGCCGCCGCCATCGCCGCGGCCGGGATGGTCTTGTCGCAGCCGACCAGCACGACCATCGCGTCGAACAGGTGTCCGGCGACGGCGAGCTCGATCGAGTCGGCGATCACCTCGCGCGACACGAGCGACGCCTTCATGCCATCGGTGCCCATCGAGATGCCGTCCGACACCGCGATGGTGTTGAACTCGATCGGCGTGCCACCCGCCTCGCGTACGCCGGCCTTGGCGTCGGCCGCGAGCGCGCGCAGGTGGAAGTTGCACGGCATGACCTCGGTCCACGTGCTCACCACGGCCACCATCGGGCGCTCCAGATCCGCGTCCGACAGGCCCGTGCCCTTGAGCATCGCCCGCGCGGGCGCGCGATCGCGGCCCCGCTTGATGAGGTCACTCTTCACGGCGGCTGCTCTCTGATTGTGCTGACCGGCTCCTCACGCTTCCTCCATGGCTCTGTTCGCGACATCGGGCCAAAAACGAGAAAAGCCCCGCGACCGTCTTTCCGGTGCGGGGCTTCGCGCTGCGTTCGCTCGGGGCGACTAGGCAGGCGGTCCGCACCTGGACCCAATAAGGCTAATAAGCCCAATCAGGCCGAGGACCGGCGCTACGCCTACGACGACGAGGACGGCAGAGACCGCTGCGCGCTCGATCGGGAGCAGATCGCGGAGCAGCTCTGCGATGCTCGAACCGTTCGACTGCGAGGGGCCTTGGACCATCGGGACCTTCTTAGCGTGGGGTCACGCGATGCGTCAAGAACTTTCTTACGCGCCGCGGCGGGTACGACCCTGGGGGCTAGGAGGTCGACACTCAGCCATGAGCGCTTGCCAGAAAGGAACCTTTCGCGCCGGGCTACCTGCGCCGCCGGCCGGTGAGCAGCGCGCCGAGCGCGAACAGCGCCCCGGGCGCGCCCCCGGCGGGC
>JAHFDS010000375.1 GCA_023248855.1 Myxococcales bacterium
CGATCCGGCGGATGTCCTCGGCCTCGAACTTGTCGATGAGCTGGAGCTGGAAGGGCGCGCTCGTCGCGATCTCCTCGATCTCGCTCTGGCTGTAGATGTCTGCCTTGAAGATGTCGCGCTCGAGCGAGAGCGTGGTGACCGCGCCGTGCTCGCTCAGCACCTGGCAGGCGTCGTTCCAGGGGCGCTCGACCCAGTAGCTCGCGCCGTGCTTGGTGCGCACCTTGAGCCGGACCCGGCCGCCGCCGAGGTTGCTCTGGATGAATTTGGCGCGCGCGGCCGAGAGGCGCGTCTCGGGCGAGAGGGCGTAGCGCATGAGCTCGAGCACGGTGGTCTTGCCCGTGCCGCGCCCGCCGATCAGGCAGTTGAGCCCATCGGCGAAGTCGAGCTTCGCGCCCGCGAGGAACCCGCCCGTGAGCTCGAGGCCGAGGAGGGTGTGGTGCGGCACGTGCGCTGCGGCGCTCGCCGCCCGGCCGTGCCCGTTGGTCTTCGGTTGTCGCTTCGTCATGGCGTTCGACTCTAGGGGCCGGACGGACATGAAGGTCCCGAGGGCCCTCGAACTCCCCGTAGCGATTCGGTTTCTTGTCGCGTTGGGCCAGGCGCTAGGAATCCGAGGGAGGCCGGAGGACCGCCATGCCCCCGGTAGGCGCGCAGCTCGCGCTCGACGACTACATGCCGCTCTACGACATCCCGGCGCCGTACCGGAAGGTGACGACGTTGCCGGAGCTCGAACGGCTCATGGCGCGCCTCGGGAGGGCCGAGCGCGTCGCGGTCGACACGGAGACGCGGCCCAGGCGGCGCGACCTACCCGCCGACGGTCGCGCCCGCCGGTACCATTCGCTTACGGCGTCGCTGAACCAGGCGATCGGGCTCTCCTTCAGCTTCCGCCTGGACGACAGCCCGCCCGAGGGCGAGCACTACTACCTGCCGCTCCGGCACGTGGCCAGCACGAAGCAGCTCGGCATCGAGCAGCTCCGGCCCGCCCTCGATCTTTTTTTGCGCAACGAGCGCATTGCCAAGGTGTTCCACCACGCGAAGTTCGACCTCAACGTGCTGCGCGGGGACGGCTTCGAGGTGCGCCCGCTGCCCGAGGACACGCTGATGCTCGCGAGCCTGCTCAACCTGTACGAGCTGCCGCGCGTGGATGCTCCGGTGCCCGCCAGCGTGCGCGCCGAACAGTACCGCAGGGAGCGGCCGCCGCTCGGCCTCAAGGAGCTGGCGCGCCGGCACCTCGACCCGAACGCTGACCGCTACGAGCACGCCATCCGCGACTTCCGCGAGGGCTTTGCCCACCGCTACAAGGTCAGGCGCGCCGACGTCACCTACGACACGGTGCCGGTCGACCTCATGGTGCCGTACGCGGCGAGCGACACCCGGTGGACGCTCGACCTCCTGCCGCTCCTCGAGAGCCACGCAGACGCGAACGCGGCGCGCCTCTACCAGACCGAGCGCGCGCTCATCCCGATCCTCGCCGACATGGAGTACCAGGGCGCCCGCGTCGATCGGGCGTTCCTCGAGCGCACCGGCAGCGGCTACGAGGCCGAGCTCGCCACCGGGCGCGAGGCCGTCTTCGCGGCCGCTGGACGGCGTGACTTCGACATCCTGTCGACCCCCCAGCTCGCCGAGGTCTTCGCCCAGGCCCGGATCCCGATCGAGGCCCGCACCGCGAGCGGCAAGCCGAGCCTGACGAAGGCCGCCCTGCAGGGCCTCGCCAAGCGGCACCCGCTCGCCCGCGCCGTCCTCGACTACCGCAAGGCCGCCAAGCTCAAGGGCACCTACGTCGACTCGCTGCTCGCCAAGCTCGACGCGAACGACCACGTGCACTGCTCGTTCAAGGCCCACGGAACCCGCACCGGGCGCCTCTCCAGCGACGGCCCCAACCTCCAGAACATCCCCGCTGCGATGCGCGCCGCCTTCATCCCGCCGGCAGGCTGGCTCATCGTGATGATCGACTACTCGCAGATCGAGCTGCGCCTCGCCGCGCACTACAGCAGGGACCCCGTCATGGTCGATGCGTTCCATCGCGGCGACGACATCCACACCCGCACCGCGATCGAGGTGTTCGGCGCGACCGACGACGCCGAGGAGGCGAAGCGCCGCCGCAAGATCGCCAAGAACCTCAACTTCGCGATCTGCTACGGGGCCGGCCCGAGCAAGATCGCCGCCATGTCGGGCGAGCCCGAGGAGGCTTGCCGGCAGCACCTCGACCGCTTCTACCGGGTCTTCGGCCGGCTCGCCCAGTGGAAACGCGAGGTCGTCCTGCGCGCCCGTGCGCATGGCTTCGTGCAGAACCTCTACGGCCGCAAGCGTTGGCTGCCGATCCTCAAGGATCCGAGCCAGCGCAAGACCAAGGAGTGCATGAAGGCCGAGCGCGTGGCGGTGAACACCCTCATCCAGGGCAGCGCCGCCGACATGTTCAAGGAGACCATCGTCCAGGTGGCCGCGCTGCTCGGGGACCGCCGCGCGCGCACCCGCATCGTGCTCAACGTGCACGACGAGCTCGTGCTCTATGTCCCGCCCGACGAGCACGCGCTGGTGTCCGAGATCCAGCGCACGATGGAGCGGCCCTCGATCGCGCCGACCCTCCTCGTGCCCCTGGTCGCCGACGTCTCCCACTCCCCCTCCAGCTGGAAGGACAAGCGCCCTGGCATGCCCACTTGAGCGCCCGCCATTGGGCCGGGCGCTAGGAATCCGAGAGCTCCACACAAGGAGCCCGGATGCCCCGCTACGACTACACCTGCTCCGTCTGCGGTACCGCGCACGAGGCTGATCGAACGGTCGCCTCGCGCCGTGACTGCCCGGCCTGTCCGGAGTGCGGTGGCCCCACCGCGCTCGCGGTAGGTGCGCCGCTGGTCGTCTTCAAGGGTGCGGGCTGGTCCGCGCCCACGACGCAGGAGCGTCTCCGCCGGCGGAGCGCGGAGCACACCGCCCGCGAGGTCGGTCGCGGCCATTGGGCCAGGCGCTAGCGATGCGAGGGGCTCGCAAAGGAGGGATCCGATGACCGAAGAGACGCCCCTTGCGATGATGGATCAGATAGTCCGGCTGGCGCCGGCAGAGCTCTTGTCGGCGGACGGTGCCGACGGCCTGTTCGCCTCGTTCGAGGCGGATCGCGACCTCGGCTGGGACCGCTCGAACCTCACGTTCGAGCTCGTGGACCACCCGCGGCGCGCCCTCAAGTGGGCGATGGTCGCGGCCGCCGCCGAGCGCTACGTCGCCGACCTCGAGATCGGCATCAAGAACCTGCGCGCGCAGCTCGATGCTCGCACGCGGACGACCTTCGTCGAGGCCAGCGCCAAGTTCACCGAGGCGATGGTGGCCGCGTCGATCGACTCGGACCCCGAGTGGCACGAGGCCCAGCGCGCGCTCCACGAGGCGCAGGCCAAGGCGCGGGTGTGCGGCGACGTGCGCGAGCTGTTCCGGCATCGCAAGGACCTGCTCGTGCAGGAGGCGATGCAACTGCGCATCGAGGGCGGCGGCAACGACTCCGTGACCGCGTTCGACGCGCGTCGCCGGCTGGCCTCGCTCGAGCGCAGGGGCACCACGCTGGCCGACGCGGCCAGCCTCGCAGCGAATGGCGACGGTGCCCGTCCGGGCCGCACGCCCGTGAAGTGACCAGGAACCGAACCAGACATGAACAAGGAGACCGACATGGCGACCGATCTGACCGCAGCAGGTAGTGACGACGTTCCGTTCGATGTCCCCGGCGAGAGCCCCAGCGGACGCGTCCGCGACCGCATCGCCATCGACGTCGAGGGTGCGGTGCAGTTCTGCACCGAGATGGACGAGGCGAAGCTCGAGCGCGACAAGCGCGGCGACAAGATGAAGTTTCTCTCGCCCTCGCAGCTTCCCGTGGGCCTGAACGTTCTCAAGATCCTGCCGCCCTGGACCCGCACGGCTCCGCACGCGGGTCGTTTCTGGCGCGCGGTGTGGGTGCACTTCGGCCTCGGGCCCGCGGGCGAGACCAAGACCGCTCTGTGCGCGCGGCGCATGAACCGCCTCGGGCTGCCCAAGACCCGCGGCGAGGAGCCCCTCGGCCGCTGCGCGGTCTGCGAGGCGCTCGAGGCCATCTGGGCGATCCCGTTCGAGGCGCGCGCACCCGAGGAGAAGAAGTTCCTCTCCGACCACAAGGCGCGCCTGAACTACCTCTTCAACGTCGTCTGGCTCAAGGGCGGCGGCAAGAGCCACATCGACGACGGCGCCTACATCTTCTCCTGCTCGCCGACGCTGGGTGAGCCGATCCTGACGACGTTCAAGTTTGTGCTGTCGATGAAGCCGGCCGAGGTGCCGGACAACTTCGACGTGCAGCTCAAGAAGCTGCCCAGCCAGGACAAGGTGTTCGGCGGCAAGCAGGTCTACGACTACCAGGAGGTCCTGCCCGCGCTTCCGATGGTCGAGCTCGACCTCGACGACCCGAAGTTCGAGCGCTTCCCGCTCGACGCGATCTACAAGCCCAAGGAGGCGCGCGCGGTCGAGCAGCTGTTCCGGCAGACCTCGTGCGGCGCGGCCCTGCTCGGCGCGACCATGGACGTCACGCCGCACCAGCTCGCGCTCCCCGCGCACGTCGAGGCGCAGCCGACCGACGAGGACGAGCCGCCGTTCCGACAGGGGCCCGCCGAGCCTGCGGCCAGGCCCGCACCGGTGGCCGCGTCGCGCACCACGCAGCTCCCCCTCCGCTCCCGGGAGCCCGGCGAGGACGATCTCGACGACGAGGCGCTGACGGCCCTGGCCGCGCGGCGCAAGGCGAGCGCGACGCCCCGCGATCAGCTGGCCGCCGACCTCATGCGGGCGGCACGACGGTGAACTCCCCGGGAACGCGCGCCCGCTCCTTGCTCTGGGTCGATCCTCCAGGGTGCGCGTTTCCGGGCTTTCTTCGGAGATGACCGATGGACTCCACAAATCGCAAGCACGCGCTCGCCGAGAGCGTCGCGCGCCTCGAAAAGACCTTCGGCAAGGGCATCCTCCAGCACCTCGGGGGCAGTGGCGCCGCGAGCGGCATCGCGGCGATCCCGACCGGGAGCCTCGGCCTCGACGTCGCCCTCGGCATCGGTGGCTGGCCCCGCGGCCGTGTGGTCGAACTCTACGGCCCAGAATCGAGCGGCAAGACCACCCTGGCGCTCCACGCCATCGCCGAGGCCCAGCGCGCCGGCGGCATCTGCGCTTTCATCGATGCCGAGCACGCCCTCGACACCGGGTATGCACGCCGGCTGGGCGTCCGCGTCGAGGAGCTCCTGGTTTCGCAGCCGGATTGCGGGGAGCAGGCGCTCGAGGTGGTAGACCAACTCGTTCGCTCGGGCGCCGTGGACCTCGTGGTCGTGGACTCGGTCGCGGCCCTCACGCCGCGCGCCGAGATCGACGGCGAGATGGGCGACACGCACATGGGCCTGCACGCCCGGCTCATGAGCCAGGCCATGCGCAAGCTCACGGCGGTCACGGATCGCGCCCAGACAGTCGTCATCTTCATCAACCAGACGCGGATGAAGATCGGCGTCGTCTTCGGCAACCCCGAGACCACGACCGGCGGCAACGCGCTCAAGTTCTATTCCAGCGTCCGCGCCGAGATCCGCCGCGCGGCCGTGCTCAAGGACGGCGACCGTCCGATCGGAACGCGCACGCGCATCAAGGTGGTCAAGAACAAGTGCGCCCCGCCGTTTCGCGAGGCGGAGGTCGACATCCTGTTCGGCACCGGGATCCACCGGGTCACCGAGGTGATCGAGGTCGCCGAGGCCGCCGGCATCGTCAGTCGGGCGGGCTCCTGGTTCGAGCACGGCGGTACGCGCCTCGGCAACGGCATCAGGGCCGCAAGCACCTACCTCGTCGAGCATCCTGACCTGCTCCGGGCCATCGAGGGCGCGGTGCGCGCGCACCACGGGCTCCCCTCTGCCGGCAAGGCACATTGACCATGCGAACGCACTCGCGCACCTGCTGTTGCTGCCACACGAGCTACCTGGCGGACGCGCGCGCGAGCCGCCGGCTGGTCTGCGATAGGCCTGCCTGCCTGCTGACCCGGCTTGCCTGGCGCAAGTCGCGCCAGACGGCCGCCACTCGCTCGCGGCGCGATCGGCAGCGGCCCCACCCGGTGCCCCTGCCAGTTCTGCCGCCACCCGAACCGACCACCCCGCGGGATTGCCTGCGTTGCAATGGCCGCTTCGACTCGGCCGGCGCGCATCACCGCGTCTGTGATCCCTGCAAGGGCTCGGGGCCGTGGATGGATCCCGCGAGCCACGTCCCGGTCTACTGGTGACATGTGAAGGTGGCCCTCTTCTCGGACCTGCACGCGCATCCGTTCCACCAGTACGCCCGCGTGCTGCCGAACGGACGGAACAGCCGCCTGCAGGACGCGCTCGACGCCATCGCAGCGGTCCGGCGATCGGCCGGGGAGCACGGCGCACGCGCGGTGGCCTTCGGCGGCGATCTCTTCCATACGATGGGGCGGCTCGACGTTGGGACGCTCAACGGCGTGTTCGCCGAGATCGCGGCGTTCTCGGCTGCTCACCTCCCCGTGTTCCTGCTGGTCGGCAACCACGACCAGGCCGACAAGACCGGCCGCCACGCGCTCGAGGTGTTCAAGGTGCTCGAGCACGTGGTCGTGATGGATGAGCCCGGCTGGTACGTGCACCCCGCCGCACCAGGCCTCGCCGTGTACGCGATCCCGTACCGAGATGACACGAACGCCGTGCGCGAGCTCCTCGCCGCGATCCCACCTGGGCCCTCAGGTGCCAACCACCGCCTGCTCATCCTGCATGCCGGCTTCGATGGCGCGAAGACTGGGCCGCACGAATACCGCATGGCCTCCGAGCTCGCCGCGGGCGATGCCCCGGACGGCTTCGACCTCGTGCTCTCGGGCCACTACCACCTGCCCCAGTGGATCGACGAGCACCGCCGCATTGCGTACATCGGGGCCGCCACGCATCAGACCTGGGGTGATGCCAACCAGCCACGCGGCCACGCGATCGCGGATCTGGCGATGCGTTCGCTCGAGCGCTTCGAATCCCTGGCTCCGCGTTTCCTGCGACTCGCCCCATCGGAGATCGAAAGGGCTCGGCCTGGCGACTTCGTGGAAGTTCTTCTTCCCCACGATGCCGACGATGCGATGGCCGAGGCCGCGCAGCACGCGCTCGAGGCGTCTGGGGCTGGCGGCGGCCAGGTCGTACGGGCGCCGCGGCCGGAGCGCGGCGCCACTGCACGCCTCGGCTGTGGGCACACGACCGACGTTGGCGCGCTCATCGCTCCGTACGTCGAGCACGTCAGCGAGGTCGAGAGCTCGCGCGCGGATCTGGTCGCGCTCGGCCATGACCTCCTGCGGAAGGCTGCGGCGTGAGGCTCTACGTGTCCGAGCCCGCGCTCGAGCGCGGCGGCAGATCGGGGCTCGTGGCCGTGCGCGTGATGGTCACGCGTGGTGGCCGGACCTTCGAGCAGACGATCTGGAAGCGCCCCGACGAGCTCTCCGCGGCCCGTCCGAGCGGCCGGCGAAGAGACGGCGCCGCGGGGCCAGACCTCGTGGTGTCGGGTGGCCATGCGCTCGACCACGTGCCCGACCTGGCGCGCGAGCTCGGCCACAAGCACGTGGCGCGGGCGGCCCAGCAGATCACCGACCGGCACGTCCTCGAGCACCTGCTCCACGGCGACGTGTTCGCCCTGCTCGGAGGGCGCGACGAAGGCCGCCTCATCGCCGCCGAGACGGTCCAGGTGACCGAGCACGACGGGGGGCTGTTCCCCGGCGACGGCGAGCACCACGCCGGTCGGGTCCACGTGCGGCGCTACCCGTACCCGAGGGGCCTCGTGACCATCAAGCGCAACCACAACGCGCTCAAGATCCACGTTCACCGCGGCTCGCTCGAC
>JAHFDS010000376.1 GCA_023248855.1 Myxococcales bacterium
GGGCGCACAGGCAACGCGAGGCGGACCGCCGCGTCGGCCGCGTCGGCCGGAGGCGGCGCCGCATCGCTCGGCGCCCCGCCCAGGCGGTGGAGGATCCACCACGCGAGCAGTCCCACGATCGGCAGCGCGAGCCACGCGCGACGGCGGCGAGCCATGCCAGCAGATCCTAGCGCCAATGCCGGTCAGTCAATTTTAGTCAACGAGGACGCTGACGCCGACGCCGACGCTGACGGTCAGCGGTGGTCACCGCGTCCAGCGCCTCGACGATAGGGATCCCAGAGGCTTCATGGACTCGCGCAGGGCATCGCACCAGGAGCCAGTGGGGTCTTTCGTCGGCGTCAGCGTCAGCGTTTGCGTTGCGTGGCGGGTCTACTGCGCGTTGACGACGTCGCACCTCGCGCTCAGGTAGTCCGAGCACTTGTTGGTGGAGGAGGTCGAGCACCCGCACAGGACGGTGCCGGTCGTGCTCTTGGCGTTGCCGCCGCACTTGCCCCCGCAGGTGGCGCCCGCGGTGGATCCCGTCGTGTTCGAGGCCAGCGTCTCGACCGTGGTGGCGACGATCGTGCCGTCGACCTTCTTGCTCCAGTTGGCCGTCGAGGACGAGAACGCGCGATCGCAGTCGGTGCCCGTGCAATGGCCGGAAGGCAGACCCGCGTCGCTCCAGTAGCGGTATTCGCCCTGTGACGAGCCAGCGAGTGCAGCGCCGACGGCGTTCGAGCCCGTGGTGGGGATGCCGAAGTGATCGCGATCGGCGCCGCCGGCACAGTAGAGCGCTGGCGTGAAGTTCACGTCGCGCTCCCAGTCGCGCGCCGGGTACTTGGCCACGTTGCAGTCCCAGTACGCGCTGCCTGACGCCGGGTACGCGCTCGAGGCGCCCGAGGACGAGTCGAAGCCGATCACGCCGTCGCCGTAGGTGCCCGACACGCCGCTCGGCAGGACCCAGGTGTTGCCGCAGATCTTGAAGAAGACGAGGCTCTTGCACAGGTTGGTCCTGCCGGCGACGTGATAGAGGTACACGTTCATGTCGTCCTGAACCGGCAGGTAGGTCCCGCGCGCCTTCGCGATCGTGAGATCGAAGTCGATCTTCTCCTGCTGACCGATCAGCTTCGCCAGAAAGCCGGTGCCTCCGGTGGTCGACATCTCGGCCAGGCGCGTACCGCCCGCGGCCGCGCCGCTGCCTTCGGCCCACAGGAAGCCGGGCAGGCGCGAGGCGAAGTTGCGGTAGTCGTTCGAGGTGATGTCCGAGACCGCCTTGAGCAGGCGCAGGCAGCCCGCAGAATAGCAGTGCACGACGCAGGTGTTCGAGCCGGCGCAGTACGTCGTCAGGGCGTTCTTGACCTGCGTGTTGACCGTCGAGCTGGAGGTATCCAGCAGCGGACGGTTGCCGTCGAAGCTGAGCGTGACGTTGGTCCAGCCGGACACGGACGCCAGCTGGCCATTCCACGATTTCCAGCCCCGACCTTGCAGGTAGACGATGTACTGGTACGCCTCCGCCGGCGCCGGCGCCACCGAGAGACCCGCGAGCACCACGACCACCGACGCGAGCAGCTTGCGAAGCATGCTCCGGGTACAGCAAGTCGCAGACCATTCCGCATTGGGTTCAACTAATTGAAATCAATCAGTGTTTACACTGTACGCGGCCACATGACAGATGTATTTTTTCTGGATATTGAACACATTTCTGGCGGGCAGAAAATGGCCGTGCCGAAATTGCACGCGAGGCTAGCCCACGAGGCGCTTGACCGCGACCACGAATGCCTTGGCTGCGCGCTGAGATCCGGCGTCGTTGAGGTGTCCCTCGTCGGAGGACCAGCCGTCGCAAAGGCGTGGCGCGCCGCGCTTTTCGCACAGGCCCCCGTCGTCCGTCGTGGCGATGATCTCGGCCAGGTCGAGCACCAGGCCGTCCGTCCTGTACTTGTCGATCATGGCGCGGCCGAACTTCCAGCGCCGCTCGTTGAGCGAGGGGTCGCTGGTGGTCAGGGGCGGGGTGATGTGCAGGATCTGGAGCTTCGGGTTCGCGGCGCGGAGCGCCTGCACGGCCTCGTCGTACTTGCCGAGCAGCGCGGGCAGGTCGGTGCCGCTCTCGAAGTCGATCCAGCACAGCTTCATCGCGGCCACGTCGACCTTGGCGCCGATGCCTTTTTCGCCGACCAGCATCCGAAACGAGGTGACCTTGCGCTGCGGATCGCCGTTCTTGTCGATCTTGGCGTCGCCCCAGCTCGCGGTCGAGAACGCCGCGCCGTCCTCGACGCGCGAAAACGGAAAGCCGATGGCGCGGGCGCCGTCCACGAGGTTCTGGCCGACGGACTGGTGACCGAAGAAGACCTTCTTGGTCCGGAGCGCCTCGAGGTCCGCCGGCGCGAGCGTGCCGAACGCGCGCACGGCCTCGAGGCCGACCACGCCGGTCCTGCCGGTCAGCGGGCGCGAGCTGACGTCGATCTTGGTGGGCGGCGTGGACTTGCAAGCGCCCATCGCGACGGCGGACGCGACGCCCACGACCTTGAACCCGAGCTTGATGGCCTGGCGAATCATGCGGGGAGTATAGCGGCGCGCTCGGGACCGAGCAGCCCCTGCAGCAGGTCGGGCTTGACAGGCGTCTCCTCCTTTAGTAACTCATTAGTGAGTTACTATCGCATCGAAGGGAAGGTTCACATGCCGCCGATCGCCAAGAGGCCCGATGTCCCCCTCGCGCTGCCGCCCCGGCTGGGGGCGCTCGAGCGGCTCGCCTACAACCTGCGCTGGGCCTGGGCGCCCGGCGCGCGCGCCCTGTTCGAGCAGATCTCGCCCGAACGCTTCGCCGAAAGCGGCAACCCGGTGCGCGTCCTTTGCGAGGCGCCGGCGCGCAGGCTCGAGGCGCTGGCCGCCGACGAGGCCTTCGTGCGCGCCGTGGCCGCCGAGGCGGCCGCGCTCGACGAGTACCTGGGCGCGCCGGCCGACGGGCACGACACCGTCGCGTACTTCTGCGCGGAATATGGCCTTTGCGAGTGCGTGCCGTTCTACGCAGGCGGGCTCGGCGTGCTCGCCGGCGACCACCTCAAGGCGGCGAGCGACCTCCGGCTGCCGCTCGTCGCGGTGGGCCTGGCCTATCACGAGGGCTACCTGTCACAGTCCCTCGGCGCAGACGGCGGGCAGGTCGAGCGCTTCCCGTCGGTGGACTTCCGCCTGCTGCCGATGCGCCCGGTCCGGCGTCCATCGAGCGAGACGCTGCTGGTCGTGCCGATCGCGGCGGGCGACCGTACCGTGCGCGCGCGCGTGTGGCGGCTCGACGTGGGGCGCGTGGCGCTCTACCTGCTCGACACGGATCTGCCGCAGAACACGCCCGCGGACCGGCAGATCACGCGGCGGCTCTACGGCGGCGACCGCGAAACGCGCATCCTGCAGGAGATGGTGCTCGGCATCGGGGGCCTGCGCGCCCTCGAGGCGCTCGGCATCGACCCGGCCGTGTGCCACCTCAACGAGGGCCACGCGGGCTTTCTCGGGCTCGAGCAGGCCAGGCAGGTGATGGCCCGGCACGAGGTGAGCTACGAGGAAGCGCGCCTCTTGGTGTCGGCGCGCAACGTCTTCACGACGCACACGCCGATCCCGGCGGGCTTCGACGAGTTCTCGCGCGAGCTGGTGCAGACGCACCTGCACCCGATGGCGCGCGCGCTCGGCATCTCCGACGAGGCACTCTTGCGCCTCGGCCAGCGCGACGACGCGCCGAGCGACGCGCCGTTCAACATGGCGGTCCTGGCGATGCGGCACGCCTCGCTGCGAAACGGCGTGTCCAGGCTGCACGGCGAGGTGTCGCGGCAGCTGTTCTCGCCGCTCTATCCGGCGCTGCCGGTGGAGGAGGTGCCCGTGGACTCGGTCACGAACGGCGTCCACTACGACACGTGGGTCGGCCCCGAGGTACGAGCGCTCTTCGCCGCCTACTGCCCTGACGCGCTCGCGAGCCCCGCCGACGCGGGCGCGTGGGCGAACGCCACGGCCATCCCGGATCAGGCGCTGTGGGCCGCGCGGCTGCGGCAGCGCGCGCGCCTCGGGGAGCTGGTCGCGACGCGCGGCAGCCACGCGCTCGACCCGAACGCGCTCCTCATCGGCTTCGCGCGGCGCTTCACCGCCTACAAGCGGGCCGACCTCATCCTCGCCGACGCCGAGCGCCTCGCGCAGCTGCTGTCGGGGCCGCGGCCGGTGCAGCTCGTGTACGCCGGCAAGGCGCACCCGATGGACGCCGAGGGCAAGAAGATCCTGAGGCGCATCGGCGCGCTCGCGCGCGAGGGCAAGGTGATCTTCCTCGAGGACTACGACCTGGAGATCGGGCGCCTGATCACGCAGGGCGTCGACGTGTGGCTCAACAACCCGCGTCGGCCGCTCGAGGCGAGCGGCACGAGCGGCATGAAGGTCGCGCTCAACGGCGGGCTCAACCTGTCGGTGCTGGACGGCTGGTGGGACGAGTGCTTCGCGCCCGGCATCGGCTGGGCGATCGGCGATCGCGAGCCCGCAGCGAGCCCCGAGGCGCAGGACGCGCGCGAGGGCGCCGAGCTCCACCGCCTGCTGATCGAGGAGCTCCTGCCCACCTTCTGGACCCGCGACGCATTCGGGATCCCGCATGCGTGGGTGCAGATGATCAAGCGCGCCTTCACCATCCTCGGGCCGCGCCTGTCGAGCACGCGCATGGTCGCCGAGTACCGCACCCGCTTCTATGGCGCGGCGGCGGCCCGAGGCGCCCGGCTCGAGGCCGGCGGCATCGGGCGCCTGGTCGAGGTCGCGTCCTACCGGACGCGGGTCACCGCGGCGTTCGCCGAGGTCGAGGTGTCGCGCGTGCAGACCTACGGCGCCGCGGGCGGGCGCCCCACCGTGGAGGCGTTCGTGCGCCTGCAGACCCTCTCGCCCAGGGACGTGCGCGTCGAGCTGGTCTGCGGCACGTCGCCAATGCCGATGCGCTTGACCGGCTTCGTTGGCGGCGAGCACCGCTTCGAGCACGCCGCCCCCGCGGGGGGCGCCCCGGTGCGGGTGCGCGTGGTGCCATCGCACCCCGAGGTGCTGGTGCCGAACGAGCTGCCGCTCTGCGCCTGGAGCGACGAGCCGCTGCCCGCCCGCTCCGGTGGGCGGAAAGCTGGTGCGCTGCTGGCGGAAGTGTGACGCTCGGACCGGCGAAGAAACCGCTGCGACGACCGATCGATTTGCGCCGGCGCCCTGGAGCGCCGACGCCCGCGACCGGCCCCGCGCGTCCGTGGCGCGATCCGATGGCGCGCTGGCGGCCGAGCCCGCTCAGAACGAGAAGCTCGTGAAGACCCCGCCATTCGGCAGAAGGCGCGCCTGGTCGGCGGTCTCGGTGGGGCCGCGGCGGCGCTGGTATTCGAGCACCAGCTGACCACCGGCCCGGAAACGGCGGCCGATCGCGAAGGAGCCCTGCGCCGCGAGCGTCGCCGACAGGGACGTGTAGGCGAGGTCCATCGGGGGCACGCCGGGGCCGGTGGGGCTCAGCGTCACGTCGTAGTCGAGCGTGCGCACGATGGTGGACAGCAGCAGGCTCCAGGCGTCGCCCGGCTGGAGCAGCAGGTTCAGCCGGCCATAGAGGTACTTCCAGTCCGCGCGCCCGTCGAAGGTGTCCTCGTAGCTGACGCCGGTCGTGTAGCCGCTCGCGGTCGCACGGCCCACCGTGAGCTTGAGCTCCCACGCGCGCTGGGTGAACCGCGCGCCGCCGCGCCACAGGTTCACGGCCTCCTTGCGGTCGAAGAACCGGCTCGTCTTGACGGCCGCGTGAGCGACCATCGCCGGCGCGATCTCGAGCGCCACGGGCCCGAGGTCGAAGCCGAGCTCGACGCCCCCGAGCTCGCTGATGCGGTCGTCGAGGGTCTCGGAGGCCAGATCCTCGGGCCGCCAGAGGTAGTTGCTGCCGACCAGGATGAGGTTCGGATCGAGGAACACCGCGGCGTGGAAGTAGGCCACCTTGAAGCGGTAGTAGAGCTGCGCTTGCGCTTCGGGGTGCAGCAGCATCTCGCTCGGCGCGACGCCGGTCAGCACGCGGTGCTGGTAGCGGAAGGGCCCGAACGATCGCTCGTCGATCAGCATCGGCGTGTAGTTGTTGGGGCGGTTTTCCGAGGCGCCGTAGCGCGAGCCGACCGACGCCCAAAGGCCCAGCGACGTGCGATTCCGGTAGAGCTGCGGCACGGGATAGAACTTCTGGTCCTCGGCGGAGTCGACCACCTGGTGGTAACCCTCCTCGAGGCGATCGAGCTCGCGCTTGATGACGATCTTGTCGTTCAGGATCTGCTGCGCGAACACGCGCCGGCTGTCCTGCTGCGCCTCGTCTTGCGCGCAGAAGCCGGCGGCCTGCGGGTGCACGAACACCACCTTGGCCCCGGCGACAGGCCTACGCTGGGGCGCGGACAACGGCTCGGCGAACTCGAGCGACCAGATGCTGTTCCGATCGAGGACCAGGTCCTTGCCGCTCGGCAGGAGCAGCGAGACCTTGGATTCGCTGTAATCGATGGGCCAGCCGGTCGCGAGCTCGACCACGCGGCCCTGGTAGAAGGTCTCGACGCGCAGAAGCGGCACCTCGGCGGCGTCGAGCTGGCTGACCGGCAGCTGGCTGACCGGGTAGTACGCGAGCGACGCGATCTCGTGGCGCGGGATCTTGACGGTGGTGCCGTCCAGGCGCAGAAGGTGGATCGCGCGCCGCTCCACCGCGAGGATGACGCCGAGATCGCGATCGCACGCGGTGCGATAGACCGCGTGCACGTTGAGCGCGCGTGCGGGGGGGGCCAGCGCGCACAGGGCGAGCATTGTCGCGAGGGCCGCGGTCGCCGGCCGCCGATCAGAACACGAACTCAAGCGCCCCCCCGAACCGTGGCTCCCACCGCGAGTCCGCGATCGCGCCCAGGCCGTCGTAATGCCGGTAGAGCAGCCGCGCGTACGCCTTCACCGTGACGTACCGGCCAAAATCGGAGGCCACCATGGCGCCCGTATCGGCGTGCAGAAACGAGAGCGCAATGGGGGTCGCGTATTTCGCCTCGGCATAATCGCCGAACGACAAAACGTGGTCGAGCGAGAGCTCGACCGAGGAGATCGGGTGCAAGGTCGCGCCGAGGCGAAAGGCGTCGCTGCCGAGCGCGTAGGTCGCCCCGGGCACCTGACCCGCCGCGGAGAAGGCGTCGGAGAGCGGGCCCTCGAGGCGAGTCCGGTAATAGAGCAGGCGCAGATCGAGGCGATCCGACGCGTAGCGAAGGCGGACCGTGGGGCTCATCTTGCGCGCCTGGAGCGTCCGCCGCTCGGCCATCGGCACCTCGATGCGCGTGGCGAGATAGGCTGGCCCGGCCGCGATGGACAGGCGCCAGTAGTCGGCGCCGAGCAGCATGAGGTAGTTGTACGCGTGGTCGAGCTTGCTGGAGGTCGGCAGCTCGGAGCCGCCAATGCGAGGCGCATTGTTGTTCTCGGCCAGCCGGGCCAGCAGGAAGGCGTCACTGCCCGCGGGCAAGGCGGCCAGGCTCCCGACGAAGCTCGCGCTGAAGAAGTGCGACTTGACGTCGGAGCGCACGGACAGGCCCGGCTGCACGAACGGCAGCCACTCGTGCGCGGCGTTTCCGATCACCACGTGGCTCTGGAAGCGGTACGCACGCCCGGTGGTGATGCGGAAATAGAACGGGATCGGCAGCTCCATGTCCTGGAAGTAGAGGAGCCCAACGCGCGAGCGCTGGTCGAACATGAACGGGTGCGCGTAGACGCGCGTGCATCCCCGTTCGGATAACGCGGCCAAGACCGCGTGAGAACTTGAGAAAGGGCCGTCGTTCCCCCTTTGTTGGGCTTGTCCAGAGTCCAGCAAGGAGAGCGCGATGGCCCGAGACCGAGG
>JAHFDS010000037.1:0-13892 GCA_023248855.1 Myxococcales bacterium
GGCAGCGCGGGCGGGGCAGCGGGCGGCAGCGCGGGCGGAGCGGCCGGTGCCGGCGGCTCGGTGGAGCCGCCCGGGCCGACCGGTGACTTCACGGTCGCGGCGACGCTGGACAGCCCCTCGAGCGCCCTCGGAGAGACGCACCAGGTGCAGATCGCCGTCACGCCCACCAGCGGCTTCGAGGGACCGGTGACGCTCTCGGCAGGCACCCTGCCGACCGGCTTCGCGCTCACCTTCGATCAGCCCACCCTCTCCGTGACCGCGGCCGGAGCCATGGCCACCGGTCGCCTCGTGGTCCCGACCGCTGCCCCGGCGGGCACTGCCGCGCTCACGATCCACGCGACCAGCGGTTCGCTCGCACACGATGCGATGACCCAGCTCACCGTGCGCGCGGAGTTCACCATCCACATCGCACGTGGCGTCGCCACCAACAACAACCCCGACGCCTTCGGCGCCAATCCGCTGCGCATCCCGATGCTGCAGGCGGGGACCAAGATCACCTGGGTCAACGACGACACGGTCTCGCACCGCATCCATGGCGACGGCGTCAATGGCTTCAATCACGAGACCGGAAGCATGGCGCCGGGCGCAAAGTACAGCATCACGATCACCGCGCCGGGCGCCTACGACTACCGCTGCCACATCCACGAGGGCATGCAGGGCACGGTGATCGTCTCACGCTGAGCCTGGGAGCGCCCGTGGTGCTACGGTTCCCCACATGCGCACGCTCCTCGTCCTCCTCGCTGCGCTCGGCGCCACCGCCTCGCCGAGACTCGCGGAAGCCTGAGGCCTCGCTCCGCCCGTCGGTCCGACGGGTCTGCCCGGCACTTGCGACGGCAGCCAGGCCGGCCGCGCTCCCTCCGGTTACCGCGTGGTCGGCACCTTTGCGCTGGTCGACACCGAGCTGGCGCTCGGCGAGCGCGTCGCGCTGCACGCCTTCAGCGTCGGTGCGGCGCTCGAGATCCGCCGCTCCCCCGAGCTGACCCTCCAGCTCGCCGCGGGGAGCCCCGTCGGCGGCACCCTCGAGGTGGCAGGCAATCGACACGACCTCGGCCCCGGGGTGCTGCTCGCGGTGGGGGCCTCGTATCGCCTGGTCGATGGAGCAGGCGCCGCGCCGTTCGTGGTGGTCTCCGGCACGCTGGGCGGCTCCACCTTCTCCACCAACGGCCCAGCCGGCGAGCGCGCCCGCATGAGCGCCGGAGACGTCCGCGCCGGGGTCGTGGTCGGAAAGACCCTGCTCGACCTGGTCTCGCCCTACGTGGTCGCGCGCGGCTTCTTCGGTCCCGTGTCCTGGCGCGCCCGGGTGGCCGGGCAACCGAAAGATCTGGACGGCGGGGATGCGCATCACTACCAGGTCGGTGCGGGCCTCGTCACCGCGTTCCGCGGCGTGGATCTGGCGATCGAGGGGATGCCCCTCGGGGAGAAGCGCGTCGTCGCCGCCCTGGGCGTCTCCCTCTGAAGCTACTTCGACGGTGCAGGCACGACCGGTGCGCGGACCTCGCCATCGCCCTCGATGAGGAAGGCGCCGGTGCGATGGGCGACCTTGCCGCTCGCGGTGCGCGCGACGTCGACCGCGACCAGGTGCGTGCCCGCCTTCTCGGGGGCGATCGAGACGGCCAGCGTCCTTCGCGCGTGGGCCTTGACGCCGCGCCACACACCCTCGCGCTTGCCCTTCTTCCACGCGATCTCCGCCGGGGGGCGGACGACCACCGACAGCTCGTCGGCGTCGTCGCTGCTCCACACGGTGACCTCCACCTTCAAGGCCTTGCCGACCGGGTGCCTGGCCGGATAGACCACCTCGAGGCCGAGCGGCCCCTCGGTCTTCGTTGCCGGTGTCACCTTCACGACCGGCTCCCCCGCGTGCGCAGCCGGGATCCCGCACAGAAGGAGCCCCACCGCCAGGATGCGGCTCCGCCTCCGCTGGGCGCGCATCACCGCGCCGGAAGGACGATCACGGCGTGGCCCGCGCTGTCGCGCTCGAGCCGACCGTGCGGCTTCGTGGCCGCGCCGGCGCCGGGCGCGCGCACCTCGAAGGCACGCGACGACTCGACGGTACGCCCGCCGACGTCGAGCCGCACGTCCACCGTGAGAAGGCCCGCCTGCTGCGCCGACGCGACGAGCTCGACCGCGAGCCGCACCGGACGACCGGCCTCGCAGGTCCTCGCGCGCTGCCAGGCCCCTTTTCGCACGTCCACACCGTCGACACCGCGCACGTGGGTCTCCAGCGTGGCGCAGTCACGCATCGGCGTGACGACGATGGTCGCTCGCTGCACCTTGCCGGCCGCGATCCGGACGGGCAATTCCGCGCGCACCTCGACCGCCGCGGCCTGCTTGCCGCCGTTCCACGGCGCGCCATCCTCGGCGCGCACGTTGCCGGCCTCAAGGCCCGCCAGCACCAGCGCGAGCTGTGCGACCCCCTTTGCGATGCGCATCATCGTCCTCCTCATGGCGTCACCATCAGATCGTAGCCGGCCAGCGAGCTCATGCCGCCGCGCGCGATGTTGACCGTGATGACGTACGGTTTGCCTGCCTCCGTCGCCATCGCGATCGTCGGACACCCCGTGTCCTGCACGTCGACCAGATTGCCGGCCGCGTACGCCCACATCGAGACCGCGTTGTCGCCGCAGGCGAAGCCCTGCGGATTGCCGAGCTCGAAGCGAGTCATCGTCGAGGTCGCGACGAAGTAGTACCAGCGCGATCCGCCGAGCTTGTTGGTGGGCGTGCTGCCGACCGCGGCGATCTGGTCGTGTGCGGTGGCGGCGTTGGCGCCGGCGGCGAGCTTGCGGTAGAGCCGCCAGAAGTCCGCACCGTACATCATCCCGGCGTCGGGGAACTGCCGTGTTCCCGCATACGAGGTGCCAAGGTCATTGTCCGCGTCCCACGGATCCGCCGTGTCCATCGTCCCGGTGCATGCCCCCGCGCACAGGGAGTCGTAGGGCGAGCCGAGATCGTTCTCCCACAGCATGCGCACGCCCTCGGCGGATCCGCCGTGGAGGGCGTTGTAGTGCGCGGTGAAGGTCTGCAGGTTCGTGAGCGCCGGCGTGGTCTTGTTGAAGTCTCGGAAGATGCCGTGAATACGGTCGTACGAGCCCTTGTTGGGCGCCGGATCGCGCGCGTCGAACAGCTTCCACAGGAAGTACTGCGCGCTGCTCTCGCTGTAGACGCCGCGATCATTGCCCGCCGGCGCGGTCGCGTTGTTGATCGAGAAGCCCTGCGCCTGGCCCATGCCGCTCGTATCCACGTAGACGGGGTCGTCGAACGTCATGCCCGAGAGCGCGTTGCCGTAACCCTCGCCGAACGCCACGCGCGGATCGAGCATGTCCTTCGACATGTGTGAGCCGCCGATGCTGTCGGAGCGGTACAGGCGCGCCTCGAGGTAGTGGCCGAACTCGTGCGCGATCACGTGGTCGTCGAACTCGTCGGTGTCCACGTCCTCCTTGCCGAGGATGTAGAGCACGCTCTGGTCCATCTCGGTCGTGTAGTGCGACGTGCCGATCTGGCCCATCGCCTTGTCGCCGCCGACCGGGACGTTGTTGATGCTCCAGTTGACGAGGAGCGACGGCAGCGTCACGTTCGGCGCGGCCTGGCACACGAGCTCGAGCTGCTGCACGATGGTGTCGAGGATCGCGAACGGCGCGCCAGAGCGCGCGGTGTAGTGTCCCGACTCGTAGGTCACCGGCGCCCTGAGGTTGGCGTCCATCGTGCTGGCGGTGTAGGTCATCGCGCTGTCGATCGCGTACTGCGCGCGCGCCGTGGTGTTGTCGACCACCGCGACGTCCCAGCTGGCGCCGTCGCAATGTGCGCCGCCGCTGCGTACGAAGCTCGCGCCCTTGGTCTTCGCCAGGACACGCACCTTGACCGTCTTGCCATCGGGGACGACCAACCGGAAGTTGCCCCCGTCATCGGCGCTGGTCTCGTGGATGGACGTGGTGCCGTCGAGCGCCTGCACGATCGCCCGGCGCGCCGGCCGCTCCGTGGTCGCGGCGAAGTCGAGCTTGACGCCGCCCTCCGTCACGTCGTCGCGCGCCGGCACGTAGTCGTACCCGACACGGCCGCAGACGACGAAGCTCCCCATCGGCGCCGGTGCGCAGGCCACCGCCATGCCGCCCAGGCCGCCCCCGCCCAGGCCGCCTCCACCCACACCTGCCCCGCCCGTGCCCGCGCCCCCGGCGCCTCCGCCTCCCCCACCGCCCGAGCCCGCTCCACCACCGCCACCGCCGGCGGTGCCGCCCCCGCTGCCTGCCTGGCCCTTGAGCATGTCCTCGCTGCAGCCGGCGGCTGCGAGCGCCACCAGGCCCGCGAGGGCGACTGTTCCCCACCTCGATGCGCACCGTCTCATCTGCTCCTCCTCGGGTTGGCCAGGAAAGCCCCACGGCACTCTAGCCCGCCGTTCGGGAACAGCGGAAGACAAGGCGGCATCAAGGCAGAGGTGCGTGGTCGGGCGCACGTTTCCGAGCGTCGCGCGCGGCCTCGATCCCTGTAGAGTGTTGTGGCTCGAGGAGATTGCATGTGCCTGCTCGTGGTGCTGCATCGCGTGGTGCCCGGTGCGCCGCTCGTCGTCGCGGCCAACCGAGACGAGTGGCTGGCCCGTCCGACCGAGGCGCTGGCCACGCTGCGCGAGCGCTCGCCCCGGTTGCTCGGCGGACGCGACCTCCTCGCCGGCGGTACCTGGCTGGCGGTCGGTGAGCACGGCTTGGTCGCGGCGCTCACGAACCGGCCCGCGCAGGCGGGACGCGATGCGTCGAGGCGGTCGCGGGGCGAGCTGCCGCTCGTCGCGGCTTGCGCGACCGATGCCGAGGCCGGCGCGAGTGCGCTCGCGAGCTCCGTTCGCGGGGAGGACTACAACCCCTGCTGGCTGCTGGTCGGCGATGGCCTCTCGCTGCACTACGCCGAGATCGACGCGGGCGCGCCGGCACCGGTGCCGCTCCCGCCGGGCCTGCACGTGCTCGAGAACCGACCGCTCGGCGCCGGCTCGCCCAAGGCGGCGTTCGTGCGGCTGCGCGCCCAGGCCGCGCTCGACCAAGCCCTGGCGTCGGCCGATCCCGCGGGGCAACTGATGCCCGCGCTCGGTGCGTTGCTCGGCTCGCACGACGTGCCTCCCAACGCCGATCCGGGGCGCCTGCGCGAGGCCCAGGCCGCCTGCGTTCACGCCGGCCCCTACGGAACGCGCTCCGGGATGATCGTCATCGTTCCCGACGCGGGCCCCCCGCGCCTCCGTTTCGCCGACGGCCCACCCTGCACAGCGCTCTGGCGCGACGCAGGGTTCGGCTCCGCGTGACCGGTTTCGCAGGTGCAGGCTCGAGCCCAGCGCTGCGGTATGGTCCGAGCCTCTGGAGGTGCGCGCCGCATGTCCTCTTCTCGAGCCGCCGCCCTCGGAAGGGCGCGAGCGTGGATCGTCACCGCGTACGTCGTCGCGGCCGCCGCCGGGATCACCGCGGCGCTCCTGCTGACGTCCCCGTCGAGCCACGCACTCGTCCGCGCGGCCATCGGCGACCTCGCCGCGACGATCGCCGTGTTCACGTTCAGCGCCGCGTTCCGCAACTCCAGCTTCTACGACGCGTACTGGAGCGTGTGGCCGCCTGTGGCCGGCTTCACCTGGCTCCTGTCCGCGCCGCCCGGTGTCGATCGCGTCCGGCAAGCCGTCGCGCTCGGCCTTTGCACCCTGTGGGGCGTTCGCCTCACGTACAACTGGGCGCGCGGGTTTTCGGGGCTCCATCACGAGGATTGGCGCTACGTCGAGATCGCGAGGAAGACGGGGCGAGCCTACTGGCTCGCGAGCTTTCTCGGGATCCACCTCGTGCCGACGGCGCAGACGTTCGCTGGCAGCATCGGCCTTTACGTCGCGCTCACCGCGACCTGCCGTCCCTTCGGCGCCCTCGACCTGCTCGCCGCTGCGGTGACGCTTGGCGCGATCGTCTGCGAAGCGGTGGCCGACCAGCAGCTCTTTCGCTTCATGCGGCGCCCGAGCCGAAAGCCCGATGAGCCGATCTCCGAGGGACTGTGGGCCTATTGCCGCCACCCGAACTATTTTGGAGAGATCACGTTCTGGTGGGGCCTCTTCGGGTTTGGGCTGGCCGCCGATCCCGGGCCCTGGCGGTCGATGATCGTCGGGCCGTCGGTCATCACGCTGATGGTCGTCTTCGTCAGCGTTCCGCTCATGGAGAAGCGGCAGCTCGAACGCCGGCCCGCGTTCGCCGAGAGTATGCGGACGACGTCCATGATCATCCCGTGGTTTCGAAAGACATGAGCCAAGGACCGCTCCCCGCCACCAGCCCGGTCATCAGGCGCGGCAGACCACGAACTTGAGGTAGCGCCCCTCGGGGAACGCCGGCGGGGTGGGGTGATCGCCCGGCTGGCCCCGCACCTCGAGCACGCGCAGCGGGCGGCGCGCCTTGCCGGCCGCATCGCGCAGCGTGCCGAGGAAGGCTTCGGCGTCGACATGGCTCGAGCACGACGACGCACACAGCACGCCCCCCGGGTCGATCACCTGCAGGGAGGCCGCGAAGAGGTCGCGGTAGGCGGCGAGCGCGCGCGCCACGCTGCGCTCCGAGGGCGCGAAGCTCGGCGGGTCCACCACGGCCAGGCCAAAGCGCGTGCCCTCGGTGCGCATCCGATCGAGCCAGGCGAACACGTCCTCGCAATCGAACGCGTGCCGCCCGGGGTCGAGGCCATTGCGCGCGAAGTTGTCGCGGGCGCTGACGAGCGCCCCCGCGGCGCTGTCGACCGACCACACGCGCCGCGCGCCGCCGAGCGCCGCCTGCACCGAGAAGCCGCCCGTGTAGCAGAAGAGGTTCGCGACGTTCTCGCCGCGCGCGTAGGGCCGGATGGCGCGCCGGTTCTCGCGCTGGTCGAGGAAGCTCCCGGTCTTCTGGCCGTGCAGCACGTCCACCGAGAAGTGCACGCCGTGCTCGCGTACTGCGACGACCGGGAGCTCCGCTGCGCCGTGCAGCCGGGCGCTCTTCGCGCCGCGCGAGCGCTCGATCACCTCCGTGACGCCGAGCGGCCGCCCGAGCTCGACCACCGCCTGCACCACGAAGGGCAACACGGCGCGCGCGGCCTCGCCATCGAGCCGCACCACGGCGACGTGCGCGTAGACGTCCACCACGACGCCGGGCAGGAGGTCGCCCTCGCCGTTGCACCAGCGGAACGTGTCGGTCTCGGTCGGGTCGATGACGCCGCGCCGCGCGACCAGGGCCTCCGCGAGCCGCCGCCGCACGAGCGCCCCGTCGAGCCCCTCGCGTGCGTCGAGCGTGAAGACCCGCACGGCGATCGGCGAGCTCGCATCGTAGAGCCCGCGCGCCAGGAACCGCCCCTCCGTCCCGACCACGTCCACCACGCCGCCGGTGGGCACGGCCGGCCGCGCCGCCAGCGCGTCGGCGAAGATCCACGGATGTCCTGCACGAACGTGCCGCGACAGGTCCTTGCGCAAGCGCACCTTGGCCATCGACCCCACGGTAGTACGAGCCGGCACGAGCCGGGGCGCGGTTCCCTGGGATCGGGGTCCCGGTCCCGGTCCCGGTCCCGAGAATCGAGGCCGCGGCTGCGGATTCTTGGCGCTCGCTCGAGGCCGTGCACTGTCGATCACCGGTCAGGAACGGGAACGGGAACGGGAACGGGACCGGGCGAGAGGAGGCAAGCGCGAGCCCCGACTCTGGGGAACCGCGCCCAGCGAGCCGTCCGGCGGTTGACACCCCGCGCCCCCTCGTGTAACGGAAGGCGCTGACCGGCGTGTGCGCCGGGAATAGACGGCGCGGCGCACGGGTTTCCTCGCGCGCAGGAACCATGACCCCTTGATCTCCGGCCGAAGGCCGGGCAACAAGCAAGTCCGGCCAAAGCCGGAACAACCTGAATGCCGGCCGAAGAGCCGGGAACACGCAACCCGGGAATCACCGAATGGAAGAGACATGAGTGAGGTCATGATCCAGGTCGAGGGGCTGACCAAGGACTACGGCAGCTTCCGCGCCGTGAGCCAGATCAGCTTCGAGGTCCGATCGGGCGAGGTGCTGGGCTTCCTCGGTCCGAACGGCGCCGGCAAGTCCACCACGATGAAGATGCTGACGTGCTTCCTGTCGCCGACCGCCGGCACGGCGCGCGTCGCAGGGTTCGACGTCTACGAGCAGTCCCTCGAGGTGCGACAGAACCTCGGCTACCTGCCGGAGGACACGCCGCTCTACAAGGACATGACGGTCCTCGAGTACCTCGAGTTCATCTGCTCCATCCGCGAGCTGCCGCGCTCCGAGCGCCGACCTCGCCTGCGGCGGATGGTCGACGTGTGCGGCCTCGGCCCCATGCTCGGCAAGCTCGTCGGGGAGCTCTCCAAGGGCTACCGCCAGCGCGTGGGACTGGCGCAGGCCATGATCCACGAGCCCAAGATTGTCCTGCTCGACGAGCCCACGAGCGGTCTCGATCCGAACCAGATCGTCGAGATACGCCAGCTCATCAAGGAGGTCGGGCGCGAGCGCACGGTCATCCTGTCGACGCATATCCTGCCCGAGGTGCAAGCCACCTGCAGCCGTGTGGTCATCATCGCGGGCGGCAAGCTGGTCGCGGACGGCACGCCCGATGAGCTCGGCGCGCGCGAGCGCGGCAACCGCTACCGCGTCGTCATCGAGCAGAACGGGACACCGAGGGCCGCCATCGCCGAAAAGCTCGGCCAGATGTCCGGCGTCGCGCGCTGCGCCGAGTCCGCCGGGGAGTCCGGCACCTTCCAGTTCACGGTCGACGGCACGGGCGCGGACGACCTGAGAAAGCCCCTGTTCCGCGCGGCGGTCGACAACGGCTGGTCGCTGCTCGAGCTGCAGCGCCAGGCCGCGTCGCTCGAGGACGTGTTCAGAAAGCTCACGCGCGACGACGGCGTGAGCGGCCCGAAGGCGTAGGCCGCGCGGCAACACTCGCAACCCACGGGGATCGATCCAATGAGCAAGTCACTGACCATCGCAAGACGCGAGCTCGGCACCTACTTCAACTCGCCGATCGCGTACATCGTCATCACCGTCTTCCTGCTGTTTTCGGGCTTCATGTTCTTCTCGCAGCTGTTCCTCGAGAACAACGCCGACCTGCGGCCGTTCTTCGGCTGGGCGCCGCTGGCGCTCACGTTCTTCGCGCCGGCCATCACCATGCGCCTTCTGGCGGAGGAGCGCGGCCAGGGCACCTTCGAGCTACTGGCCACGCTGCCGCTCACCGACTGGCAGGTCGTCCTCGGCAAGTTCCTCGGCGCCGCGGCCCTGCTCGGCGTGGCCCTCGGCCTGACGCTGGCTTACCCCATCACGGTCTCGAGCTTCGGCCAGCTCGACAAGGGACCCGTCATCGGCGGCTACCTGGGCCTTCTCCTGATGGGCGGCAGCTACCTCGCGATCGGCCTTCTGGCGTCCTCCTGGACGCGCTCGCAGATCGTCGCGTTCATCCTGGCCTGGGGCATCTCGTTCTCGCTCTTCATCCTGGGGCGCCTCGCGGTGCTCGCCCCCAAGGTCCTGCAGCCGTTCCTCGAGTTCATCTCGCTCGACACGCACTTCCAGAGCATCGCGCGCGGCGTCGTCGACACCCGTGACCTGCTGTACTACGGCAGCCTCATCCTCGGGTGTTTGACCGCCGCCACCTACTCCCTCGAGAGCCGGAAGTGGAGGTAATCGTGGCCACCGCAAGGCAGAAGAAGCTCAAGTCGGGCGCCAATGCCGTCGTCCAGGTCTTCCTGCTCATCGGCATCCTGGTCGCCGTGAACGTCGTGGGCGTGCGCGTGTTCGGCCGCGTCGATCTTACCGAGGACAAGGTCTACACGCTGTCGCAGGCGTCCAAGGACCTCGCGAAGAACCTCCCCGACCGCATCCTCGTCAAGGCCTTCATCTCGAAGGACCAGCCGGCGCGGCTCGCGCAGGTCGGACGCTACCTGCGCGACCTGCTCGACGAGTACAAGGCCGCGTCGGGCGGCAAGTTCCAGTGGGAGTCCATCGACCCTGCGGAGGACAAGAAGGGCGAAGAGGACGCGCAGCGCCTCGGCGTGCCCAAGCTGCGGCTGCAGGAGATCGAGAAGGAGAAGGTCGCCGTCAAGTCCACCTACCTCGGCATCGCGTTCGAGTACGGCGACAAGACCGACAAGATCCCCCAGATCGGCGCCCAGGAGGGCCTCGAGTACCAGGTCTCGTCGATCCTGCGCCGCCTGACCGTCAAGAAGAAGAAGCTCGGTGTGGTCTCGGGCTTCGGCTGCGGCGACCTGTCGAATGGCCTGCGCGCCGTGCAGTCGGGCCTGACCGACTACGAGGTCACGGCGGTGAGCCTCGGCGGCACGGACGCCGTCAAGATCCCCGACGACGTGGACGCGCTCCTGGTCTTCGGACCCAAGCAGCCGGTGTCCGAGCCGGCGAGAAAGGAGATCGACGCCTTTCTGATGAAGGGCAAGAGCGTCGCCTTCTTCGTGGACGGCATGGCGCTCGACAGCCCCCAGGGCGGCCAGCAGATGCCCGGCCAGCCGGCGCCCCCGAAGTTCGGCAAGAAGAACGAGCACGGCCTCGAGGCGATGCTGGCCTCGTACGGCTTCAAGGTGAACGAGGACATGGTCGCCGACGACCAGAACGTCCAGGCCGCCGCCGTCATCAACGGCCAGCTCTACTTCGTCAACCAGCCGATGTACCCCGTGGCGACCGACATCGCGTCCACGCACCGCGTGACCGAGAAGATCAAGGGCATCGTCTTCCCCTTCGCGAGCTCGCTCGAGCTCACCGGCGAGCTCAAGGATGGCAAGGCCCCCGGCAAGGCCGTGGCGCTGGCGCGCTCGACCGCCAAGGCGTGGCACCAGACGGGCTTTTTCCTCTATGACCCGCAGCAGGAGATGAAGCAGAAGCCCGGCGACAAGCGCGAGGTGTACACCTTCGCCTACGCCTACGAGGGCAAGCTGCCGAGCGCCTTCGCCAAGAATGCGGCCGCGAGCGAGCCGGGCCTCGTCAGCGAGAGCACGGCGCCGGTGCGCCTGCTGGTCGTGGGCGACTCGGACTTCGCGAGCGACGAGCAGTTCCAGCATGGACCCCGTCAGGCGATGCAGGCGAACTTCCTGTTCATGATGAACGCGGTCGACTGGCTGCTCCAGGACGAGGCGCTCATCGGCGTGCGCGGCAAGACGCTGCAGGCGCGGCCGCTGACGGTCACGTCCGAGTCGGCGCCGATGCTGGCGCGCTACGGCAACTCCCTGGGCCTTCCGCTCTTCTTTTGCGCCTACGGCATCGTTCGATGGCGGCTGCGGCGGTCGCGCCGCGCGTCGACCAGCCTGGAGTAAGACCTCATGTCGAAGAACACGCTCATCCTGCTCGTCGCGTGCCTCGCCATCGTCGGCGCCGCGATCTTCTCGCAGCGCAGGCCGGAAAAGGGCGAGCTCAGCGGGCCGAGGCCGAGGCCCCTGCCCGCGATCACCAAGGACACGATCGTGGACCTCAAGGTGACGCTCGAGGGCAAGACCACGCACCTCAAGAAGGACGGCGGCTGGAAGGTGGTCGAGCCGATCGCCGCCTCGGCGGACGAGCAGGCGGCCAAGACCGCCGCCGAAAAGCTGGAGCAACTGGAGTTCGGGAGCGTCGTCACCGACCAGCCGGGCCGGCACGCGGAGCTCGAGGTGAGCGACGACAAGGCGCTCAAGGTCGTGGGCGGCGACAAGGACGGCAAGGCGCTCGTGGAGCTCTTGGTCGGCAAGTCGGTGGGCAGCCAGACCATGGTCCGTCAGCCGGGCAAGAACGACGTGTGGCAGGTCCAGGGCGCCATCAAGTACATGTTCGCCAAGGACGTCAAGGCCTGGCGCGACAAGTCGATCGCCACGATCAAGCGCGACGACATCACGGAGATCTCGCTCGAGGGCCCCGACGGCAAGGTGACCGTGGTCGAGGAGAAGGTCGAGGGCAAGCCCTCCACCTGGCGGGCCACGAGCACGACGGTGCCGCTCAGCCTGGTCGATGCGGAGGTCATGCAGGGCCTCGTGAGCGGCCTCACCTCGCTGCGCGCGAGTGACTTCGGCGACGGTGTCTCGCTCGCGGACGCGGGGCTCGAGCCGCCGACGGCGCGCCAGGTCTCCGCCAAGCTCAAGGACGGCAAGGTGGTGACGGTCAGCCTCGGCAAGGCCAAGGGCGACGACTACTACGTGCGCTCGAACCAGGGTCCCGGGGTGTTCCTGGTGCGAAAGTTCGGCATCGAGCGCCTGCTCTCGAAGCCGATCGACCTGCGCGAGAAGACCATCTCGGACATCAAGGTCGACGACGTCGCGAAGGTCGAGGTGATGGGCACCGATGGCGTCGGCTTCACGCTCGAGCGGAACGGCGAGACCTTCAGGGTGATCAAGCCCAAGGGCGAGTCCGACCCCGCCAAGACCAAGGCCGTCGCCTCGTCGTTTGCGAGCCTCAAGGCGTGGGCCTACGCCGACACCAAAGACCCGAAGGTCACCGGCCTAGGCAAGCCCGCGCTGACGGCGACGGTGCGCACCAAGAAGGGCGAATCGCTCACCTTGGTCGTGGGCAACCTCAAGGACTCGACCGACTACTACACGCAGGTCAAGGGCAAGCCCGACGTGATGCTCGTGCGGAAGTTCCTGGTCGATCGCCTGCGCAAGAAGCCGGACGAGCTCAAGGGCGGCGGACACGGCTAGGACCTCGAGCCTTGGGTGACGAGATGAGGCTCGTCACGATAGGGCTCCTCGGCATGATGACGCTGGGCGCGGGCTGTGGCCGGGAGCACTGCGACTGCGGGGCTCTACATCGCCACGCAGCAGGCGTCGGTCACCGCCATCTCGCTCACCGGTTCCGGCTGTGAGACCGCGGAGGTGGCCTCGAGCGTCGCCACGGGGGGGCCCAGCCCGGAGGGGCTGATCGCGGTCCGGCACATGCAGGGGTTCGTGCCCTACGCCAAGGACTACACGGTCACCAGCCGGACCGAGGGGAGCTGCATGGTGGCCCTCACGCTCAACGACGGCTCGACCGCGCGACGGGACTACACGGTGCGGCACGAGGCAGGCTGCTGCAGTGGCTACTATTTCGGCCCCGATCCAATCTGGTCGCCTTGAGAGCCGAGGTCACGTGATCGTCGGGTGGGGTGAGGTGCGCTGACCGTCGGGAGATCACGACGCATCCTCAGTCAGTCGACGGGCGCCATCCAGGTCCTGAAGATCGAGGACCTCGAAGGCGCCCTTGGCGTCGAGAGGTAGCCGAGACCGTCCTGGACGACAGGCGACTCGAGGGCGACCGCAGCCTCGGTCTTCCCGTGCCGACGTCCCACGGAACCGCATGAGGTCCTGCGAGGAGCGAGGAGGACGTTGCGCGTCGCTCGAGAGGGAGCACCCACGGGGCCATGTGCCCGGTGCGAGACCTACCCTGACCCCGGGAGGTCACGTCTCGTCGGCAGCGCGTCGACGAACAGCGCGTCTCCCCACGTCGGAGAAGGCGGCGCTCGGCGCTGATCGTCGGCGGCTTCGAGGGCAGCCCAAAGGCCCAGGATCCTGCACGGGAGAGTGCAAGCGTGCACGAGAGCGGAGCAGCAAGCTTGTGCGTGCACGGTTTTTCGGGCGTCGCTTTTTTCTTCCGATCGGACGGCGAGACAGGGCAAAGTACTAACGTTAGCGTCTGCTCTGCTTAGGGCAATTGCGATGAACACTAGAGCCTACGATCCCGAGAACCGGTCTTCCTGGCCTGTTCCTCCTGAGGTGTCGACCCTGGTTGACCTGTGCCGCCATCGCGCCGCGGCTCACCCCGCTGGAAAGGCTTATGCCTGGCTCGACGCCCATGAGCTGGAAACGGCTGCGCTGACCTTCGCCGAGCTCGATCGCCGCGCGCGCAGCGTTGGCGCGCAGCTGGTGGACCTCGGTCTCGCGGGAAAACACGCGCTGCTCCTCTACGGCTCGGGGCTCGAGTTCATCAGCGCGTTTCTCGGGT
>JAHFDS010000037.1:13902-31798 GCA_023248855.1 Myxococcales bacterium
GGCGGTTTGGTCGCTGTGCCCGCCTATCCGCCTCGCCCTCGGGAAGGGTTCGAGCGCATCCTCCGTATCGCGGCAGACTGTGGCGCCGCTTGCGTGCTCACCACTGCGGAAGGTGCGAGGTCGGTCCCGTCGGGCGAGGCTGCGCTCGGGGGGCTTCCGGTTATCGCGACGGACACGATCTCAGCGGAGATCGCGGAGGCCTGGGTGGCGCCGAAGACGACGCCTGCCAGTGTGGCATTCCTGCAGTACACGTCCGGCTCAACTGGAACCCCCAAGGGTGTCCAGGTAAGTCACGCCAACATCATCGCCAATCAAGACATGATTCGGCAGGGGTTCGGACACTCTGACGAGACGATCTTCGTCGGCTGGCTCCCACTGCATCACGACATGGGGTTGGTTGGGAATGTGCTGCAGCCGCTCTACCTGGGTATCCCCTGTATTCTCATGGCGCCGGAGACGTTCATACAGAAGCCAGTGAGGTGGCTGAGAGCGATCTCGCGATATCGCGCGACCACGAGTGGTGGCCCCAATTTTGGCTATGAGCTCTGCGCACGGCGGGTTTCCGATCAGGAGATCGAGTCCCTTGACCTGTCGACCTGGCAGGTGGCGTTCAATGGTGCGGAGCCGATCAGCGCCGATACGCTCGAGCGCTTCTCCCGCCGCTTTGCGGCTTGTGGTTTCCGCCCAACTACCATGTACCCATGTTACGGGATGGCGGAGGCGACTCTGTTCGTGACCGGTGGTAGCCCGGAGGCGGAGCCAGTGACCTTGGACGTCGACGCCACGGCCCTGGGAGCGCATTGGATCGAGCTGTGTTCGGACGATGCACCCAAGCTCAGTCGTCGACGGCTGATCGGCTGTGGGCGCTCATGGCTCGATGAACGCGTCGTGGTCGCTGACCCGGAAACGCGCGTTCCGTGCGGGTCCGATCGTGTTGGTGAAATCTGGATCGCCGGGAGGAATGTGAGTCCAGGCTATCTGAAACGCCCTGAGCTCAACCTCGATACGTTCGGCGGTTACCTCGCCAATGGCGACGGGCCGTTCCTCCGGACCGGCGATCTCGGCTTCCTCCGTGACGGTGAGCTCTTCGTCACCGGACGTTTGAAGGACCTCATCATCCTCCAGGGGCGAAACCTCTATCCGCAGGACATCGAGAGCACGGCCAGTGCCGCGAGCCCTCTGTTCCGCGCGGGTGGGACGGCTGCCCTCACCGTCGAGGTGGATGGTACCGAGCAGCTCATCGTCGTCCAGGAGATCGACGACGGTCAGGGGAAAGTGGTCGATGCTGCTGCACAGGCGGAGCTGACCCGCGCGCTGCGTCGCGCGGTCGCGGATGCGCATGGCGTGAATGTGTACACCTGCCTCTTTGTTCCTGGGGGTTTCATGCCGAAGACCTCGAGCGGCAAGGTACGCCGCCGCGCGTGCGTTGTGCTTTTCGAAAGCAATGGTGTGACGCGGCCCCGAAGCGCGTGGCTCGAGGCTCCACCCGGCTCCACCTTGTGACCTGACCCGAAGGAGCAGGACGCCTTGTGGGAAGAGGAATCAGGCTCCAGTTGTGACCGAACGGAGGGGACGTCATGGCACAGTCGAAAGAACAGATTCGTTCATGGATCGTAGAATACCTTGCGACTCTCGTCGGAGTTCCCAAGGGCGAGGTCGATACGACTCTCAGATTCGAGGAGTACGGGATCGACTCGACCGCGTCCGTAGGGCTGAGTGGCGCTCTCGCCGATTGGCTGGGTGTGCACTTCGAAGCGAACCTGACGAAGGAACACCCCACCATCGACGCTGTCACTGCCTTTGTTGCGACGCAGATCGGCCTGGCTTGATGCTCAGGGGGGGAAATGTCCAACGAGGCCTTCGCGATCGATCAGACTGAGACGGCGGATGGATGCATGCGGTCTTCGGCGGGTGGGCGTCGCCCCCCAGCGATGATCGAAAGCACGGCCGTTCGCGCGTCCAAGAGGCGCATCGCCCTCGTGACGATCTGGGTGCCGACGATCGGCACCCTGTGCGCCGTGGCTCTCGCGCTTCGCTACGGAGTTCATCTACTGGAGATCGTCCTCCTCGCATCGATGTACTTCGTCACGATGGCCGGGGTCGAGGTTGGTCTGCACCGGCTGTTCGCACACAACGCATTCAAGTGTGGGTCGGCCATGCGTGCCCTGTTTGGTATCACTGGCTCAATGGCCGCGCAGGGGCCGGTCCTTTACTGGGCCGCGACCCACAGGCGTCACCACATCTTTAGCGACACGCTCGAGGATCCACACTCACCGCATGTTCGCAAGGCGGACGATGGTCGAGAACAACGCTTCATGAGCCGCATGAAGGGTCTCTGGCACGCTCAGATGGGCAACATGTACACGGATCACGCGACGAACGTGATGGCGTTCACACGCGATCTCGCGCGGGTTCCCGTCATATCCATCGTCGACCGTCACTACCGAACCTGGGTCGCGCTGGGACTGGCCATCCCCACGGTGATCGGCGCCGTGGCGAAGGGAACCGCGTATGGCGCGCTCCTGGGTCTCTTGTGGGGCGGGCTGGTGCGTATCTTCTTGGTGCACCATGTGTACTTCGCCAACGGTTCGTTCTCGCACATGTACGGACCACGTCCCTTTGCGACCGGTGATGAGAGTAGCAACAACTACGTGTTCGGCGTGCCGACCTTCGGTTCTGCTTGGCAGAACAACCACCATGCATTTCCTGCGTCTGCGTTGCTCGGCTTCGAGTGGCACCAGCCCGATGTTGGGGGCGCCATCATTCGTGCGATGTCGTGGCTCGGCCTGGTCACGGACGTTCGCCGCGCACCGACGGAAGAGGAGAAACAGAAGAGGGCGCGAGCCCGAGTGTCGCCTGCAACTGAAGGCGAGGCGGGAGTCGAAGCGTACGTTGTTGGAGAGACGGCGGCGCCAGAAGCGGGGACAGTACGCCCGTCCATAACAGTCGAAAACAAGGCGCTGCGCCCGATGCAGAATGCGATCGCGGGAGCGACGATCCTCGTGCCGTTGCTTGGGGCTCTCTCCACCGTGGCGTACGCTTGGCGCTATGGCGTGGGGACGCTCGAGATCGCTCTGTGCGTGGGAGGCTTCGTGCTGACGAGCCTTGGCATCGAGTTCGGTCTGCACCGTGCGCTCGCACACCGCGCATTCGAGACGAGTCGCATCGTGAAGGTCATCTTCGCAGTGCTGGGATCGATGGCGGCCGAAGGCCGTGTCCTCTACTGGGTAGCGAGCCACAGACGCCACCACGCTCACAGCGACGGGCCCCACGACCCACATTCGCCGCACGTACGCAAGATCCACGGCAGTGTCCAGTCGCTCGGTTTGCTCCGGGGACTCTGGCACGCTCACATTGGGCACATGCTGACGGATGAGATCACCAATTGTACACTGTTCGCTCGCGACATCGTTCGGGATCCGGTCCTCCGCGTCGTGAATGCGCTCTACCTGTGGATTGCCGTCGTCGGGTTGGCTCTCCCCGCGATCATCGGTGGCATCTACTATGGCACATTCAGTGGCGCGCTCTCGTGTTTCCTCTGGGGGGGCCTTCTCCGCATGTTTCTCGTGCACCAGACCACGTGGAGCGTCGCCAGCATCTGTCACCGTTTTGGCGGGGAGCGATTTCGTACGGGCGACAAGAGTCGCAACAACTTCTGGCTTGCGGTCCCTTCGTTCGGCTCGGCATGGCAAAACAACCACCATGCTTTCCCGAGCTCAGCGCACCTTGGCCTGCGATGGTGGGAGATCGACCTCACCGCCTTCTTGATAGAGTTCTTTGCCAAGGTGGGGATCGTACGGAATGTGAAGCGCCCGACGGTGGCACAACTCAGACGACAGAGTCACGCGGAGTCAGCCTAGCTCGGGGGCATCTGATGAACATGAAACTCCGGAAGCTGACCGAACACACCGGCGCGGAGGTCCTCGAGATCAACCTCGCGCACCCACTCGATGACGCGGCGATCCTTGGGATTCGTCGCGCACTGGTCGAGCACTGCGTTCTCGTCTTTCGTGACCAGGACATCGCCCTCGATGAGCAGATCGCGTTCAGCGAACGCTTCGGTCTGCTGGAGGATTTCCCGGAGAAGGTGGAACGATCGAAGGCTAGCGCGAAGGTGTTCTGCGTATCGAATATCGATGAGAGTGGAACTCTCTTCGGCGCCGAGCATATCAAGACGAAGTATCTGCGCGTCGTCGAGTACTGGCACACAGATAGCTCGTACCGGCGCATTCCCTCGCTCTACTCGACACTCTTCGCGGTGCAGGTGCCTGATGCCAAACATGGTGGCCAGACCGAGTGGGCCAACATGGTCGCAGCCTACGACGCTCTCCCGGCCGCGATGCGGGATCGCATCGCCACGATGAAGGCGATCCACCAGTACGCACAGACGCGAGTGATGGTGCTCGATTTGCCGCCCCTCACCGAGGCTGAGCGAACGGCCCTCCCACCGGTCCTGCACCCGGTCGTGCGTACGCACCCGGATTCGGGCAAGAGATCACTCTTCATCAGCGCCCATTCACCACGCATCGAGGGTCTGCCAGCTGGTGAAGGAGAGGCACTCCTTTACGAGCTCCTAGGACACGCGACGCAACCCAAGTTCGTCTATCGACATTTCTGGCGAAAGGGGGACCTCGTCGTTTGGGAGAATCGCCATAGCATTCACCGCCTCATTCCATACGACGCGACACAGCACCGGCGAGTCATGCACCGCACATGCGTGGGTGGCACTGAACCCGTGACCTGATCCCGTTGCCTTGCACTCGGAGAGCTTTGTGATGATGTCCGGCCTGGAAGCCCTGCGCACTTTCTTCAGTCGCCCGCAACCGGCGCCCGGCATAGGCGCGCTCATCGGCATGCGCTGCACGGAGATCGAGCCCGGACGCGTCGTGTTCGCTCTCGTACCCGGCCACGAGCACGACAACCCGCTCAACAAGATGCACGGTGGGATCGTCTGCACGATGCTCGATTCCGCGATGAGCTGCGCGGTTCACACGGCCCTGCCGGCCGGCGTCTCCTACACGACAATCGAGATCAAGGTGAATTTCGATCACTCGATCAGCGTGGATACGGGTGAGATCCACGCCACTGGAACGGTCATCAAGGTGGGCCGCAAGATCGCGGTCGCCGAGGGGCGCGTTGTCGATCGCGCCGGTGATCTCCTCGCGCACGGTACGACCACCTGTCTCGTGCTCAATCCGTGATCGACTTCGGAGGATGAGAGGGATGGGAGTTGCGAAGCTCACCATGCCAGGGGTGCAGTCTCCCGCGCAGATCAGGTCGAAGTTCGTCAGCACCATCAGGGTGCCAGAGTCCATCCCTGAGCGAGAATGCCTGGCTGCGGCACGACAGGGCCGACGTGCGTTCCGCGGCAAGTCACTCGTGACGTACGCGTGGGGTGATGGACCTCGCAAGGTACTCTTGATGCACGGCTGGGGCGGGCGCGCCGCTCAGCTGCGTGCCTTCGTGCCGCCGCTCGTAGCGGGCGGGTTCCGTGTCCTTGGCGTCGATGCACCAGCACACGGGCGCTCCGAGGGGGAACATTCGAGTCTCTTCGAATTCGCCGATCTCGTGACCGACCTCGGGTGCGACGAAGGTGGCTTCGATGCGATCGTGGCGCACTCTATGGGTGCGGCCAGCGTGACCATGTCGCTGGGTCGAGGCGTGCGTACCGAACGAGTGGCACTGATCGCGCCGATCTGTCGTCTGCGCGACGTCGTCACGCGCTTCGCGAAACGCCTTGCACTCGAGCCGCAGGCGCACGCGGCGCTGGTTGAGTCGCTCGAGCTCGAGTTCGGACCAAGCATTTGGGACCAGAGCTCCCTGGTCTCGGTGGCCCCACATATCAATACGCCTGCCCTCATCGTGCACGACCGCGGCGACACGGAGATCCCCTACCGGGATGCCGTCGAAACCGCAGACGCATGGTCAGGCGCCGTCCTCCAACCGACCCAGGGCCTTGGCCACAGGGCGATCCTCCTCGATCCGTCCGTTGTCGATTCAATCGTCCGTTTCGTCTGCGATGGTGGTAGCGCCCTCGCCCCGAGGGTGCCGGGAGGAGAGGCATGACAGCTGTTGGGAACCTGGCTGCGTCTTCGGTCGCAAGACTCCTGGACGAGCCCAGGAAGCAATGTCCGGAGAGGACTGCCATCGCGGACGGGTCTTCGTCACTCACGTTCGCTGAGCTCAGTAGCGCCACGCTCCGATTTGCTCACAAGCTGACATCCCTTGGCGTCGGACGCGGCGCGCGCGTCGTGATCTTCACGGACAAGAGCGTCACCACGGTGGTGGCGATCCTCGGCACGCTCCGCGCCGGGGCAGCCTACGTTCCGCTCGACAGGAACGCGCCTCCCGCCCGTCTCGAGCACCTCGTCCGCGATGTCGAACCCGCCGTGATCGTCGCGGCTCGCCCGTTGCTGGACGTGGCGAGCTGGTTGCCCCATGGCGTTCCTCACATTTCATTCGAGGATGTGCCCCTCGGATTGGCGGCGGACGTTCCCGCCCTGCCGCTGGAGATCGAGGCGGACGACCTCGCGTGCATTGTCTTCACGTCTGGGTCCACCGGGTTCCCCAAGGGCGTCATGATGACCTACGGGAACATCGCCGCGTTCTTCAGCGCGCACAGGCGAATCACCGAGATCGATGCGACGAGCGTTGCGTTGAACATGGCCCCGTTCTACTTCGGCGTCTCGATCATGGACGCGCTCCTGCCCCTCTCGGCAGGCGCCACTGTCCACCTGACTCAGCTACTGCCGATCCCCTCAGCGTTGCTCCGCACGCTGGCTTCGCGACGCATCACGCACCTCTGCGCCGTCTCTTCGGTGCTAGCGCGCATCACGGGCGACGGCGCCGCCCTGAAGGAGTTGGACCTTTCCGCGCTACGGGTCATCCTCTTTGGCGCGGAGGTATGCGATCCTCGAGTTCTTCACGCCTGGCTCCGAGCCATCCCTCACATCCGTTTGATCAACAACTATGGGCAAACAGAGACCACGGTCGTGTGCGCAACCCACCTCTTTCGCGCAGGCAGCCCAGAGCAACAATTTCCCAGCCCTTGCACGGGGGAATTGAACCAAGAATTCTGTCCCATTGGCACCCCCCTTCAGCACATGACCGCATTGCTCGTCGACGGCGAGAGGGTCATCGATGCCTCAGATACGCCAGGCGAGCTCCTGGTGGCGGGCCCGCAGATCACGCCTGGTTACTGGCGTCGCCCCGAAGAGCAAGCACAGGCGTTCGTCATTCGCGACGGTGTCCCCTATTACCGCACCGGTGACACGTGCATGCAAAACGATCGGGGTGATCTTCTCTACCTCGGCAGGAAGGACGATGAGGTCAAGATCGGGGGTCGGAGGGTGCACCTCAATGAGGTGAGACGCGCACTCCTCTCCCATCCTGACGTTAAGAACGTCGCGGCGTTCGCGGTCACCTCGCCGGACGGTGCGCGGTACGTCGCGAGCGCCCTGATCATCCAGTGCCCTCCGTCACACGCTGCGATCCTCGCTGTGCAGGCGCACGTCCGTGACTCACTCCCAGAATATATGGTACCGCGGTTCATTCTCGTGACATCCGATTTCCCGCAGCTCCCGACTGGAAAGGTCAATACGCGTGGCATGAGCACGCTGCTCGAGCGAGCCATGACTGCAACCCGCAACGAGTTCTTCGTGGTGCGTGATGGTGCGGCCACCCCGCTCCTGGCCTCCAAATAACGATGACGTCACGAATTTCGGCTCGCTCATGAGGAGCACATGCCGATCCTGAATGCGATTCGACTTGGTAGGTTGGCTCTTGCGCCCCTGGTTGAGCTCACCAAGGTACAGGCTGCGATCGTGCGCTTCTCCATCCTCCACTGGCCAAATACGTCGCTTGGATACACTATGCGGCGCACGTACCTTCGTCACAGGGTCGGCTCTCTGGGAAAGAATCTCGTCATGGATGGTGGCTGCAGCATCGTTGGTCACCAGGTGCACATCGGAGATGACTGCATGATTGGACATGGCTGTGTGATCAATCTTGGCCCGGGTGAGTTTCAGTTCAGGATGGGGGATCGTACCCACGTGGGGCCAGGGCTCTACGTGAGAAACATGAACCACCGCTACGACGACCCGAATACTCCCATCTCCGACCAGGGCTACTTCGGGTCTGACATCGTCATCGGAAAGGACGTGTGGATCGGCGGCCGGTGCATCCTCCTTGCGGGCACCCGCATTGGAGATCACTGTGTGATTGGAGCCGGCAGTGTGGTCTCGACCGAGATCCCGCCCTACTCAGTCGTCGTGGGCAACCCGGCCCGGGTCATCAAGCGCAGGACACACCGGGGTTGACGCATGCATTCTCCAAGAGGCGCCGTTACCAGGGCGTCCGTAACGGCTACTTGACAATCTACGCAGAATGGATCGAGGGATGGAGCGCGTAGAGATCGAATCAAGAGTGAAAGAGATTTTCACCATCCTGTTCAACCGGGAAGCACACACCATTTCGGCCGCTTCCTCCCCGAATGACGTTCAAGGATGGGATTCTCAGCAGCACTTGAACATCGTGACGAGTGTCGAGGAAGCGTTCGGGATCTCGCTCGATGAGGATCGAGTCGTCGAGATGTTGAGCTTCGGCATCATCGTCGACGTCGTGGACAATATGCTCAACGGGACGGTCGGTGCCTCACCACACTGAGCCTCGATTTCGGGCGCTCCGCCAAGGTAGCCAGCCCCACCTCACCTGTCACCGACGGGGTCGCCGATCGGATACATGATTCTCACTGGAAAAGCTCGTCCATGAGGCGCAATTGGGTGTGCATCGTCTTGGCTGGCTGGCCGTTGCTCAGCACATGCGGCGGTTCCGGTGCGAGAGATGGTCGTGGTCCTCTCGGTCAGGATGGCCCTCTTCTCGGTCAGGATGGCCCTCTTCTCGGTCAGGATGGCCCTCTTCTCGGTCAGGATGGCCCTCTTCTCGGTCAGGATGGCCCTCTGCGGACCGACGCCGCTGCAGAGAGCACGGAGGGAGGCGGACGGAGCGGTCCTGAGGGCGGCGTGCCCGAGCCCATGATGCCAATCGTCATCGGTCCCGCCGATGTCTTCGTCGTAGACGGAAACTCCTGGACCCAATCGCGCAACGGTGCCACGCCCCTGCCGCAAAACGTCCTGCACCTCTTGGACGCACCGGTAAGCCTGCGTTTCTATGACGAAGCCGAGGGGGGAATTGGCATGACCCGGATGCTGGAGCCCGACCACCTGCGACGCGTCGACGCACACTGTCACGAAGGGAGCACCACCTGGTTGCTCTACTGGGAGGGCCCGCACGACTTGCTCGAAGGCCACGCGCCGGAAGAAACGGCCGAGCGCCTCAAGGAGTATGGTCGGGGTCGCCGAGTGGCAGGATGCAAGGTGATCACGCTGACGCTGCTCCCTGTGGGCACGTGGGCGGCCTATGAGGCCATGCGCCAGACCGTCAACCAGATGCTGAGGATGTCGCCGTCATCCTACGCGGATGTCTTGGTCGATCCGGGTGCCGATCCCCTGGTGGGCGATCCGGCTGCGCCGTTCCAGGGCATCTACTATAGCCCCGTCGATCGCGTGCACCTCACCGACGCTGGCAGCCTACGCGTGGCGACACTGGTGGTAGCGCAAAATCGCCCGCCCTAGCCGACGATTGAAAGGGCGCGAGCGCAGGAGCTACTTGCGGCCGCCGCCGCCGGGGCGACGACCGCGCCCGGCGAGCCGGCGCATGCCGGCGCGGAACTTCCGCTCTGCGATCGGCAGGGGCAGGCGCATGAATACCTCGGAGAGGCGCTGCTCGTGGCTCTTCTTGGGCTGCCGGTTCGACGGCGTCACGGGCGCCGCCGGGGCGTCACCTCCCGGGGCCATGCCCGGAGCCTGATCACTGCCCTGCGCGCGCGGCGCACCCTTGCGTGGTTCCATATCTGCTTTTTCCTCGGTTCCTTCTGAAAGGCCCGCAGTATGTGTGCGATCCGCCTGGTGATGTCAAGCCTGACGGCGACCTCTGGCTATTTGCAGGTGGTCTCCCAGATCGGCATGGTCTTGCCGTCTGGGGTGACCATGTCGGACGTCACCTTGATCTCCTTGCCCTTGCCCTTGGCGACCAGGGTGTGACCCTTGAACTTCTGGCCACCCATCACGTTCTCCTCGTCCCACATCCACTTGTCGCCTTCCCAGCCCTTGGAGGTGCCGTGCGCGGTGCCGCCCATCGAGTCCACGCAGGCCTCGGCGAAGACCTTCTTGCCGGGGTCGTAGCCCCAGAAGCACGACGCCGACATCGCGGGCATGGCCTTCGTCTTCGCCCCGTCCCAGCGCATCACGTACCAGAAACCGCCGAGATCCACCTTGATGGAGATCTTGCCCTTCATCGGCCCCTCCGGGCCCATGGGTGAAGCGAACATCTTGCCGGTGCAGCTCTGGTTCCCGGCCAGCTGCTTGAGCTGCTCCATCTCCGGAGCCGGCTTGGGCATCGCCATCGGCGGCGCAGCCTCGGCCTTGGCAGCCTTGTCGTCCGCGCGGCCAGCGCCGCCCATCATGCAGAGCCCGAACCCGATGATCATCGCGATGCAGTGCCTCATCTCGTCCCCCTTGGCAGCGTCTGCCGATGCGGAAAGCTATCACGCGACCGCCGGCAGGCGTCGCAGGATCACCCACAGCCGGAGCGGCGAACGTGCCTGCAACGCCTGGCCGTCCGCCAGGAAACAGCCGGTCGCCCGGGCCACGAGCGCCACCTGCGCCGGATCGAGCAGGCGCAGCACGCTCTGCTCGCGGAACGCCCCGCGGCGATCCCGTCCGCGCACCTCGAAGCGCTGCGTGCCCCGGCGCCAGTCCAGCGGATGCTCCAGGAACTCCGCGCGCGCGTCCCCCACGCGCTCGCGCCGGTAGGTGTGGGCACGGGAGGGTACGTCGCCTCGGGCCCAGCCGGGCTCCTCGAGATCGACCAGCAGGCACCCACCCGGCCGCAGCACGCGGGCGCATTCGGCGAGCAGGCCGAGGAGCGCATCGTCGTCCACGAACAACGCCAGCGCCTCGAAGGCGAGGATCACCGCGTCAGCGACCGCGCTGCGGATCGGCATCGCACATGCGTCCGCGCGCAACGGAAACGCGCGGCGCGCTCCCGCGAGCATGGCCCGCGAGAGATCCACCGCCAGCACACGATGGCCGGCGCGCGCCAACGCATCGCCGTGCGGCGCGTGGCCCGCGCACGGCTCGACAATCGTGGACGGCGCGACGATCCCGCGGCGCGCGAGGGCCCGCGATGCGACGCGAGCTTCCGCGCTGGGGTCGCGGGCGTCGCCCAGCAGGGCCTCGTAGAGCGCGCGGTCGTCGGTCAGCTTGCGCACGGAGCGAGCCTACCGCGCCGGCGCGGCGCCCCCGTTCAATGAAAATCCCGTGACGGCGGGGCGCGATCGGCCAGGACCAGCAGTCGGAAGCGATCGCCGCGCACGTTGAGCGTGCCATCGGTGCGCTGCAGGACCCCCTCGACGATCATCGCCGGCGCCCCGCCGAGCAGCCGCCTGTGCGCCTCGAAGCGCTGCGGGGTCACGATCGCGCTCGACAGGCCCGTCTCGTCCTCCAACGTCAGAAAGAAGAAGCCCTTCGCCGTGCCCGGCCGCTGCCGCACGATGACCACGCCCGCGACCGCCACCCGCGCGCCGTCGGGGACGTCCTCGAGCGCGCGCGCCGTCACCACGCCCTCGGCCGCCAGCACCGGCCGCAGCCGCGCGAGCGGATGAGGCCCCACGGTGACGCCGACGTTGCGGTAATCCGCCTCGATGCGCTCGTCGAGCGACATGTCCGAAAGCGGCGAGGCGCCCTCGCCTGCTGCGCCGTCGAACAGCGTGCCGCGCGCGTTCGCGAGCGCGCTCACCTGCCAGAGCGCGTCGCGACGCGTGGCACCGAGCGGGGCCAGCGCCCCCGATTCGGCGAGCGCATCGAGCTCGTCCTTGCGCAGGCCCGGGCACCGCCGCACGAGGTCGCCGACAGACTCGAACCCATGCGTCCGTGCGGATACGATCTCCCGCGCCGCGTCCTCGCGCAGGCCGCGCACGTACTTGAGCCCGAGCCGCAGCGTGTGGCTCGCGCGCCCGGGCGTCTCCGACGGCAGCGCGCGGCACGCCTGCTCGGAGCGCACGACGTCGACCGGCAGCACGCGCACGCCGTGCCGCTGCGCGTCCTTGACGATCGTGGCCGGGTGATAAAAGCCCATCGGCCACGCGTCGAGCAGCGCCGCCACGAAGACCGCCGGGTGGTGGAGCTTCAAGTACGCGCTCGCGTACGCGAGGAGCGCGAAGCTGATCGCGTGCGACTCCGGAAAGCCATAGAGCGCGAACGACATGATGTGCTGGACGATCTCCTCGGCCACCGCGCCGAGGATCCCGCGCGCCGCCATGCCCTCGTAGAGCTGCGTCTCGAGCGCCTTCATGCGCGCCTCCGAGCGCTTGAACCCCATCGCGCGGCGCAGCTCCTCCGCCTGCCCCCCCGAAAAGCCCGCCGCCTCCATCGCCATGCGCATCACCTGCTCCTGGAACAGCGGCACCCCCAGCGTGCGCGCGAGGATCGGCTCGAGGCACGGGTGCGCGTACCGCACCTGCTCGCGCCCCCGCCGCCGCCGCAGGTACGGGTGCACCATCTGACCCACGATCGGCCCCGGGCGGATGAGCGCGACCTCGACCACGAGGTCGTAGAACGTCTCCGGGTGCAGGCGCGGCAAGGTCGCCATCTGCGCGCGGCTCTCGACCTGGAACAGCCCAACGGTGTCGGCCTTCTGCAGCATCCGGAAGACCCCCGGGTCGTCGTGCGGGATCGCCGCAAGGTCGAGCGGCACGTGATCGCAGCGCGGCACCTCGTGAAGGCACGTCGCCAGCACTGCCATCATGCCGAGACCGAGCAGATCGACCTTGATGAGCCCGAGATCCGCGCAGTCCTCCTTGTCCCACTGCACGACCACGCGCCCCGGCATGCTCGCCGGCTCGAGCGGCACCACGTCGTCGAGGCGTCCGGCCGCGATCACCATCCCGCCCGAGTGCTGGCCGAGGTGGCGCGGCAGATCTTGCAGCTCGATCGCCAGGCGCGCGAACGCCCGGACGCGCGGCGCCTGGGGATCGAAGCCCGCGGCGCGCAGCATGGGCCCGATCTCCTCGGCCGCCTGAGCGCCGAACTCGTAGCGGTTGAGCAGGCCCGAGAGCCGCCCGAGCGACCCGGGATCGAGCCCCAGCACCTTGCCCGCGTCGCGCACGGCGCTCCGCCCACGGTAGGTGATCACGTTCGCCGTCATCGCCGCGCCGCGCTCGCCGTACTTGGCGTAGACGTGCTGGATCACGCGCTCGCGCGCCGCCCCGCTCGGCAGGTCGAGGTCGATGTCGGGCCACTCGCCGCGCTCCTCCGACAGGAAGCGCTCGAACAGGAGATCCATCTTGACCGGGTCGCACGCGGTGATGCCGAGCGCGAAGCACACGGCTGAGTTGGCCGCGCTGCCGCGCCCCTGCGCGAGGATCTTCTCGCGGCGGCACAGCTCCACGAGGTCCCAGACGATGAGGAAGTAGCCCTCGAGGCCGAGCTTCGCGATGAGGATGAGCTCGCGATCGAGCTGCGCCCGCGCGCGCGGTGAAAACGGCCGGAAGCGCGCGGGAGCCCGCTCGAGCACGACGCGACGCAGAAACGACGTCGGCGTCTCGCCCGCCGGCAGCGGATAGTCCGGAAAGCGGTAGCCGAGATCCTCGAGCGAGAACGCGAGCCGATCGCCGAGCGCCCCCGCGTTCTCGATGGCCTCGGGCAGATCGCGGAAGAGCGCGCGCATCTCGGCCGGCGACTTGAGCCTGCGCTCCGCGTTGGCGCAGAGCCGCGTCCCCGCCTGGTCGATCGTCGTCCCCTCCGCGAGGCAGGAAAGGACGTCGAACCGCAGCGCATCCTCGACCCGCGCAAAGCGCACGTCGTTGGTCGCCACGACGGGCAGCCCGTACCGCCGCGCCAGCGTGACCGCCCCCGCGTTCCGCCGGTCCTCCGCCTCGTCGAGGTGGAGCTGCAGCTCGACCGACACATTTGCCTTTCCGAATATTCCGACCAGCCGGTCGAGCACGCCCGCCGCGGCCCCGCCGTCGCCCCGATCGAGCGCGGCGCCGAACGCGCCCTCCGCGCCGCCCGTCAGCGCGTGCAAGCCGGCCGCGTGGATCTCGAGGTCATGCCAGCCGAGCGCCTGCGGCACCCGTTCGGGGTGCCCCTTGTGCGCGGGCCCGCGCCGCAGCTTGCCGTCGGTCAAGAGGCGGCAGAGGTTCCGGTAGCCCTGCTGGCTCTCGCACAGGAGCGCGACCGGATACCCCGCGATCCACGCCTCCGCGCCCACGATCGCGTGCAGACCGAGCTTTCGGGCCGCCTTGTGCAGCCGCGGCGCCCCGTACACCCCATCCGCATCGACCAGCGCCACCGCGGGCAGGCCGAGCTCGACCGCGCGCTCCGCCAGCGCCTCGGGTGCGCTGGCACCACGCAGGAACGAAAAGGCCGTCTTGCACCGCAGCTCGGCGTACATCTGAACTCATGTTCAGTATACAGTAGGCGAGCTGGGTTGGATTCCGACCGAAGACGGCTCAGGGATGCCGTGCATCGTATGCTTCTGCAAGGGTGGAGCTGCTGATTCTGGCCGGGATAGGCGTGGGTAAGTCCCTAGCGCAATACCGGGCCACTCCAAACCAGCCTAGCGGCAGTCACGCACGGCCAGCCGGCCGAGCACCGGGTGCTCGCCCGCGACGAGAGGATCGCGCGCCAGGCAGCGCCCCGCCGGCACGACGATGCGATCGGCGACCGCGCTCGACGCCAGGACGATCTGCCCGGCGAGCACCTCGAGCGCGCGCGTGCCGTCGGCGAGCTGTGCCGGCGAGAGGCGCGGCATGTCGGTGATGGCCACGGTGTAGACCTCGTCACGCAGGTGGGACGGCACGCTGCGACCGAGCCGCTCGAGCGCGCCGAGACGCATGGCGGCACGCAGGTCGATGCCAGGGCGCAGCTCGACGACCGGGCGCGCGCCGGACGTGACCGTGAGATCGGTGTGGCGGCCATTCGACGCGTTGAGGTCGAGCTCGACCAAGGGCTGCCCGTCGAGCGTGGCGCGCGAGGTGGCGTCGCCCAGGCCCAAACCCGTGAAGCGCACGGCCGAATCCCGCCCGTCGAGGTGGAGCTTGCCGTCAAGGCCCGCGAGGTCGACCGCGAGCCGCGCGCTCGGACCACCGAAGGCGACCGGCGCCTCGATCTGCGTGTGCCCCCAGTCGTAGGTCACCTCGAGCGTCGGATCAGCGCCGCCGTGCGCGGCCAGGTGGAAGTACGGATCGCGCGCATCGATCGCGACGTGCACGTCGCTGCCTTCGGCGCGGATGGCGCGTGTGATCGCGGCCTCGACGACCGCGTCGTCGGTGCCCTGGACGCGCACGGAAAAGCGCACGCGGCCCTCGAGCACCTGCGGCAGCGAGATGCGCGCTCCCACCACGCTCGCCACGTGCGCGGCCGCCCCGCGGATGGCGCCAAGGTCGAGCTCGAGCTGGGCGAAGTCCGGTCGGAGCTGGAGGGCCAGCACCTCGTCGCGCGCGGGCCCCACGAGGAGCGCCACGTCGAGGCCATCACCGCCCGGCAGTGTGATGCGCAGGCGGATCTCGAGATCGTCCACGATGCGGATGCAGCGGGCGCGCGCGTCGTCCGCGCTCGACGTGGGCGCCGGCGTGGTGGGCCCGCCCGGCACGCGCGGAGGCGCGTCGGGGAAGTCGTAGGAGCGCGGGCACACGGCGTCGCCGCGCACGCGCCAGATGCCCTCGCCCTCCTGCTCGGCCGCCTCCCCCAGCGCATCGCCGAGCGCCTCACCCGGCGTGCGATCGTCCCCGAGCGAGGTCCGCAGCGCGTACTCGACGTAGCCCTGCCGGAGCGTGGCCCGGACGAGCCCCATCGGCGTCGGCGCCGGCGACAGCGTGTCGGTACCGTCGCCGAGCACGCGCAGACCCCGGTACGATTCGTCGAGGGACTTCCACGCCTCGCTGTGCGTGATGGCGGCGAAGCTCTTGCCGACGCCATCCGTCAGGCGCGCGACGAGCGGCGTCAGCCGCGTGCGCACGTCCTGCGCCGAGGCAGGCTTGCCGGCATCCTCGCCACACCCCGAGAGCACACCCGCGAGCATGCCAACCACGTAGTAACGACGCATCATCTGCTCCTCCCCAAGTCCATGACCAATGTTGGCTCGGCATGAGCAACGGTCGGACCAGGTCCTACTCCCGTGGTTCCAGCGAGTTGACCGGGGGGGCGGGGCAAGGCGGACCCGCACCATGCGCGTGGGGCGGGGCACGCTGCCCGCGGTCCGCGGAGCGCTTGACAGGGCCTGGTGTCGGCGACACCGTGCGCGCATGTTGCCGCGCATGCCGATGGCTCCGATGGCTCCTGGGTTCGCGTCGGTCGTGCCGCCGAGGGTGGCAGCGGACCTCTGTGGACGGCTCAAGGCACGGGCGAAGGAAGGGCTGGTCTCGGCCGAGGATGTCGCGGCGGTCGCGACGGAGGTCGGGGTGCCGCTCTCGCACGCCTACGTGGCGCTCGGGGGCGAGCCGATGTTGCAGCTCCGGATCGCCAAGGCGGTGCAGATCGCGGCATGCACCGGCGCGTGCCAGGCCAAGGGCTCGATGGCGCTGCTCGAGCGGCTGCTGGAGCTCAAGGCGGAGCGCGCAGCCGCGGGTCAGGCCGGCATCGAGGTGGTCCCCCGCGGGTGCCTCAACCTGTGCGAGCAGGCGCCCGCGCTGCTCTCACGCAGCGACGACGGCGTGCACCCCCACCCGAGGGTCCGCCCCGAAGACCTGGCCGAGTTGGTCGCCGCGCTCTGCGAGGACTGATCGCGGGCCGCACCGAGGCCATCACTCGTAGCGTGCATCCACGAACCAGTGGTTCGAGCGCAGATCGTGGAACAGGCGCACGATGACGCCACTCGACAGCTCGGCATCGTAGTAGTCGCGCACGACCGGCGCCTCGAAGCCCACCTGCACGCGGTAGGGCCCGCCGAGCTCGATCACTTGCGCGACGAGGTCCTCCCCGCGCAGCGAGCACGGCACCCCGCCCCGCAGCATCACCTCGACCGCCCGCGGCGGCCGCAGACAGTGCGGCGCCAGCCGCTCCCGCTCCGTACTCGTACTACTCGTACTCGTACTCGCTCCGTCCATCCCCCCCACCCGAAACGCATCCGGCAGATGCGCATCCAGCACCTCCGGGCGTCCCACCCTGCGGTCCCCTGCCTGCTCGTCGCACAGGAGCGCAAGCCGCGCGAGCGTGGCCGCGAGCTTCTCCGGCGACGGCCCACGCCGCGACCACAGCGACAGCTGCGCCGCGCGCGCCCGTCCCGGCGTGGCGCGCACCACGATCGTGCGTACCGGCGCCGGCGGCGGCCGCTCCGCGAGCGCGAGCCTCAGGAGCTCCACCAGCGTGCCGACCTCGCGCGTTGGCGCGGCAGGGCGCACCTCGCGCTCATCCCAGCCACGCGTGTCGAGCGCGAGCCGGAGCCCCAGCGAGGGCACGGCGAACCCTCGCATGCCGAGCCGCACCACCAGCCGATCGACCAGACCCTTCATCACGAACGCCAACGCCTCCAGGTTGTCGATCGGCTCGTCGAGGTCGAGCGCCTCCTCCACCACCTCGGGCGCCGGCGTCGGGCAGAGCGCGCTGTCGTCCTCGCCGCTGGCGATGCGGTGGATCGAAAGCGCGATCGCCCCGAGCCGCGGCACCAGCGCCCGCCTGGGCAACCGCGCGAGCGCCTCGAGCGTGGCCACACCGAAGCGCATGAGCCGCGCGTGCGCCGCCGCCATCTCATTTGCCTCAGCACATATATTGGCGCGCGCCGCCGCGAGCGCCGCCACCGGCAAGGGTCCGAGGTACGCGCGCTCCTGGCCCGGCGGCAC
>JAHFDS010000377.1 GCA_023248855.1 Myxococcales bacterium
AGGAGCTGACAACCGCTGCCGCCCTGCGCGAGGGCGAGCACGGCCAGGCTCGTCCATCGCACGAAGCCGGCTCGCAACCCCATCCCTGCAGGATAGCGCATGCGAGTCTCGCTCGAGCTCCGGGGCGCTACCGGCGGAGCGGGAGCCAGCGCGCGCGGCGCTCGCGCTCGAGGGCGGCACGCTGGCGGCGCTCGAGGAGGCGCAGCTCGCTCATGATCTCGTGGTCGTTGTCCATCGACTCGGTGGCGGCAGCCTTGCGCAGGCACGCGATGGCGAGCTCGGGCTCGCCCCCTTTGACCAGCACGCGCGACAGGTAGAGGTACGAGCGCAGCCGGTTCGGCCAGCGCTTGATCGTGCCCCAGAGCATCCGCTTGGCCTCCTCGCCCGGGGTCCGCAGGCCCTCGGGATCGCTGCGCTCGGCCAGGAAACGGCACCAGGCGAGCGCGGAGCGATAGTCCGCCTCCTCCGTGTTGTTGGCGAACGCGCGCTCGAGCTCGTCGAGCGCCGCCAGGAGGTCGCCGCGCTCGAGCAGCTGCTCACCGCGCTGGTAGTGCCGCTCGGCCCCCAGCTTGCGCTTGATGAGGTCCCCCGCCGAGCGGTCCTCGAGCAGCGCCAGGTAGCGCGCGCGGGCCATCGGATCGGACAGCGTCAGGCGTGCCTCCGAGAGCCGCTGGCAGAAGCGGTCGGCCTCGACCGTCAGGTACTTGAGCCCGAGCGCGGTGATGCGATCGGGATGGAAGCGGCGCACGAGCTGCAGAAACGCCGCCCGCACCTGCTCGACCGTGGCCCCCTTGGCCACGCCGAGCACGTCGAAGTGGTCCTGCCTCTCGAGCGCGTCGAGGCGACGCCGCAGCTCGTCGGCCGTGGCATCCCGCACGGGATCCGGGCGCTCGGTCAGGCACGGCGTCGCGCTCGCGTCACCGAGCGCGGGGCGCGACCGGATCACCTCGTAGGCCTCGTACTCGGAGTCGGCGGCGCAGAGCGAAAGGGGCGTCGGCGCGGCCTGTCGGTTCGGCGGCGCGCTCGGCCGGTGGCGCGCGAGGGCGGGGCCGAGCTCGCACAGGTCCGACAAGAGCAGCGCGGCCAGCGCCGCGCCCACCTCGAACCGCGTGGAGGGGGGCTCCATGAGCTCGCGCGCGAGCACCGGCCCCTCGACCAGGCGCCGGGCCGCCTCGGCCGCCGCGGCGCCGAAGCCGTACTGTGCGATCTGCTCGGCGCGCTCGGGCCGGATGAAGATGGGCCGGCCGGCCGTGTGGCGGATGACGGCGATCAGGTCGTCCGCGTGGCTCATCCGCGCCGCGAGGTAGATCACCTGACGCGGGTGCGGCAGCATCTGGCGCAGAGCCTCGCTGGCGCCGAACAGGTGCGCGTCCGGGCGCAGATCGTAGCGCGAATCCCGTTTTTCGAAGATGCGTCGCAGCTTCCGGTGCAGCTGCACCGACAGCGCGTAATGGAGCCGCAGCTCGTCGATGAGCTGCAGCTCGAGCAGGATCTGCCCGTGCAGCTTGCCCTCCTGTCGGGCCTGCCGCATGGTCTCGGCGTAGGTGGCCCGGTCGATGAGCTGCAGCTCGTAGAGGACATGGCCGAGCGCCTCGGCGTGGTCCGGCATCGCCGCGTGCACGACCTGGCCATTCAAGAGGTAGAGCCTCGCCACCACGGCGCCCTCCTCGCGCACCTCGCAGACGCCCACGAAGTCGGAGCGATAGACGCTCGAAAGCGCCTCGAGCACCGGCACGCCCGGTGGCGCCACCCGCGTCGGCGCGGACTCGACGCGATCGACGCGCAGGTCGGGGCTCCTCCTCCTCCTCGTGGTGGGCTGGGGGGCCGCGAGGAGAAACACCGGGGGCACCTCGACGATGACGTGAATGTCGGAATTCATCGTGTTTCATCGTAACGACCGCGGATCGGGTCATCAATCGGGTAGGTTTTTCGTAATCCGATCGACCTGGCCACCCCCTAGGCCATTGTTATGTCTCTGAATACGCTCGAATACACCGGCGCCATCGAATACGCTCGAATACACTTGGGGGCCCATCAGGAGCTCATCGTCGTCACCCGCACGGTGGACGGCCGATCGACGCGGCCAGGGACCGTCCCGCGCTGAACGATTTGCGCGATCCCGAGGATCGCAGCGAAACATCGCCGGTCTGACATGACGGATGTCATTGGCTGTGGCGTGGCAATGGGCTCACATGAGGGAGTGAAATCTTCAAGGAGAACCCAATGACCTCGCATCTCTCGGCTTCGCTGCTCGCATGCACCACGCTCCTTGCGGCAGGCAGCCTCGCGTGCAACAAGTCGGAGCCGTCCGCGGCACCATCGGCCGTCGCGCCGGCGGGAGCGGCGATCGTCACGGCTCCCGCGATCCCGGCTGCGGCCGCCCCGGCCGCCGCGGAAGCGCAGAAGTTGTTCGGCGAGCGCTGCTCGCCGTGCCACGGGCCAAGTGGTCTCGGCGACGGGCCCGCCGCCGCCGCGCTCAATCCCAGGCCCCGCAACTACACCGACAAGGCCTGGCAGGCCTCCGTGACCGACGAGCAGATCAAAAAGACGATCGTCTACGGCGGCGCGGCCGTCGGCAAGAGCCCGATCATGCCGGCGAGCCCGGACCTCGACAGCAAGCCAGAGGTCGTCGCCGGCCTCGTGAGGATCGTGCGCGGCTTCTCCGCGAAGTGACCCCGGCGGGGTAGGCCCATGCGCACCCGGAGGCCGTGGCGGGCTGGTCCAGGTCTTGCTGTCCATCCACCCAGGGAGCGGGAGCAAGGAATGCTGGCATGGCAGCGCTGCGACGCCTCGAAACCGGAATTCTGGCTATTCTTGTAACATCGGCGCTGGCTTGCGGCGCGGAAGATCCAGTTCCGCCGGTCCCCGAGGTGACGGCGCCAGCCCCCAGGGATGGGGACAAGCCTGCCCAGTTGCCGCCCACCCTGTGCGCCCTGCTCGAGACGGGCGCGCCCTGCCGCGCCGTCGATCTCAAGGCCGCCTTCCAGAGCATCTGTCGGAAAGGCGCGTTCACCGGCAGGATCGTCATCCGGGACGCGCGGGGCTCGCAGGGCGAGGATGGCGCCTACGAGATCGAGGCCGGCTTGCGGCTCACGAGGCACCTCGTGCGGTACTGCGGCGCCTCGTACGGCAGCCTGGTGTACGAGACGACCGTCAGCGACCTGTTCGAGCGCGACACCATCGTGCTCTACCGGCAAGACGCCCAAGGCGGCGTGGGACGCCTTCTGCCCGGGCTGTCGACGAAGCCACGAGGCGAGGGCACCCTCGTGGCCGAGTACGCGACGCCGGGCGGGGCGGTGACGATCGTCGTCGTGACGGGCAATGATGGCCTGTCGCTCTACAATGCGGCCGAGATCGTGGAGCTCGGGCTCTTGCCCTGACGGCCGTCAGGGCTTGGCGTGCCGGTAGAACGGCACCGGCTCGGGCGGGAGCGCCGTCCCGAGGACGAGGTCGGCGGCCTTCTCCGCGAGCATCATCGTGGGCGCGTAGATGTTGCCGTTCGTCACATACGGCATCACGGAGGCGTCCACCACGCGCAGGCCTTCGGTGCCGTGGACGCGCATCGAGGCCGGGTCGGTCACCGACAGCGCGTCCGTGCCCATCCGGCACGTGCACGACGGGTGAAGCGCGGTCTCGGCGTCCTTGGCCACCCAGGAAAGGATCTGCTCGTCGGTTGCCACACCCGGGCCGGGCGACGTCTCGCCGCCGTTCATCTCGCCCATCGCCGGCTGCTCGAGGATCGCGCGCGCGCAGCGGATGGCCTCGACCCACTCGCGGCGGTCCTGCGCGGTGGACAGGTAGTTGAAGCGCATCGCGGGGTGCTCGCGCGGGTCGCTCGACTTGACGTGGATGCTGCCGCGCGCGTCCGAGTACATCGGCCCCACGTGGACCTGATAGCCGTGCCCGCGCGAGGGCGCCGAGCCGTCGTAGCGGATCGCGACGGGCAGGAAATGGAACATGAGGTTCGGATAATCGACCTCGTCATTGCTGCGCACGAAGCCGCCCGCCTCGAAGTGATTGGTGGCACCGGGGCCGGTGCGGCCGAACAGCCATTGCATGCCGATCCAGGGCCAGTTCCACCAGCGCAAGGACGGCGCCATCGACACCGGCTGCTTGCACGCGTACTGGACGTAGACCTCGAGGTGGTCCTGGAGGTGCTCGCCCACGCCCGAAAGGGCGTGGCGCACCTCGATGCCCGCCGCCGAGAGGACGTCGGCCCTGCCGATGCCCGACAGCTCGAGTAGCTGCGGCGAGTTGATGGCCCCGCCGCACAGGATCACCTCGCCCGCAGTGACCTTGTGCGCGGCGCCGCCGCGCGTGTACTCGACGCCCGTCGCGCGCTTGCCCTCGAGCACCACCCGCGTCACGAGGGCCCGGCAGACGACGTCGAGGTTCTTCCGCTGACCCATGACCGGGTGCAGGTACGCCCGCGCGGCGGACAGGCGCCGGCCCCGGCGGATGTTGCGATCGAAGGGCGCGAAGCCCTCCTGCCGAAAGCCGTTGACGTCCTTGGTGAGCGGATAGCCGGCCTGCTGGACCGCGGCGAAGAACGCCTGGAACAGCGGGTTCTTCGCGGGGCCGCGCTCGAGCGCCAGCGGACCCTCGGTGCCGCGGAACTCGTCACCTCCGGCCAGGCAATTCTCCATGCGCTTGAAATACGGAAGACAATGCGCGTAGTCCCATTGCGACATGCCCGGGTCGGCCGCCCAGCGCTCGTAATCGAGCGGGTTCCCGCGCTGGAAGATCATGCCATTGATGCTCGACGATCCGCCGAGCACCTTGCCGCGCGCGTGGTAGATGCGCCGGCCGTTCATGTGCGGCTCGGGCTCGCTCTCGTACTTCCAGTCGTAGCGCGGGCTGCCGATCGGGAAAGCCAGCGCCGACGGCATGTGGATGAAGATGTCCCACCACGAGTCGGGGCGACCGGCCTCGAGGACGAGCACCTTGTGCGACGGGTCGGCCGAGAGGCGATTGGCGAGCGCAGAGCCCGCCGAGCCGCCGCCGACGATGACGTAGTCGTAGCTCGAGTGGCGCATGACGTTCATCGGGTCGTTTTATCACCTCTACGGCAGGAACCTGATGGGCGGCGGCTCGTCATCGACCAGGTGGCTGAATTGCGCGCGAAACTCCTCGAGCGTCAGACCCGCGGCGGCCGCGAACTTGGCGAGCTCGTGGGCATCCTCGAAGTCGTCGCGGCGCAGTCGGAGCATGTAGCGCCGCGCGATCTTGTAGTGCTCGGTGTTGATGTCGACCATCCGGATGCGGGTCTTGCCGGTCCTCGAATCGAGCATCTGGTCGAGCGCGATGGGCACGAAGCGGCCGCCCTGGATGGTGATCATCGCACCCGAGCCGCCCTCGAGCAGGTACTTGGCCGCGCAGTAGCCGAGGTCGCGCGTGTACTCCATGTCGTACGGGATGGGGTCGGTGCAGCGCAGCTCGTAGCCGATGTTCTTGGCCACCACTGGCACCTTGATGCCGAGCTCGGCGAGGCGCTTTTGCACGCGCGACTTCAGGATCTCGCCGAAGTTGACCTCGGCGATGCGGAGGTTGTCGTGCGCGTCGTGCTCGATCTCGGCGACCTCGGCGAGCTCCTTTCGGTCGAGCCGCTCGACCAGGCCCTCGGCGAGGATCACCGTGCCGTCTTTGCGGCCGTACGCCAGGCGCTTGATGATCGCGCCGGCCAGGATGTCGACCACGCGCTTTAGGGGAACCGTCGGCGTCTGGAACTCTTCGGGGATGATCGTGAGCGTGGCGCCCGAGGCCTTGCCGATGCCGAGCGCGAGGTGCCCGGCCTTGCGGCCCATCGCGATGATGAAATACCAGCGACTCGTGGTCCGCGCGTCGACCTGCAGGTCCTTGACGATCTGCACGCCGACGTGACGCGCGGTCTGGTAGCCGAACGTCGAGATCCCCTCGGGCAGATCGAGGTCGTTGTCGATCGTCTTCGGGACGTGCACGACCTTGATGCGCCCCTCGCCGTGCTGGAGCAGCCGCAGCGCGGAGAAGGCGGTGTCATCGCCGCCGATCGTGATGAGCCGGTCGACGTTGAGGCGCAGGAGCGAGATGATCGCGGTCTCGAGGTGCTTCGGATCTTTGGTGGGGTTCGAGCGCGAGATGCCGATGTGCGAGCCGCCCCGGAAGTGGATGCGGCTCACGCCGTCGAGGGTCAGCGGCTGCACGTGGGCGATGTCCCCCTCCATGATCCACTGGAAGCCGTCCCGGATGCCGACCACCTCGAGGCCGGACAGCGAGGCGCGGATGGTGGCGGCACCGATCACGCTGTTGATGCCGGGGGCGGGGCCACCCCCGACCAGGAGGGCCATCTTGTGGGGTTGCGTCATGGACCCCGATTATGGTGGTCAGCGCAGGCAGCCGTCGAGGCCGTCGAACGGATAGTAGAAGAGCACCATGAAGCACATCTCGTCGTGGGTGCTCTCGCCGAACGTCACCTCGCGGTTCGAGGGGTTGTTCCAGGCGCACGTCGCCCGCAGCTGATCACCCTTCTTGATGGTCATGACGAACGGGTCCATCGCCTGGTCGTCGAAGTTCCAGGGATCGCGGCGGTAGACCTCGGTCATGGTGCCCTCGTGGCTTCCGTGCTCGAGGTTGGCCCAGCGGCCGAGCTGGTGCATGTGCGGCAGCACGCCGACGACGTTCATGTCGCGTGTCGCGGCGCAGTGGATGGTCTCCTCGTACGCGGCGCCGGGTGGGATACGGAATGACAGCCCGGTCAGCGCGAACGGCCCGGCGGGCTTGACGCCGGCCGGGTCGCGGTAGTCGAGGTTCAGGCCCGCGACGCCGTGCACGACGCTCTGCCGGGCGTTGAGCAGGTGGTACTGCACCATGTACTGCGTGTCCTTGCCGACCAGAAAGCCCACCCCTTCGGGCAAGCGGAAGCCCTTCGAGCCGGTGCCACCGCCCCAGATGGGGAACCAGGCGGTCAGATCGGCCAGGTTCTCGCACTCCCACTGGGCGCGCTCCTCGCTGGCGCCCGTCGAGCGGAAGAGCACGGCGTGGTGCACCTCGACGCCCCCCACCATCTGGATCTCGCGGATGGCGCGCGCGGCATCGGGCGGCGAACGGTGGGTCACGCAGAGGAACTTCTCCTGGCCTGCCAGAAGCTCGTAGCCCCCGGACGCCAGCTGCTGGCCGCCCTCGGGCGCCGGCGGGAGCGCCGCAGGCAGGGCCACGGGCGGCTCGTCGGGGCCCGTGGCGGCTGGCCCAGGCACCGGGGCCCGGCCGTCCCCGCAACCGACTAGGAGCGTGATTCCGATCGAGAAGGCCATTGGTCGCGACATTGAATTGCCTCGCTTTCACCGCGAGCTCATTTCAAGGCGCGCGCCAGGGTCCGAGCGGAAATACTTGCCAGTCCGCATGCGTCGGCGATCGCGAGATCTCACGAGCTCCCCGCGTCCCATGAGACGCCTCACGCCTGTCCCATTTGGGGTTTTCCCCACCGGCGGCTGGGGTCGAGAGGACGCCGCGACAGCATCGGCAGAGCTGTCGTCTTTGGCGAATTGTCGGGTGCCGTCTCGGGGGATGGGGCGGATCGGCGCGATGGGGGCCCCGATCGATCGAGCCGGCCCGCCGCTTGAAATGACGCTCCTCGCCCGCGAAACACCGGGACCAGCGAGGAGAGAGCGATGTCGCGAAAAAGACCATCGGAAGAGGACAGGACGGCGCGCCCCGATCGACGATTGCCCGGAATCTGTGCGGCCGCCCTCGGCGGGATCCTCGCGCTCGGCTGTGGCGAGGAGCTGACGCGCCGCGGGGCCCCGGGCGCCCAGCCTGGCGCGGCCGCGGGCAGCGCCGGCGCGACCCTGCCCCCGGTC
>JAHFDS010000038.1:0-6852 GCA_023248855.1 Myxococcales bacterium
GCCGCCGGTGCCCGCGCCCGCGCCGCCCGTGCCCGCGCCTGCGCCACCGGTGCCGGTGTTGCCGCTCCCGGACGACCCGCTTCGGCGCCCCGCCATGCCGGCAGCGCCGTCATCGGTCACATCGCTGCCGCAGCCGGCCGCCAAGAGCGCGGCCAGCGCCGCAAACCCGAAACCAGAAATCCCACGCTTCATCACCGTGCTCCTTTTTGCCTCGGGCTCGCGCCCTCATGACTCCGGGCTCGCGCCCCGACCGACTCCGTATTCCGGCTCTCGGCCGGAACTGCGGTCGAAAAACCAGCTCTCCGCGTCGCGGAAAATCTCCCAGTCTGGCGGCGAGACTTAGCGAGACGCGGAAGCGGCGTCAAGAGCCACAAATACTCGCTGTGACAGCGGGCACCCGCGTCCCAGGACCGGAACTGGGCTTCGGCGCGGACCTGGACGGCCGATCAGGCGCGGTCGACGGCGGCGTGCCAGCGGCGGAGGTGGGCCTCCACCTCGGCCGCCGGCAGCGATGGGGTGAAGCGGCGCTCCTCGCGCCAGACCCGGCGCACCTCGTCGGTCGAGGACCAGACCCCGACGCCCAGGCCCGCGAGGAACGCCGCGCCGAGCGCGGTGGTCTCGACGAAGGCCGGACGCACGATGGGCGTGCGCAGCACGTCGGCCTGGAACTGCATGAGGAGGCCGTTTTGCGAGGCGCCGCCGTCGACCCGCAGCTCGGCCAGCGGCCGTCCCGCGTCGGCCGCCATCGCGTCGGCAAGATCGCGGATCTGCAGCGCAACCCCCTCGAGCACCGCGCGCGCCAGGTGCGCCCGCGTGCTCCCGCGCGTCAGGCCCGTGATGAGCCCCCGCGCCTCGGGCCGCCAGTGCGGCGCGCCCAGGCCCGCCAGCGCCGGCACGGCGACCACGCCGCCCGAGTCGGGCACGCTGGCCGCGAGCGCCTCGATCTCGCCAGCCGACCCGATGATCCCGAGACCGTCGCGCAGCCACTGCACCATCGCGCCGGCGATGAAGGCGCTGCCCTCGAGCGCGTAGCGGACCTCGCCGCCCACCCGCCAGGCGACGGTGGTCAGGAGGCCCGCGGTCGACGCCACCGGGCGCGACCCGGTGTTGAGCAGCATGAAGGCGCCGGTGCCGTAGGTGCACTTGGCCTCGCCCTGCTCGAAGCAGGCCTGGCCGAACAGCGCGGCCTGCTGGTCGCCCGCCATGCCGGAGATGGGGATCCCGTCGGGCAGCCCACGGACCCCGCGCGTCTTCGCGTAGACCTCGGCGTTGCCCCGGACCGCGGGCAGCACGGCGCGCGGAACGTCGAGCGTCCGGCACAGCGCCTCGTCCCAGGCCAGCGTCTCGAGGGACAGGAGCAGCGTGCGTGACGCGTTCGACACGTCGGTGACGTGCACGGCGCCGCCCGAGAGCCGGTGCACGAGATAGGTGTCGATGGTGCCGAACGCGATGTCGCCGCGCTCGGCGCGCGCGCGCAGACCCTCGACGTGATCGAGCAGCCACGCGATCTTGGTGCCCGAGAAGTACGGATCCAGCACCAGGCCCGTCTTGCGCCGCACCTCGGCCTCGGCCCCGGCGGCCTTGAGGCGCGCGCAGTGGTCGGCGGTCCGGCGGTCCTGCCACACGATCGCACGGTGCACCGGGCGGCCGGTCGCGCGCTCCCAGAGCACGGTGGTCTCGCGCTGGTTGGTGATGCCGATGCCGGCCACCTGCTCGCCGCGCACGCCGGCCTTGCCGAGCGCGTCGACCAGCGCCTTTTCGACGCTGGCCCAGATCTGGTCGGGGTCGTGCTCGACCCAGCCGGGCCTCGGATAGTGCTGCGGGAGCTCGTGGTTCACCTTCGCCCGCACGCCGAGCGCGGCGTCGAGCACGATGACGGTGGTGCCGGTGGTTCCCTGATCGATCGCGATGACGTAGCGGTCCATCTGCCCTCCGGCGGGGAAGACTACAGGGCAAGCCGCTCTTCGAGGAAGCTCGACACGCGCGCGATCGCCAGGGGCGCCTCGACGTCGACGAAGGTGAGGTGGAAGGACTCGGCCAGGGTGAGAAGGTACACGTCGGCGCTGCCGAGGCGCGTGGCCAGCTGGGCGGCCTGCGCGTAGGGCGAGGTGTGATCGCGCCTTGCGTGCACGACCAGGGCCGGTGACCTGACGTGCGCCAGGTCGGCGCGCGCTGCGCGGGCGAGGGCGATGAGCTCGACGACCGCGGCGGCCGGGATGCGATCGTAGGACGGCGAGGCCGCGCGGGCCGCCGGATCGCGCACGTCGGAGCCGCGCAGCTTGGGCAGGGCTGCGCGCGGACCGAGGTGGGACAGCCAGCGCGCCACCCGCTCGGCCCAGGAAGGCACGGCGATCGGCGTCCCCACCGTCACCAGCGCGGCGACGTCCGCGTGCGCGGCGGCGAGGCGGATCGCGAGCAGGCCCCCCATCGAGAAGCCGACCACGGCTCTGCGCGCGCTGCGCCGGGCGAGCCGCGCCCAGGCCGCCTCGGCCGCGCCTTGCCACGCGCGCCACGAGGTCCGCGCCAGCTCCTCGGGCGAGGTGCAGTGCCCGGGCAGCGCCGGGCACTCGACGAGGTGGCCCGCCTGTCGCAGCGAAACGACGAGGGGCTCCACCTCCCAGGGGGTCCCGGTGAACCCATGTAGGACCAGCACCCCGGAGCGCATGGCGCATCATCGCGCGCCATGACGCAGGGCGCCACGTCCGTCGGCGCTTCGTTGGCAGTCGGCGACGGGCGCTCGGCTCGGCTATGATGGGCTCTCGGGGCAGATGGCAGACGACTGGAAGACGCGCGTCACCCAGGTCCGGCCGAGCGTGCCGGTGCACGGCGGTGGATCCGACGCCGCGTGCCTCGTGATGATCTACCCGCCCGGTCCGGGCATGGGCAAGCGCACGCCGCTCGAAGGCAGCGAGATGGTGGTGGGGCGAGGTGCGGACTGCGACCTCCAGCTCGATCGCGACTCGGTGTCGCGGCGCCATGCCAGCTTCGCGCGCGTCGATGGCTCGTGGCAGGTCGAGGATCTCGGATCGACCAATGGCACCTTCGTCGGGGAAGAGGCCATCTCCAAGCGACACCTGCGCGACGGCGATCTCGTCAAGATCGGCAACTTCATCTTCAAGTACCTGGTCGGCACCAACGTCGAGAACGCCTACCACGAGGAGATCTACCGGCTCACGATCTACGACGCGCTCACGGAGGCCGCGAACAAGCGGCACTTCCTGGAGTTCCTCGATCGTGAGCTGGCGCGCTGCACGCGCACGAAGCGGCCGCTGTCGCTGGTCCTGTTCGACATCGACCACTTCAAGCAGATCAACGACAAGCGCGGCCACCTCACCGGCGACCACGTGCTGCGCGAGCTCGCGCGGAGGATTCGCGGGCGCATCCGGCGCGACGAGCTGTTCGCGCGCTACGGCGGCGAGGAGTTCGCAGTCGTGCTTCCCGAGGCCGATCGCGGGCAGGGCCTGAACTTCGCCGAGACCATCCGTAGCCTCGTCGCGCGCGACGACTTCGAGTTCGAGGGCGAGCGGTTCCCCGTGCGTATCTCGCTCGGCGTCGCCACCACCGACTCGATCACGGATCCGCAGGTGTTCATCAAGATCGCGGACGACAACCTCTACAAGGCCAAGCGCGGCGGCCGCGATCGCGTGGTGGGCTGACTGGTGCCCGCGTCGAAGGGCTCGTCGGGCGCGCGCCGGGCGGTGCGTGAGGACGAGGTGATCAAGGTGCGCCTGCGGGACGGCGGAGCGTTCCTCGATCGTTACGGCATGCGCGACGGCAAGGACGAGGTGTTCCTGGCCGAGGCGCTCGACCGCCACGTCGGCGACGACATCAAGCTCGACCTCTACTTCGATCACTCGGGCTTCGCCTTCCGCGTGGGCGGGCGGGTGGTCTCGCGGCGGCTGACCCGCGCCGGCGATCTCGCGCCGGGCGCCCGCATCGCGCTCGATCCCGACGACCAGACCATCCGCACCATGATCCTGTCGCACGCCCGAGGCGAGGACATCGACTATCGCGCGCGCTCCGACGAGCGGGCGCGCTGCAAGCTGCCCGTGCGTCTCGTCTCGCCGGTGCAGGCGCGGGGAACGGTCGTGGATCTGTCGACCGGGGGCGCGCGCGTCTTGGGCATCTTCCCGCCGGACCTCGGCATCCTGCTCGAGCTCAAGCTGTCCGTGCCCGGGGCGCTGCTGGGCTTTCCGCTGACCGGTCGCGTGGTGTGGCGACGGCCCGAGGCGGACCCCTTGATGGGCGTGGCCTTCGAGACCGACGGGGTGCGCGCCGAGCGCCGGCTACGCGATCTGGTCGCCAGGCTCAGGGCCGAGCCCAGACCGCGTCGTCGCTGACAGAGATCAGCCCGGTGGCCAGGTCAGCGGGCGTCCGCCGAGGATGTGCACGTGCAGGTGGTGCACCGTCTGGCCCCCGTCGGCCCCCGTGTTGACCACCGCTCGGTAGCCAGTGGCGTCGAGGCCAGCCTGCCGCGCCACGCTGGCCACGGTGAGAAAGAGGTGCCCGACCAGGTCGCCGTCCGCGGCCGAAAGCTCGTCGAGCGAGCCGACATGGCGTCGTGGAATGACGAGCACGTGGGTGGGCGCCTTCGGCGAGATGTCGCGGAAGGCGAGCACGCGATCGTCCTCGTGGACCTTCTGTGCCGGGACCTCGCCGGCCACGATCCGGCAGAACAGACAAGCGCTCATGGGAGAAGAGCATAGAACAGGGGCGGGCCGACCGCGGCACCGAGCTCAGCTCGAGGCAAGCGTCAGCGAGCCGCAAGGGCGTAGCGAAGCGAAGACGCAGGTTGGGGGGCCCGGATGGGCTTTGCCCATCCGGGGGAAGGGCAGCGTGCCCTTCCTGGCGGTCGTCGTCCGCGACGACCGCTCGAAACTAGTTCACGAAGATGCTGAGCGTGCGGGCGCGCTGGCCGGCGTCCTTGAGGGGTCCGCGCACGTCGAACAGGCCAATCACCTCGGTGGTGGCGCCGGTCCGGACGTTGGCGACGAAGCGGGTCACCGAGTTCAAGACGAAGTACAGGCCAAGGCCCGCGCCGCCGGTGTGACTGAGCTCGTCGACCCGCCGGGGAGCCCCCTTGTCCTCGCGCGCGCGCGCGAGGTGATCGAGGATGCTCGCCTTGCGCAGCTCGCCGTAGGCGTCTTCCACCGAAACACCGAGGTAGTGACCGTCGCACGCATAGCGCAGGAGCGCCAAGCCGGGGCCGATGGCGCCTCCGCCGGGGATGGCGTGTTCTCGGTAGTTGATGCCGGTTCGCAGAAACGGCGCGTCGTAGAGCGCATTCATGAGGAGCTCGTCGGTCACCGACTCGATGCGCGCGATCAGCTGGCGCCGGCAGCCGAGATCCTTGGCGTAGTCGGCCACCGCGGTGATGGCCGCGCGCTTCTCGTCGTACGTGCGGATCTCGCGCGAGTGCACCTGGACGCCGTGGGTCAGGTAGCGCTCCACGCCGAAGATGTCGCCGCGCAGCAGCTTGAGGCTCGTCACCAGCACCGCGCCCTCGTCGACGGCTCGCTCGCCGTCCGGGCCGGCGTCCGCGCCGAGCACGTGGTCGCAGTCGGTGCGGCGCAGCATGTCGAGCGAGGAGTCGAGGCCCAGCGCATCGCCGAGCAGCACCACCTTGGGGTTGCCGAGCCACGCGAGCACTCCGGCCGCATCGGCGAACGAGACCGACGTGGCCTGCGGCGCGTCCACCAGCACCAGATGAACCCCGGCGACCAGCTGATCGAGGTCCCCTTGCAAGGCCTCGCCGCGCCGGACCGCCTCCGCGGCGGTCACGAGGGGCCCGAAGCCGTCGAAGAAGATCACGCTCGCGCCGGCCGCGCCGAGCGCTCGGCGCAGGCTCCGACGGAGCCCGACGTCGGTACTCAGGCACAACGCGCGGGTGGACAAGCAGCCTCTAGGATACCCTGAAACCCTGGACCCACAAACAGTTTGTTAGATTACACAAATAACATCATAAATCGACAGGATCGACCAGCTTGATAGTGCACATTACAGATGTTACATAGACACAATTCCGGTGCACCCGATTCTCCTTTCAGGATCGACACCCTCCTTCCGGCACGCGCGCCCGAACCCGGGTAACATGTCGATCCCGCCATGAGCGCTCAGGGTCGCCCGACGCTGGTCGGTCCCCCGCCGCTGCCCGGCGCGGGGCGAGCCTCCACGGTCGCCGCGCACCCAGGGGCCGCACGGGCGGCCATCGACCCGGCTCCATTCGTCGAGATCGCAGGCTACCTCCTCAAGGAGGCGGACGCGACGCAGGATGCCGCACGCAAGGCGGACCTCCTGGTCCGGCTCGCGCTCCTGTGCTGGGACGTCCTCGAGGACGCCGAAGCGGCAGAACGCTATGTCTCGGACGCCGCCGCGTCGGCGCACCCCCTGGCACCGCGCCTGAGGCTGGCGCTCCTGCTGTCGCGTCGCGACACCACGGGCCTGGCCAAGCTCCAGAACGAGCCTGCCCACGCCAAGCTGGCCGGCCTGCAGGCCCAGCTCGCCGCGGCGCTACTCATGCTCGGAGACACGGAGCGCGCGCTGGCTGCGGCCAAGGCGGCCACCGGGGCCCGCGAGCCGGCAGCAGATGACGTGCCGCGCATCGAGATCGCCAGGGACGTGCTGCGGATTGGCCTCGGTGCCAAGGGCGCCTGGAAGGAGCTGGCCGAGCTCGGTCGCAAGACGCCGCCCGACGATCTCGACCTGCGGCTCGAGCACGCACGGGCCTTGCTCGACGCCCAGGGCGCGGTCGACGCGGACCCGGAGATCGAGCGGAACCGCCGGCGCACCGTCGTGCGCGAGGCGCTGGCGCTGCTCGACAAGGCGTTCTTTGCGCGGCTGCGGGACGCAACC
>JAHFDS010000038.1:6862-31652 GCA_023248855.1 Myxococcales bacterium
TGGGGACCGCCTGGCGCGCACGCTGTACGCCCTCGACCTGGCCCTCGAGGCGCTCGACGTGGTGCAGGGCGACAAGCGCAGCTCGAGCGCGGAGAGCGCGGAGATGCTGCTCCGCGAGCGCCTCGCGGCGCTGTCGGAGGTGACGGACGCGGAGACCGATCGTTCGGCCGCCGCCTACCAGCTCGCCACGATGATCGAGCCGGCGCGCGGTGCCGAGGCGCTCGACGCGCTCTTGCTGGTCGGCGACGCCCCGGGGGCGATGGGGGCGCGGCTGACGGCCCTTCTGCGGCGGCGCTTGCAGCTGCAGCAGGGGGCGTGGCTGGAGGCGGCCGAGACGCTGCTTTCCCTGGTCGGCGAGGGGGACGATCCGCTCGGGGTGCGGGGGTCGTATCTCCGTCGCGCGGCCGAGCTGCTCGAGGCGCGGGCCGGCGACCGCGCGCGCGCCGAGCAGACGTTCTTCGAGCTCGCCGAGGCGGTGGATCGCGATGTCGCGGCAACGCGGGCGCTCCTGCGCATCCGGCTCGGACGCGGCGGAGCGCTGGCGGGCCTGGGCCCGGCGCTCGAGGCCGCGGCGCGATTGCGCCTCGGCTCGGTGATCGGCCAGCCGCTCCTGGCGTTCGCCTCGCTGCTGTGCGAGATCGAGGGCCGCCCCGCGGAGGCGCTCAAGGCGTGCCGCGAGATGGCGCCGAGCGATGGCGACGACCTCGTTCGCCTGCTGCGCGCGACCGGGGACGCGGCGGGGCAGGCGGACGCGTACGCGCAGGCGGCCGCTGAGTCCGCAGACGCCCGGGTCGGTGCAGCGTTCCAGGTGGCCGCCGGCGCCATCCGCCTCGCGATCGGAGACCTGGCCGGTGCAACCGAGGTGCTCGCGGCGGCCACCACGAGGGCCCCGGACGACCTCGTGGCGCGCGCGATCGAGGCGGCCGTCCACCGCAAGGCGGGTCGCTGGCAGGAGCTGGCGAGGACCCTCGAGCTGCTGCTCGAGCGCATGACGACCCCGCTGGCGCGCTCGAACCTGCTGCGTGAGCTCGGCAAGGTGGCCAAGGATCGCCTGGGCGACGTCGCGCAGGCGCGCAAGGCGCTCGAGCAAGCGCTGGCCCTCGATCCCGAGGACGCCACGACGCTGGTCGAGCTCGCCCGCCTGTGCGAAAAGGACCAGGACTGGAGCCGTGCGGTCGAGCTGCGCGAACGCGCGGTGGAGAGCGCCAAGGGGTCGCCCCGAGCGGCCGCGATCCTGCTCGAGCTCGGCGAGCTGCAGTCCGCACACCTCGGCGACGACGCGGCCGCGCGCAACGCCTTCGAGCGGGCGCTCGAGCTCGACGATCGCTCGGTCCAGGCGATCGAGGCGCTGATCGGGCTGCACCAGAAGGCCAAGCGAGTGCCGGAGCAGCTCGCGGCCATGAACCGGCTCGTGGCGCTCGAGGAGCCCGCCGCGCGGGTCGCGACGTACGAGAACATCGCCAAGCTGGCCAACGAATCGGGGGACGTCGCGGCGGCGCTGGCGGCGCTCGAGGCGCTCCTCGTGCTGGAGCCAACGCAGGCCTGGGCCCTGACGACCCTCGAGCGCATCGCGCGCAAGGAGAGCCAGTGGGGCCCGCTGGCGTTGGCCTTCGGGCGCGCCGTGCAGGACCCGAAGGGCGCCACGATCCGCAACCTGCGCACCCTGGGGGACGCGCTCGAGAAGCTCGAGCGCTGGGACGAGCTCGGGCCCGTCAAGCTGCGCATGCTCGATGCCCTCAAGGAGCCGAAGGAGCTCGCGAAGGCCGCCCGGTCCACCGCGCAGCTGTTCGAGGAGCGGCTGCGCAGGCTCGACGACGCCGCGCGACTGTACCTGCGGGCCCACGAGGCCGAGCCCGAGGATGCCCACGCGATCCAGGCCCTGCAGAAGATCTTGCGCGGCCTCGATCGACACGCCGACCTGGCGGAGGCGCTCGATCGCGAGCTGCCGACGGCCAAGGATCCCAAGCGGCAGCTCGAGCTGCTGCTCGAGCTCGGCGAGCTCCTGCGGGGCCCGCTCGCGCGCCTCGAGGACGCGGCCAAGGCCTTCGAGGCCGTGCTCAAGCTCGACGACAAACACCTGCCGGCGCTGCGCGCGGTGGCCGAGGTCTACTCGCGGCTCGGCCGCGACGAGGACCTGCAGCGCACGCTCGACCGCACCTCGAGCGCGGTCGACGACGATGTCACGCGCGCGGAGCTCTCGCTGCGCAAGGCCGAGATGTCGGAGCAGCGCGGCGACCTCGTCGCGGCGCTCGCCGCCTACCGCGACGCGTTCCGGCTGGATCCGTCGAACCGCGGAGTGTTCACGTCGTTCGAGCGGCTCTGCTACAAGCGCGAGCGCTGGCGCGACGCGATGGACCTGTACCAGTCCGCCATCGAGGCGGTCGAGCGCGGCAAGAGCCGCGCGTATCGCCTGGGCGATCTCTACGCGCGCCGCGGACAGCTGCAGATGCAGTACCTCGGCGCCGCCGGCGAGGCGGTCGCGAGCTACGGCAAGGTGCTCGAGGTCGACGCGGAGAACGAGGGCGCCATGAAGGCGCTCGAGTCGTTGCTCACGACCCAGGAGGACTGGACCGGCCTCGTGCGCGTGCTGGAGCGGCGGTTCGAGCTGCTCGGCGAGAAGCCCGCCAAGCCCACGCCCGGCGTGGACCGTGACGCGTTGCGCGCCGAGAGCGGCCGCAAGGCCGCGCGGGTGGCCGGCACGAAGCTCAGAGACAGCGCGGAGCAGGCGCGCCTCTATGCCCGCGTGCTCGAGGTCGACCCCGCGAGCCTGGAGGCCCTGGAGGCGCTCGAGCGCCACTACGAGCGGTCGCGCGAGCACCAGAAGCTGATCGACGTGCTAAAGACGCGGCTCTCGCTCGCGACCGGCCCCGAGGAGCAGGCGCCGCTCCATCAGCGCATCGCCAACCTCGCGGAGGAGGGCCTGCGCGACGTCGACCTCGCGCTCGACCACTACAAGAGGTTGCTCGAGCTGCGGCCAGGCAGCCGCGAGATCCTCGATGCCCTCGCGCGCATCTACGAATCGGTGGAGCGCTGGGCCGAGTTCATCGACATCACGCGAAAGCAGATCCGCGCGACCACCGACCGCCAGGCCAAGGCGCTGCTCTACTTCAAGTGCGGCTCGGTGATGGAGGCCAAGTTCAGCCGGGACGACGACGCCATCCTCTACTACGACGCGGCGATCAAGACGTCCTCGTCGTGCCTGCCGGCGGTGCACGGGCTGCGGGACCTCTACCTGCGGCGCCAGGACTGGAAGAAGGTCATCGATACGCTGGAACACGAGGTCAAGCTCTGGCAGGAGGCCAAGGAGCAGGCCGGCGTGTACGCACACATCGGCCAGATCTACGGCGAGCACCTGGCGGAGAGCGAGCGCGCCATCCACTTCTTCGAGCAGGCCCTCCTGGTCGATCCGGAGTGCATGCCCGCGAACCGGGCGCTGTTCGACCTGTTCTTCGCACGCGGCGACTTCGCGCGCGCGGCGCCGGTCGCCGAGGCGTTGGCCCAGAAAGCCACGCGCGAGGGCGAGCCGTCCGAGCGCAGCGAGTTCTATCGCAAGCGCGGCGCGGTCGCCGAGCGGATGGGCGATCCGCGGGGGGCCGCGGAGAGCTTCGTGATCGCGCTCGAGATTCGCCCGGAGAACCTGGCGGCGCTCGATTCGCTCTCGCAGCTGTGCCGGAGGCACCCGACCGCGTACGACTTCCAGGGCACGTTCCGGGAGCTCGAGAAGATCTACCGGCGCGGCGATCCGCGTGGCCTCGCGCGCACGCTGGTGGTCGAGGGAGCCCTGCGCCTGTCGCAGTTCGACGTCGAGGGGGCGGAGGCGGCGTTTCGCGAGGCCATCAGCCTGGATCCAGACGATCCGAGCATCTCCGAGCCGCTGGTGGATCTGCTCGTGCTCCTGCGGCGCTTCGGCGAGGCCACGCACGCGCTCAACGAGGTGCTGGGGCGCTCGGGTGCGAGCCTGCCGGAGGTGCGCGCGCACGCCTTCATCAAGCTCTCGGCGGTGCGCAGCGAAGGGCTCGCCGACTCCGAGGGCGCCGCCGCGGCGCTGCGCCGCCTGCTCGAAGAGCAACCCGACCACCGCGAGGCCTGCTACCTCCTGGCGCAGGAGCTGTACGTGCTCGCGCGGTTCGCCGAGGCGCGTCAGGCGATCGACAAGGCGATCGAGCTGGCGAGCGAGCCCGATGCGGCGTCCCCCGAGGAGCTCGCGCGCTACTTCTACTACCTCGGACGCGTGCTCGATGCGCAGGGGGACAGCGCCCACGCCGCGTCGAACTACCGCCGCGCCGCGGAGTACGATCCCGCCTACCCGCCACCCCAGCTCGCGCTCGCACGTCGGGCGGCGGGCCAGGGCGACACGCAGCAAGCGGAGGCGACGCTCGACGAGGCCGTGCGCTCGGCGCAGGCGCGCGGAGAGGCAGGCCACGAGCCCACGATCCCGCTCCTTCGCGGGCTGGCCCAGATCCAGCTGGCGTCCGGGAGTCGCGCGGCGGCGGTGGAGTCGCTGCGCACGCTCATCGACCTCACGTCGGGCCAGTCTCCGCCCGACTCGGACGACTGCGTGACCCTGGCCGAGGCCTACGCGCAGTCGCCCGAATCCGTGGGCCTCGCGCTCGGGGAGCTCGGCAAGGTCATCGCGCGCGACCTGCGACACGCGCCGACGTACCGGCTGCTCGTGTCGATCTTCGAGCGCATGAACGAGCGCGATCGTGTGGCGCGCGTGCTCGCGGTGCTGGACCTGCTCGGCTACGCCGAGGAGGTCGAGCGGACCTACCTCGGCAACCTGCGGACGCAGCGGGCGGCGATGATGGCGCGCCGGCTCGCGCTCACCGACGCGGTGCGCGGCGAGGCGCTGGTGCACGAGGAGGCGCGGAGCCCGCACGTCGAGATGCTGGCGGCCATCCGGAGCGAGCTGGCGACGCTCTACCCGGGCTCCTACATGGGCGAGGACCCGCAGCCCATCGGCCCGGCCGACGACCCCGGCCTCAAGGTGGTCGCGCAGGACTCCCTGCGCATGTTCGATCTCGACGTCGAGGTCCTGCTCGCGCGGGGCGTCCCGGGCGGCGTGCTCGCCCTCGACATCCCGCCCAAGCCGGTGATCGTGATCGATCGCTCGCTCGCCAGCGCGCCCGAGGTCGAGCGCCGCTTTCTGCTCGGCCGCGCGATGGATCCCCTGCGCGGCGCCTACTCGCTGGTGCTACGTCTGTCGGCGCAGCAGCGCGGGGAGCTCTGGGCGATGGTCGCCGAGCTGTTCAAGCCCGAGGGCGCACGCGCCGCCTCGGCGCAGGACTTCGCGCGCTCGCTGCCCCGCAAGGTGGCGCAGCAGGTGCGCAGGCTCTCCGAGCAGGCCGGGGGCGCGGCGCCGCCCATCGATGCGGAGCGCCTGACCGCCGCGCTGGCCCTGACCGCCGATCGCGCGGGCCTCGCGGCCTGCGACGACGTGGCCGCGGGGGCGCGGGTGCTGGTGCGCCTCGGCGGCGGCGAGCTCGCGGCCATCGGGCCGGGAGACGGCCGGATGGGCGAGGGCAGCGCCGTGGCGCTGGGGGCGGTGCCAGGTGGCTCGGACCTGGTGCGCTACTACCTCTCGGACGGGTACCACCGCTTGCGCGTGGCGCTCGTGGAGCCCCCCCGTGCCTAGCGTCCCGGTGAGGGGCGAAGGGCTCTTAGCTGGACACCGCCCGGAAGTGCGGACTAACATCGGCGTGCTCGATGCGTCTCGCGAGGTGGTGCGACAGGTGACCGGCACGGAACGGACCCCATGAACCAGAAGTTCTCAGCTTCTATCAACCAGAAGGACGACGTCACGTTCGTCAAGCTGTCCGGCGTCATCGACGAGGACAACGAGCTTGGCGAGCTGGTCGAACAGATCCCGGGCGGGACCACCGTCGTCATCGGGCTCGGAGAGATCGAGCGCATCAACTCGTGCGGCGTCCGCGACTGGGTCAACTGGCTGACGCGCCTCGAGAAGAACAGCGCGAAGATCGTCATGGTCGAGTGCTCACCGGCGATCGTCGCCCAGATCAACCTCGTCAACAACTTCACCGGCGCCGGGGTCGTCAAGTCGTTCTACGCCCCCTACTTCTGTCCGCAGTGCGATCTCGAGAAGGTGCTGCTGGTCGAGACCGTCGAGATGCACGGGCAGAACCCGCCGAAGGCGCCGCTCTGCCGGTGCGACGAGTGCGACGGCGTCATGGACTTCGACGACATGGAGGAGTCCTACTTCGCCTTCGTCAACTCGGCCAAGAAAGTCCCGCAGGACCCGAAGCTGCACTCGCTCATCGTCGAGTTCACGAACCCGGGTGGCCAGGACGGCGAGCGCAAGATCCGCTCACGCGTCGGCTCGTCCACGGGCGGCCCGCCGACCACCGGGGTGTCGACCCAGGCGTCGCTGCCCAGCGTGCCGTCGCTCCCGAGCGGGCGCACGTCGAGCTCGAATCCGGGCGCGGCCTTCGGGGGCGGCTCGACCCGCACCGGATTCACCGGCGGCGGGACCAAGGGTGGCAGCACGGGAGCCCTGCCGGTCGCCGTGGTCAACGATCCGAATCGGCCGATGGGAGGGCAGGCCCAGAAGTCGATGGCGGTCTACGTCATCGTGGGCCTGCTGGTCGTCGCGATCGGCCTGCTCGTCTACGCGGTGTTCGGGACGTCATCCTCCAAGGCGTCCTCGATCGACCGCGCCTCCGAGATCTCCCGCCTCGCCTAGTAGACGAGTGGCCGCCTCGGAAGGCGGCCACCAGGAGGGGCGCGCCGCCCCTCCCCCGCCGCGGCAGAGCCGCGTCGGGCCCCCCGCCCTGCGTCTTCGCTTCGCTCGCCCTTGTATGCTCGCTCCGCTCGCCTCGCCCGAGGAGCCTAGCCCGAACCCACAGCGAAGCGGCCTTCTGAGGCCGCCAGTGTCGCGGAGCGAGCGGCAGGGGCGCGAGCCCCCTCCCGATCGTTTGGAGGCGGCGCCGGCACCTCTCCCCGGCTGTCGACGCCGTCATCGACGGCGGGGAGGGGGCGGCCCGCCCGGGGGCGGGCCGGCGTGGGGGAGGGCTTCTCCTCCCCCACAAACATCACAGCATCAAGCCCTTCTTGTAGGCCAGGAGCTCCTTCTGCGCGCGCAGCAGGGACTGGTTGGTCTCGAGCAGCTCGCGGGTGCGCGTCCGGATCTGCGCGGCCAGGCGCTCGCGCTCCCGGGCCTCGCTCTCGAGCATCTCCTGGTACTTGACCTGCACCATTGCCTCGTCGGTCACGTTGCGCTGGATCTCGAGGGCCCCCACCGGATTGCCCGCCTCGTCGAGGATCGGGATGGCCGACAGGATGAAGCGGACCGGTTGCTCGGCCGTGGCGATGCGGCCGTTGATCTCGTCGAGGCGGACGTGGCGCTTGTCGCGCCAGCACTGCTCGGCGATGCAGCGCTCCTTGCAGATCTCGAGCTCGAGCACCTCGTAGCACTTCTTGCCCTTGAGACCGCGCGCGACCTGGCGCGGCAGCATGGAGAAGAAGGCGCGGTTGAACTCCACGATGTTCCGCTGCGCGTCCACGACGAAGTAGCTGTCCATGAACACATCGGCGAGCGGCTTGAAGCGCTCGAGGAAGGCGGAAAGGGCGTCCATCGACGGGGAGCTTACCTCCGCGGAAGGCTGGCGGCCAAGCCGGGACGCCCTAGGGCCGAAGGCCAGCGAGGTTGACCCCACGCGCGCTCGCTCCTTACAATGAGTCGATCCGGAGAGGCTTGCAGAGCCTCCGGAGGGACCCGGCTGGGTCCCGAGAGCGGGCGGCCCAAGGCCGTCCGAGGACCTAGGAGCCGCCCAGGGGAGCCATGGAGAAACGACGCGGGCCCTCGATCAGCATGAAGATGATTCTGGCGTCGACGCTGGTGACGGTGATCGTCGTCGGCTTCTTCGGCGTGGCGAACATCATCAGCCTGGGGTCCGTCTTCGACGACACCGCCAAGCAGCTGCAGGACCAGACCGAGAAGGGACTGACCGATTCCGGCAAGCTCGTCGCGTCGACGCTCGAGAGCTCGGTGGCCCGCGCCGTGCGCGACAACGAGTTCACCTCGCTGCAGGAGGTCGTGCCCCGCATCGCGAAGTCGTCGAACAAGGTGTCGTTCGTGTTCGTGGCCGACCCCGAGGGCACGGTCTACGCGCACTCCGACGTGGCCAAGAACCAGCAGAAGCTGACGGACGCGGCCTGGCAGACGGTCAAGGGCCAGTCGAACGAGGTGGTCAAGGATCGCCTCAAGCTCGGGGGCGAGGACGTGCTGCTGGTCGGCCGGCCGATCTCGCAGGAGTCGAAGGTCGTCGGCTACATCGCGGTCGGCTACTCGCTCAAGTTTCTCGACGAGGAGCTCGCGAACAACAAGAAGAAGAAGGAGGCCCAGTACAACGGCGCGATCACGCGCACGATCCTGATCGGCCTCCTGTTCGTGCTGGTCGGCACGCTGGTCGCGGTGCTGCAAGGCCTGCGCATCGCCAAGCCGATCAAGCTGCTCGCGCAGCGCGCCGACCAGATCGCGCGCGGCGACCTCGACACCCGCGTGGAGGTGATGTCCTCGGACGAGATCGGCCTGCTCGGCGAGAACTTCAACTACATGGCCGACCGGCTCGTGGTGCTCCTGCGCGACACCGCCGAGAAAGCGACCATCGAGAAGGAGCTGGAGGTCGCCCGGCAGATCCAGGACGCGCTCGTGCCGTCGTCGGACACCATCGACAAGGGCTTCGTCAAGCTCGCGGGCTATTTCCAGCCGGCGACCCAGTGCGGCGGAGACTGGTGGACCTTCCACGAGCTGTCCGAGGGCAAGCTCCTCGTCATCATCGCCGACGTGACCGGGCACGGCGTGCCGAGCGCCATGATCACCGCGGCGGCCAAGGCGTCCTGCGACACCGTGCGCGCGATGACCAACGACACGCTCACGGTGACGTACCTGCTCGAGATCTTGAACCGCGCGATCTACGAGAGCGCGAAGCGCAAGTTCGTGATGACCTGCTTCGCGTCGATCATCGACCCGAAGCTGCGCACGATCACGTACGCCAACGCCGGCCACAACTTTCCGTACCTGTACCGCGAGGTCGACAGCAAGGGCGAGTTCGGCATCCTCATGACGCGCGGCAATCGCCTGGGCGACATGGTGGAGTCGAAGTACCAGGCCAAGCAGATGGACCTGCAGAAGGGGGACGTCCTGGTCTGGTACACGGACGGCATCGTCGAGTGCGAGAACGACAAGGGCGAGGAGTACGGCGAGAAGCGCTTCCGATCCGCCATCCGCAAGGCGTCGACGCTGGATCCGGCCGAGATGCGTGAGAGCGTCGTGCAGTCGGCGAACACCTTCTTCGGCGAGGTGCCCCGCAAGGACGACATCACGATGGTGCTCGCACGGATCTTCGAGTAGGGCCGAGGTGAGGTGGGCATGACGCAACGAGGGTGGCTGTCTTTCGGCGTGGGCGTGCTGGCGCTCGGGGTCCTTGTGGGGCGGGCCGAGGCGCAGCGCGGCGGTGGGAGCGGTGCACAGCAGCAGACGGACGCCTGCAAGGCGGCGCTCGACACCAAGGAGTTCGGCAAGGCCGAGGCGGCGTGCCGCGAGGCGCTCGCGGCCGATCCGACCATGTACGACGCCAGGCGCCTGCTCATCACGCTGCTGATCGCCCAGGGCAAGGTCGCGGAGGCGCACCAGGAGGCCAAGGCGTCGGCCGAGCAAGGCAAGAACAACGCCGACCTGGCGGTGATGCAGGGAGTGGCGATCTACGAGGCCGCCGACAAGAAGATCGGCGGCGCCGCGTGGCAGGACGCGCTGCCGTTGCTCGAGCGCACCGCGCAAGGCAGCCCCGCGCAGGCCTGGCTCGGCTACCGGTACCTGTGCCGGTACTACGTGCACGATCCGTCGTACTCGGCGAAGTCCGCGCAAGCGTGCGTGGACTTCCGCAAGAGCCGCCCCGACGAGTACAAGGTGCTCGACGGCGAATCGCTGCAGAGCCAGGGCTATGCGTACCTGGCGCTCAAGGATTATCCCTCGATGCTCAGGGCCTGCGACGACCTCGCGCGGATGGGCGGCAGCGAGAAGGAAAAGAGCATCGGCAACATCTGCGCCGGACAGGCGATGGCGCTCAAGGGCGACTGCCGGGGCGCGATCCCTCGCCTCGAGCCGCTCGTCAAGCTCAAGTCGCCCCAGGTGCTCAAGGCCCTCGCCGGTTGCTACCTCGAGATCAGCCCCCCGCGGGCCGGGGATGCGCAGCGCATCGCGGAGCAGTACAAGGTCATCAAGCCCAAGGACCCGAAGGCGTACCTCTTGCTGGCGGACGTGTACGCGCGCCAGAAGAAGCACCTCGATGCCCTGCGCGAGCTCGCGACGGCCAAGCAGCTCGCCCCCGACTCGCTCGAGGTGCGCCTCCTGCGCGCGGAGGTGCTGATGGCGTCGAAGAAGCTCGTGGACGCCGCCTCGGAGCTGGAGGAAGCGCGGCGGATGGCGCCCGACGACGTCGCGGTACCGACGCGCCTGGCGCAGCTGTACGTCCTGCAGAAGCAGCCGAAGAAGGCGGTGACGCTGCTCGAGCCGCTCGTGGGCGCCGTGGACAGGAAGTTCACCGAAAAGCCCGAAGAGCGCGCCAAGGTCCGCGCGATGCTGGGCTTTGCGTACATCGGCGCGAGCCGCGGGCTCGAGGGCGTGGGGATGCTGGAAGAAGCGACCAAGCTCGACCCGAAGAACGCCGAGCTCAAGCAGGGCCTGGTCAACCAGCTGCTCTCGCTCGGCGTGGGGTCAGGTCAGAAGGGCAAGCTCGAGGACGCCGAGAAGTTCCTCGTGCGCGCGCGCCAGATCGACGGCAAGTCGGTCACCGCGAACCGCAACCTCGGCGTCCTGTACCTGCTCCGCAAGAAGGCCGAAAAGGCCCTCGAGCCGCTGCAGGCCTGGCAGCAAGCCACCGGGCAGCGCGACCGCGACTCGAATCTCCTCCTGGCGCGGGCGCACCTCATGATGGGCAAGACGGCCGAGGCGATCGCGGCCCTTTCGACCGCGCGCGACGCCGTCCAGCGCGCCTCGGCCACGCCCGGGCCAGCGCTGGCGGAGATCCTGGTCGAGCTCGGGCCGCTCCAGCTCGCCGGCGGACAGATCGAGGAAGCCGTCAAGACGCTCGAGCAGGGGCGGCTCGCGGCCGAGGGCGACGACAAGCTGCGCCTGGCGGCGAGCCGGAACCTGTCGATCGCCTTCCTCGCGCGGAGCAAGCTCGCGAACCGTACGCCCGAGCAGGTCGCCGCCGACCTCGAGCAGGTGGTGAGCATGGACGCCTTGGCCGCCAACGAGAAGGCGGGGGTCACGTGCGGCCTGGCGCTCGCGCACCTCGACCTCGGCAAGGCGCAGAGCGCGCTCGAGGAGCTCGAAGCCGCGCGCAAGGGCGGTGGCTGCAAGTTCAAGGCGCCCTACGACAAGCTCGGCGCCGAGTTCTGGGAAGCCTACGCGCTGTACCGAGAGGGGCGCACGACTGGCCTCGAGAAGGCCATCGAGACATTCAAGAAGCTCTCGGGCAAGGCCAGCGGCAAGGTCGGCCAGAGCATGAAGGAGGTGCTGCAGGCGGCGTACATCCGCCTGGCGGTCGAGCAGTACGACCGCGGGGAGACGCGCAAGGCCGACGCCAGCCTCAAGCAGGCGGGCAAGGTGGGCGCCAAGGACGAGGGCCGGCTGCGCGAGCTCAAGCACAACCTCGCGGTCATCGAGCTCGCGGGTGGCGACGTCTCGGGGGCCAAGGGCGCGCTCGAGAAGCTGGGCAACAACCCCCGCGAGGCGTCCGTGAACCTGGGGCTCATCCTCGAGCGGCAGGGCAACACCAAGGGCGCGCTCGACCTGTGGCGGCGCTCTGGATCGCGCCTGGCCAAGGTGCGCGGGTGGATCGACGTGACCGAACGGTTCCTCGGGACGGGCGGCGGTGCCGCCGGAGGCGCGCCATGAGCTCTCGAATGACCTCTCCTCGGCTCTGGGCGGCGCTGCTTTCGCTCGCGCCCGCGGTGGCGGCGGCGCAGCCGGCCACGCCACCGGCCGCCGCCGGGCAGAAGCTCGTGATCGCCATCTACGCGCCCACGGCGCCGTTCGACAGCGGTGACGCGCGCTACCAGTACGTGCAACGGCTCGCGCAGCACATCGGGTCGGTCGCGGGCGTGCCGTCGGAGGGCAAGGCCTACAACCGCCTCGGTGACTTCGAGGCCGCGCTCAAGAAGGGCGACATCCACTTCGCGATCGTCGATGCGCTGCTGGTCGCGGAGCAGTCATTCCCACGGGTGATCGCGCAGGCGACCTCGGGCGGCAAGACGTCGCTGCCGTGGGCGCTGTTCGCCAGCCCCTCGAGCGGGGCGCGGCGCGCGGCGGACCTGTCGGGTAAGCGGCTCGCCTACGTGTCGGCCGGGCGCAAGGACCTCGCGTTCGTGGAGCACGGCCTGCTCGACAGCGTGGTCAACGTCAGCAAGTTCTTCGCGGGAAAGCCGCAGTCCGCGCCCGACGTGCCCTCTGCAGTGCAGACGGTGGCCCTCGGCAAGGCCGACGCGGTGTGCGTGCCGGTGGCCAAGGCCAAGGGCCTGAACAAGGTGTTCGACGCGGGGTCGGTGCCGCTACCGGCCTTCGTCCAGGCCAAGGCGGGGGTCCCGGAGGCTACGGTGTCCACCGTGTCGAAAGCGGTGCTAAGCTACGGGGCAGGAGGGGCGCTCGACGGGTGGAAGGCGTCCGGAGCCGAGGCATACCGGTCGCTTGCTGGTCAGATGTCCCCGAAGGTGAAGAAACCCGTGATGGCGGATCCGGATCCCGTGAAGATCTCCAGCTCGGAGGCCCTGGTGCTCGACGCGCCGGCGCCCGCGCAGCTCGACGTCGCGCGGTACTTCCTGCAGCCGAAGATCGAGGGCCTGTAGCATGAGCGCGACCAGGGAGGGAACGGGCAACGAGTCGCAGACCGGTGCGTTGACCTGGCGCATCAAGGAGCGCGCTGGCTTCACCACCGTCGAGTTCGTCGGGGACATCGAGGAGAACGCAGACTTTGCCGAGCTCAAGCGGCGCCTCAAGGGCAGCGTGGTGTTCAACCTGGCCGAGGTGCGGCGCATCAACTCGTGCGGGGTGCGCGAGTGGGTGAACTTCGTGCGGGACCTGCCGGGCGTGACCGACCTCGTCTTCACCAACTGCTCGCCGGCGATCGTCACGCAGCTCAACATGATCTACAACTTCCGCGGGCCGGCGAAGATCCGCTCGTTCTACGCGCCGTACGTGTGCGACGTCTGCAACAAGGAGGAGGAAAAGCTCCTCGAGGTGCAGACGCACTTCCCTGACCGCAACATCTCGCACGTGCCGGAGTTCCGGTGCGGGAAGCCAGACTGTGCGCTCGAGTTCGACGACATCCCCGAGCGATACCTGGCCTTCCTGCTCGAGACGTAACGCGCTGTGACGTTTTCTGGCGGGGCGTGAGCAAGGAAGCGCCGCCGAGCAGGGCCGAGGTGCCGGAGCACGTGCGGCGCCTGCTCGAAGGCAGCGTCGACGCGGCCGTGGCGCTCGACCGAGAGCGGCGCGTTCTCTACTACAACCAGGCGTACGAGCACTACGCAGGGCTGCGGCCGCGCGACCAGCGACGCATCGTCTCATCGGGGCGTGCGTGCTACGGGTGCTTTCCGATCGAGGTGTGCCAGACCGCGTGTCTGGTCGAGCGCGCGATGGCCACCGGCCGGGCGGTGCGCATGGACGAGATCCGCGCGCGTCGCTCGGACGGCGAGGCGCTCGTGCTCATCGTGACCGCGACACCCATCACCGAGGACGTCTTCGTCGAGACCTATCGCGACGTCACCGCGGACGCGCGCATCCAGACCAAGTACAAGGTGCTGCTCGATCGCGAGCGCGGCGCCAAGGAGCGGCTCGAGGAGACCGTCACCGACCGCACCGAGGCGCTGCGCCGCGCCAACGCAGAGCTCAAGCGCGCGCAGGCGCAGCTCATCCACACCGAGAAGATGTCCTCGCTCGGGCGCCTGGTGGCCGGCGTCGCCCACGAGCTCAACAACCCCATCAACTTCGTCTATGGCAACGTGGAGTTCCTGGGCCAGTACCTCGAGCAGCTGTTTGGCCTGGTGGACCTCTACGACCGGCTGGGCGGCGAGCTGCCCGAGGGGGCGCGGCGCGAGATCGCGCAGCACAAGGAGCGCATGGACTACGACTTCGTGCGCGGCGACGCGGTCAAGCTCCTGCGATCGATCCGCATGGGGGCCGAGCGCACGGCGGCCATCGTGCGTGACCTCAAGGTGTTCTCGCGCGCGTCGCCGGTGAACTCGGAGATGCAAGAGACCGACCTCGTGGCCGGCCTCGAGGCGACCGTGCACCTGGCTTCGCCGCTGTTTCGCGACCGCATCGTGCTGCACCGCCAGTACGAGCCCGGCCTGCCGCGCATCGTGTGCCACGCCGGGCAGGTCAACCAGGTCGTGATGAACCTGCTCGACAACGCGGCGCAGGCGATCGCAGGCGAGGGAGACATCTGGCTCGAGGTGGGCCTCACCGAGGAGGGCCGGCGGATCACGATCGAGGTCACGGACAGCGGCCCCGGGATCCCGGAAGCCATCCTGGGGCAGGTGTTCGACCCCTTCTTCACGACCAAGGAGGTCGGGGAGGGCACGGGGCTCGGCCTCGCGATCTCCGAGAGCATCGCGCGTGCGCACGGGGGGTCGATCGTGGTCGAAAACGTCGGGCAGGAAGGGCGCGGGGCGCGGTTCCGGGTCGAGCTGCCGCTCGTGCCGCCGACCCCCCGCAAGAGCGCGCCGCCCAGGTGATCTGGCGGGGGAGGGTCAGCCCTCGACCTCAAACATGGCCTTCGCGCTGAAAGCGCAGGGCCACCTCGGCGAGCGGCACGAAGTCGTACTCGGCCGAGAGGCGTTCGAGCGTGGCGGCCAGCGTGCGGACCTTGTCCTTGAGCGGCCGGCGCAGATCGGGCTGACGGGCGACGAGGTCGGTCGGCAGGCCATCGGCCTCGGCGTCGCACAGATCGATGCCGTGGAGCTCGAGGTTGAAGAATTCGCGTTTCCGCATGGATTCGAGGACCCGCGCGCGGATCGCCTGCGGCGCCGTGACGAGCAGCGTCCCGATCGCAGGCAGACGCAGGCTCGGGGTCACCGCGACGGGAAGCTCGACCACGGACGACTGGCCACGCCGCCAGGGCGCACCCGAACGCGGCCGGTAGGGGTCCGCCGGCGCGAGCAGGCCACGTGGGTCGCCCACGAAGGCGCCCGAGGGCTCGCCGCCGAGCGCGCGCGCGCTCATCACGGCGAGCTTCGCGGCGTAATACGGGCCCGAGGGGAACACGGACGAGTCGTAGCGATAGCCGTGACTCTCGAGGACCGCGAGGAGCCTGGGTCCGAGGCCGTAGCCGGGCGCGCGAAAGCCGACCGGGGAACGCCCGGTGAGCTCGCTGATGCGCGCGTGCGCGGTCGCCACCTCGTCGTGGAGGGTGGCGTCGTCACGGCGCTGCAGATCATAGAGGTGCTGCTGCGAGTGGTTGCCGATCTCGTGGCCGGCTCGCGCGAGCTCCGAGACCGCGTCCCGGCACGCGGCAGACGAGAGGTCGGCACCCACGACGAAGAAGGTGGCGACGATGCCGCGCTGGGCGAAGAGCTTCTCGAATCGCGGCGCGGCGCGGCGGATCACGAGGTCGCCGAGCGGCGGGGGCGGCGCCGGCAGCCCGTGGATCTCGTAGTAGCAGCGCACAGGGTCGAGATCGACCGAGATGGCGGCGAGGCGCTTTCCGGACCGCGTCATGAGCGATCCTCGATGTGGAAGAGCCAGGCCAACCGCGCCAGGTTGCGCATGACGTTCGGCACGCGCCGCACGAGGTTGATCGAGGGCGTGCGCTTCTCGAGTACCTCGACCGGGATCTCGACCACGCGCTTTCCCTCGCGGTAGGCCCGGATCACGAACTCGCTCGCGAACAGATCCCGGTCGACCTTGCAGCGCTCCGCCGTGCCGACCAGCGCATCGCGTCGGAAAGCCTTGAGGCCATGCGTGTCGGTGCCGCGGTAGCCGACGGCTGCGCGCAGCATGCCGTTTAGCACGTGCGTGCCGAGGCGACGCACCGCGGGCCGACGATCGCGCGCGCCCGCCATCGCCTTCGAGCCGACCACCAGGTCCGCCCCACCGCCCTCGAGCAGCGGCAACGCCGCCTTGTAGAAGCGCACGTCACACAGGTCGATCTCGTCACAGAACACGATCGGCGCGCGTGCGGCGAGGATGCCCGCGCGCAGCGCCTTGCCATAGTTCGGCTCACCGAGGCGCAGAAGCTCGAGCGGCGCGTACTTCGCGCGCAGCTCCTCGGCGATCGCGACGGTGCCGTCGGTCGAGCCGTTCTCGGCCAGCAGGATCTCCCAGTGCCGGTCGAGCTCGGAGAGTCGATCGACCAGGTCCACCACCGCCGAGTGCAGGATCGCCTCCTCGTTGTAGATCGGGATGACGACCGAGAGCTGCGGGGACGGCGGCGCGGTCACGGTGTCCCCGTGCCGGCGCGCGCGATCGTCTCGGCGACGTCCCGACCCGCAAGGATGCAGTCTTCCATGCCGTTGTAGGTCCACGAGCCGTAGCGGCCGCGCGGGTAGATCCCGCGCGCCTCGAGCCAGGGCAGGATCGTGCTCGTCGCCCCGTAGTAGGCATGGTCGAACACGACATACGCATATTCGATCTCGCGTAGCTCCGAGAACAGGACGTGCTCGGGCCCGGTGATGACGCCCGCGGCGGCAAGGCCCGCGATCACGTCCGGCAGGACCGCCGCCTCGGTGGCCGAGCGGTCGGCGAGCTCGACGTAGAGCGAGCCGCGGCCCGCGGGGGCAGAGCCGGGCGCGGCGTTCGTGTAGCAGCCGACCCGGTAGAACGGGTAGCGCTCCTCCGGCACGTAGAGCCAGTGATGCTCCATCGCGGGTGGCGTCTTGAGGGCGACGTTGAGGTAGCGCACGGCGGTGCAGCGCAGCTGACTTCCGGCCTTCTCGAGCTCTGCTGGCAGATCGACGATGCGGCGGAGCAGCTCGGGCAAGGGCAACGACGCCACGAGGGCCGAAAAGCGCACCGTCTCGCCGCCGACCTGCATCGTGCGCTGGCCGAGGTCGATGCGCTCCGGGTCGACGCCGACCGCGACCTGGCCGCCGGACAGGCGTGTCGCGAGCGCCCGGGTGAGGGTCTCGATGCCACCCGTCTTCGGGTAGAGAAAGGAGACGTTGTAGCCGAGCTCGGGCGGGCTCGCGCCGACCGCGCCGGCGACGACGTCCTCGAGCTTCGGGATGGGCACGAAGCGCTGGCACCACTCGGCGGTGATCTCGCGCGGGTGCACGCCCCACAGGCGCGCGTTGTACGGGATCATGAAGTGCCGGGAGATACCCTCCCCGAAGTGGCGCAGGCAGAAGTCCTCGAACGTCACCGGCGCGAGGTCCGCCGGCCGCGCGAGGTAGCCGAGCAGGCACTCTTTGATCACGTCGGGCGGAAGGCCATGCAGGTTCGCCTGGAACGGGTATCGCGTGAGCACGCCATGCGAGAAGATGCGGCTCTTTCGCGCCACCGGCTGGAGCTGGCCCGGTAGCGCCTCGTTCACCAGGCGCTTGACCCCGTCGTCGCGCAGGTGCAGCCAGTGGCCGGTCTGGTCGAAGTGAAACCCGTCGCGGACGTCGGTGCGCGCGTGGCCGCCCAGGCGCTCGCGCTTCTCGAACAGGCGCCAAGGGATGCCACGAGTGCCGAGGTGCAGCGCGGCGGAGATCCCGGTCAGGCCCCCGCCGACGAGGGCGACCGGCGCATCGGTCGAGACATCCACGCGGGCCTTATAGCGCACTTTTCCGCGGTACGAAGGGGATCAGCTGCGATGGGCGACCGCCATCACAACGACGGCAGGATCCCCCGGAAAACCTCGTCCACCGACAGCGTGCAGCGCGGTGTGGCGACCTCGATCACCTCCCCGGCGGCCGCGGTGGAATGGGACCAGGTGCCATCGTCGCCGCGTGACCAGAGGTCGAGGCGCGGCTCGCGGTGCGACACCACCACATAGGCTCGCAGCGTTGTGATGCGGAGAAAGTGCGTCTGCTTGTCCCCTCGATCGTAGTCCTCGCTGCTGTCGCTCGTGATCTCGACGAGGAGGGTCGGGTTGGTGACCGAGAGGCGATCGACGGCATCGCGGGCGATCGCTCCGCAAACGACCGTGAGGTCCGGGTAGGTGGTCAACGTCGTCTGAAGGACGCGCACGCGGAGATCCGAGCTGAAGAGGCGGCAGCCACCCGGCAGCTGCTTGCCGAGAACGGCCGCCACCGCCATCGCGAGCGCGGCGTGCTCCGGCGTGCCGCCCGCCATCGCGTAGATCTCGCCGTCGAGGAACTCGTGCTTGACCGGGCTGTGCTCCTCGAGAACGCGGTAGTCCTCGTAGGTGTAGTGATGGAGGCGGCGCGCGACCTCGCTCATGGAGCCAGCATAGCCCGCGCCCATCGGCTACGCTTGCGTCCCATGCTTCGTGACGACGACGAGGCGCACCAGCGGCTCGAACGCGCGGCGGCCCTCGAGCGCGCGCACGCCAGGAGACCGTTACGCCTGGCCAGCTTCCTCGGCTCCTGGGCCTTTGGCCTTCTGCGTAGCCCGAGGTCGCCGGCGCCGCACCCGCCGCCGCCTGCGGAGGTGCCCGACGGCAGCGTCGCGCTGACGTGGATCGGCCACGCGACCGTGCGCATCGCGTACCGGGGCGTCTCGTGCGTCACCGACCCGCACCTCGGCAGGTGGGTGCTGGCGGCACGCCGCGCCGTCGCACCCGGATTCGACGCCCAAACCCTGCGCCCCGTGGACCTCGTCCTCATCTCGCACGCGCACCGCGATCACCTGCATCCGGCGACCCTGGCGCAGCTCGCGGGTCCCGGCACCACGGTCGTCGTGCCGGCACGCTGCGCCGACCTCGTGGCCAACCTGGGCTTCGGCCGCGTCGTGGAGCTCGACGTCGGCGAGACCCACGACCACGGCAAGGTGCGGGCGACGCTCGTGCCCGCGCGCCACTTCGGCGCCCGCCGTCCCGGCGAGACCAAGGGCCGCGGCTACGGCGGCTATGTCCTAAGGGGCGAGGGGCCGACCGTGTACTACGCCGGCGACACCGCGTATTTCTCCGGCTTCTCCGAGGTGGGGCACCGCTTCAAGCCCGAGATCGCGATCCTGCCCATCGGCGGCTACGCGCCCGCGCCCTTCCGCAAGGATCACATGTCCCCGCTCGACGCGGTGCACGCCTTCGAGGACACTGGCGCGCGCTCGTTCCTGCCCGTGCGCTACGGCTCGTTCCGCCTCTCGCACGAGCCGCTGGACGAGCCGCGGACCTGGCTCTCGGCGGTGCTGGCCGAGCGCGGCCTCGAGTCGCGCGTGCACCTGCTCGAGCACGGCGAGACCGCGCTTCTGACTCGCGCCCTGGCTGGGTAGCGCTCGGATCACCTTTTGGAATAATCTCCGCGCGCCTTGCCCGCGCTGCAGAAGATCCCCGGTTTCGCCCTGGTCGCGCTCTTGGCGCTCGTCCTGTTCGTCCCGGGCCTCGGTCGCTTTGGTCTTTGGGACCCGACCGAGATCAGGAACGCCGAGCCCGCGCGCGAGCTCGCCGAGCACCAGTCGCTGACCAAGCTGCTCATCGCCCCGGACGTCGTGCAGCCGAACGCCGCGCTGAACCAGCTGTACCCGCGCCGCCCGCCCCTGCCGCTCGTGCTGCCGGCGATCGGCATCAAGCTCTTCGGCACGAGCGAGCTCGGCGCGCGGCTGCCCATCCTGCTGTTCGGCGTGCTCGGGGCGGCCGTGCTCGCCTGGGCGCTCGAGGGGCTGCGCGGCCGCCGGGCGGCCCTCTTCGGCGCGGGCGCCCTCCTGTGCGCGCCGCTCTACCTGCAGTCGTCGCGGCAGCTGCTCGGCCCCTCGGCCCTCGCGGCCTCACTCGCCATCGCGCTCGGCGCGCTCGCCCGCGCCCGCTTCGCGCCGGAGGCGTCTCGCCGCGGCCTCGCGTTCGCGCTCGGCCTCGTGGGCCTTGGCCTGGGCTACCTGTCGGGGGGCCTTCTATGCGGCGTCGGGGTCCCGCTCGGCGCGCTCGCCGCCGCGAGCCTGCTCTGCCCGCCAGACGCGGAGGATCTCGTCGGCCGCCTTTGCGGCTACGCGGCGCTGGTGGCGGCGCTCGGGGTCGCGGGGACGGCCTTGTCTGGCTTTTCGGCGGGGCAGTGGAGCCCGTTTCTGGGCGGCGTGGCGCATGCCTCGAGCTCGGTCTCGTTCGACCAGGTGGCACGCGCGGCGGGCTTTGGCCTCTACCCCTGCTCGGCCGTGGCGCCCTTCGCGCTCGGCTGGGCGGCGCTCGCTCCGAGGGACGATCCGCGACGCGGCGCCAAGCTCTTCGTGCTCACCGCCGCGGCCCTGGGGCTCCTGGCCGCCTCCATGCAGGCGGATCTGGCGGTCGACCTCGGCTACGCGACGCTGGCCGCGCCGGCGCTCGCGATGGGTCTGTTCCTCGACGAGCTCGCGTCGAGCGAGCCGCGCGTGGCGCTCGGGCTCGCGCTCGCGGCGGGCACGGCGCTCCTGGCCCGGGACGCGTTCCTCGAGCCCGAGAGCATCGTCGCCGTGCATGCCGGCGAGACCGTGAAGTGGCCGATCGAGCTCCGCTATGGGCCAGTGCTGCTGGGCCTGGGCCTGGCCTTCTCCGCAGCCATCGGGGCCCTGTGCGCGCTGCCACGGCTGCGCAAGCCGGCGATGCTGGCCGTCCTCGCGACGGCGCTGGCGAGCGCCGTGTTCCTCGCCCAGGGCGCGACGCCTGCGCTCTCGAAGCACCTGTCGTTCAAGTCGATCTTCGATCGCTACCACGCCCTCGCGACCCACGGCGAGCCGCTCGGCGGCTACTACGTGAGCGGCCACGGCGTGCAGTACTACGCGGGCGGCCAGCTCCCCGCGCTCTCGGGGCCGGACGCGCTGGCCGACTTCCTCAAGAAGGGGCCCGCCTACGTGCTCGCGCCCTCCGAGCAGCTGGCCGCGATCGACCAGGCGCTGGCACAGCGCGGGCTCGACTACCGGGTCGCCGACGCCTCGAGCTCGCGCTTCCTCTTGCTGTCGAGCGCGGAGGTGCCCGACGAGAATCCCCTGCGGAGATTCGTCTCCAGGACGGCGCCGAGCCCGGGCAAGAAGCTGGCGATCAACTTCGAGGACAAGGTCGAGCTCATCGGCGTGGACGTGCCCGCCGAAGCGTCGCGCGCGCGCGAGGGCAAGATCCCGCTGACGCTCCACTTCCACGTCAAGGCGCCGGTGGGCGGCACGTTCAAGATCTTCCTGCACCTCGACAGCCCGGCGGCACGCGTGCTCGGCGATCATGATCCCCTGGGCGGCCGTTACCCGACCACGTACTGGACGCCGGGGCGCTTCGTCTCGGATCCGTACGACGTCGACATTCCGCTCATGACCACCACGCCCGGCGTCTACACGATCTACGGGGGCTTCTTCGCCGGGGAACGCCGGCTCAAAGTGACCTCGGGCGCGCAGGACGGCGCCGATCGCGCCCTCATCGGCACCATCACGATCCGATAGACGATAGAGCCCTAAACGCCTCCTGTTCCTCCGGCCAAGAAGCTATCCTGCGAACCCCGGCTCGCCCGAAGGCAGGACGTCTGCCGCGGGCGGGGCCGCACCGACTCACGAGGAGGGCTGAGATGGCGCGCAAGGCGAAACCGATCCCGAAGGGCTACACCAGCATCACTCCGTACATGGTGCAGAAGAACTGCGCCGAGGCGATCAAGTGCTACCAGAAGGCCCTCGGCGCCAAGGTGCTGACCAAGATGGCGGGCCCGAGCGGAAGCATCATGCACTGCGAGATCCAGATCGGAAACGCCATCGTCATGATGTCCGACGAGTTCCCGGGCATGAGCCCGCCGGCGCCGTCGGCCGAGCGCCCGAGCTCGATGAACGTCATGGTCTATAGCGAGAAGATCGACGCGCTGTTCAAGAAGGCGCAGAAGGCGGGGTTCTCGCTCGAGATGCCGCTCGCCAACATGTTCTGGGGCGACCGCTTCGGCAAGCTCAAGGACCCGTTCGGCTACAGCTGGGCCTTTGGCGAGCACCTCGAGGACGTGGCGCCGGCCGAGATGAAGAAGCGCGCCAAGAAGGCGATGGCGGACATGGCCAAGGGGCACCCGCCGGTCACGCCGCCGCCGGCGTAGTCGCGCGCGGGCAGGAGCTAGCGGAGCTCGAGCAAGGCGACGTCGTCGGCCACGGGTCCGGCGGCCTCGGCCTGCTCGAGGCCGTGGATGCGCAGATAGATCGACGCCACCAGCGCAACGGCGAAAACGAGCAGCGTCTGGTTGCGGTGGCGCGAAACGAACGACTCGCGAAGCGGCTCCATGTCCACCCCTGGAGCAAGGGGTGCGCCAGGGTGGGATGGTGCGTAAGCCCTGTAGATCACGAGGGCGAAAAGCGCGGGTCGCCGGCAAGCCGAGCAGCCACTGGCGGGCGTCGTGGTCATGGAACGGGAGGGCACATGAGCACCAGAGGAACCCGCCGCCAGGCGGCCTGCACCGTCGCGATGCTGGTCTCCGCGCTCGGAGGCTCGATCGCCTCGGCGCGACCGAGGCCCCCGACCGAGCCCGCGCCGGACGTGCCCGCCGCGCTCACGCCGTGGATCGGCTGGGTCATGCACGGTCACGAGGCCGAGCGCTGCCCACCGGCCGAGGCGGAGGCCACCCCACGCTGCGCGTGGCCGTCGCGGCTGGAGCTCGTCCTCGGCCCCAAGGGCGGCCACTTCGAGCAGCGCTTCCGCACGTTCGCGCGGACGTGGGTGGCGCTGCCGGGCTCGGCGGAGCGCTGGCCGCACGCCGTCAAGGCCTCCGGCAAGCCGGCCGTGGTGGTCGAGCGGGACGGCGCGCCGAGCGTGGAGCTCGAGGCCGGCGAGCACACGGTGTCGGGCGCGTTCGCGTGGGACTCGCTGCCCGAGGCGCTGCCGATCCCGAAGGAGACGGGCCTTCTTGAGCTCTCCGTACGCGGCCGCCGCGTGCCGAGCCCGCAGCGCGACGACGAGGGCCGGGTGTGGCTCGAGCGCGAGTCGCGAGACACCGAGCCCGAGGTGCTCGAGCTCCTCGTCTATCGCCGCATCACCGACGAGATCCCCCTGCTCGTCACGACGCGGCTCGAGCTGCGCGTCTCGGGCAAGAACCGCGAGGTCCTGCTCGGGCGGGCGCTGCCGGCGGGCCTCGTGCCGGTGTCCATCCAGGGGCCGCTGCCGGCGCGGCTCGAGCCCGACGGACACCTGCGCCTGCAGGTGCGTCCGGGCGCACACACGCTCACCCTGGTCGCGCGCCACGAGGGGCCGGCGGCGGCGCTGACGCGGCCCGAGCCGGGCGGTCCTTGGAGCGACCGCGACGAGGTCTGGGTGTTCGACGCCAGGCCGGCGCTGCGCGTGGCGACCGTCGAGGGCGTGCCGCTCGTCGATCCCCAGCAGACCACGCTGCCGGCCGACTGGCGCAGCTTGCCTGCGTACGTGGTGGCCAAGGGCGCGTCGATGCGCCTTGCCGAGCAGCGCCGCGGCGACGCCGATCCGGCGCCGGATCGGCTGGTCCTGCACCACGACCTCTGGCTCGACTTCGACGGCCACGGCTACTCCGTGAGCGACCGCCTGACCGGCGCGCTCAGCAAGTCGTGGCGCCTCGAGGTGGAGCCGCCGCTCGAGCTCGGCCGGGTCGCCGTGTCGGGGCGCGATCAGACCATCACCCGGCGCAAGGACGGCAAGGTCGGGGTCGAGATCCGCCAGGGTCGGCTCGACGTGGCGGCCGACGGTCGCCTGCCGGCCGCCGGCGGCGCGCTGCCCGCGGTGGGCTGGGCCGCGGACTTCCACGAGGTGTCGGGCCTTCTGCACGTGCCGCCCGGCTATCGCCTGTTCCACGCCTCCGGCGCGGACGACGTGCCGGGCACCTGGATTCGCCTGTGGACGCTGCTCGATCTGTTCCTCGTGCTGGTGGTGGCGGCCGCGGCCTTCCGCTTGTACGGCTGGCGCTGGGGCGTGCTCGCGCTCTTCGGCGTGGGCCTGGCGCTGCACGAGCACGGGGCGCCGCGGTGGCTCTGGGTCGTGTTGCTCGCGCTCGAGGCGCTCGGCCGGGCGCTCGCCACCACGCGCCTCGCGCCGTGGGCGCGCCGCGCGCGCCTCGGGGTCCTCGTGTGGCTCGTCCTGGTCGCCGTGCCGTTCTCGATCGCCCAAGTGCGCGTGGGCCTGTTCCCCGCGCTCGACGAGGCGTCCGGAGACGGCGGGGGCGCGCTCGACCAGCTCGCCATGCACAAGGAGGCGACGGTCGCGGTGGACGCGCCAGCGGCGCAGGCGGGCGAGATGAACGCACCCGCGCAAGGGGTGGACGGCAAGGTGAGCCTGGCGAAGGCCAGCGACGAGGAGACCTCGAAGAACGTCGCCGGCAAGATGGACAAGGCCGGCTTCAAGCAACGCAAGAAGGGCAAGGAGTCCTTCGGGACCACGACCAGCGATCTCAACGCCGTCCTGCAGGAGCGCGTCAGCAACTCGGACTACCAGCAGTACGTGCGGCAGGTCGATCCGAACGCGACCGTGCAGACCGGCCAGGGCCTGCCGACCTGGTCGTGGCGCGACGTGCCCTTGCACTGGAGCGGACCCGTCGAGCGCGCCCAGACGCTCCACCTCTACTGGCTCTCGCCAGGTGCGAACCTCGTGCTCGCCGTGCTGCGCGTCTTGCTGCTCGCCCTGCTCGTGGTGCGCTTCGGCCGGCTCGACGAGCGCATCTGGCCGCGCGCCCCGTGGCTCGGCGTGGGCGTCGCCGCCGCGCTCGCGCTCCTGCTCGCGCCGGGCGTCGC
>JAHFDS010000378.1 GCA_023248855.1 Myxococcales bacterium
CACCCGCGCGAGCGGCAGCGGCTCCGCGCCCAGCTTGCGCCGCGGAGCGCGCCTCCCGACAGCGCCGCCGCGGCACCCGCGCAGCGCAGCGTGATCGGCTCGCCCGCGATCACGACCACCTCGAGGAGCCGCCGGGCATCGTCGGGCAGCTCGCCGATGCGCCGGCCGACCAGCTCGTCGAGCCGCACCTCACCGAGGTCTGCTGCGCTCTGGTGCGTCTGCACGGCGAGCTCGCCGCGCGCCGGGCCGAGGTGCTGCCGCGACAGCGCGACGGCCGCCTCCTCCGCCAGCGGCTGGAGGTCGATGCGCTCGCGCACGGCGTCCATCTGGCCCGCCAGCGCCTCGAGCGCCTCGGAGCCCTCCACGCGGCTCGACAGCACGAGGAGCAGAGCCGGCGCGTCGGGCGGCCGCATGAGGTCGGAGAGCAGCATGCGCGTGTTGGCGTCGACCCACTGCAGATCGTCGAGCACGAGCACCAGCCGCCGCCGGTCGCCCAGGCGCTGCAGCACCTCGCGCAGCGCCGAGAACGCGCGCGTGCGCAGCTCCTGCGGGTCCGTGATGGCCCGGCCGCTCGGCGCGTCGATGACCGCCGGGACGCGCCCGAGCACCGGGAACAGGCGCGGCAGGAGCGCCGCCTCGCGCGGGGCGAGCGCCTGCGCCTCGAGCGTCGGCAGCGTCATCCACAGGTGGCTCAGCCGGTCGACCAGGCTGTCCATCGCCTTGTACGAGATGACCTCGCGCTCGTAGCAGCGGCCCTCGAGGACGGCGAGGTTCGTCGACGAACAGCTCGTGCAGCCGCACGAGGGGACTTACCACGAGCGGCCGGGCGCACGCGCCCACGGCAGGTAGCAAGCGCGACGCGTGAGCTTCGGCCGCGCGCAGCGGGAGGAGGAGCGAGAGCAAGACGCGGTCCCGCACCTTGTCGCGCGGGTGCTCGTCGTTCGAGAGTGCGGCTCGGGGTTGCCGATTCTCGGCGCAGACCTAGCGGACGTGTTGCAGGGACAGGTCGCGGCCGAAGTCGTTGCCGACCAGGCGCTGGGCGGCGCCACGGCCCTGGATCTCGAAGAGCACTGCACCGCCAGGGCCCGGCTCCGTGTACTCGAGGGACACCGAGGTCGTGCCCAGAATCTCGTAGCGGCCGGTCAGGAGCTGCTGGCGAATCGCGCAGGGCGGGCGGGCGAACAGGCACGCCGGCGCGTAGCTCGAGGTGAACGTGCCGTCGGCGTCGAATTGGTAGCTGTAGCGCGCGCCGGGCTCGAGCGTGTTCGTCCAGCTCCCGACGAGGTCGACCTCGCAGGGCCCCGTGCGGAGCACGCTGGTGCCCGCGGCCGCGGCGCCGCAGGCGGCGTCGTGGGTCTGGCCATCGCAGCCGCAAACCGGCGTGTAGCGGATCCCGCGGGCGCAGATCTGCGGACGCACCTCGCACACACCCGTCTGGTCGCCGGCGCCGCACTGGGCCGCGAGCTCGTACTTGCAGTACAGGCCCTCGTCGCACCGGGTGGGACCGCCAGCGGAGCGGCCGCCGCAGGTGTCACCGGGCTGCAGAGCGACCGCGCACTTCGCGGTGAAATCACGGCAGCCGAGGGAGATGCGAAGTTGCTGCGGCAGCGGCGACGCGGTGGCGGTGAGCAGATAGACGCGCGTGGCCGGCGAGGACGGCGGCAAGTAGCGCAAGGAGGCCGCGCCATCGCCGCTGCCCTGACCCACCACGATCCACTGGTAGCGGCCGTACACGCGCGCCAGCCGCTGCAGCTTGAAGCCCACGCTCACGCCGGGCACCGGGGTCTGGCCGTCCACGACGGCGGCGCCGACCTTGAACTCATTGCCGCCCTTGGCGACAAACCACCGGTAGGCCAGGTCCTCGCGCACCGGGCCGTCCGCGTCCTCGGTGAGGTCGGCGATCCCGGGGAGGCCGAAGTAGAGGTGCTTGGCCCCGGGCGGCAGGGCGGCGGTCTCGCCGCGGGTCAGGAGATCGGTCTTGCCCTCGCCAATGGCGGCGACTTCCTCCGCCGAGAGCTCCTCACCCTGGGCGTCTTGGCCTTGCGTGACCGGATCAGCGGGTTCGGCACCGCAGGCCGCCAGCAACACGGTCGCGAGCATCCAGTTCGTCTGCCTGAAAAGTGACATGTCCGAGCCTCCTTGAGCGGTACGAAATGGCCGCCGGGCTGCGCACCGAGCACGAACCGGACCAGCGCGCCGGGTGAAGCTTTCAGCTGGTTTCAGCGCGCGCGGAGGTGCTGGCCAGGTTGCCAGCCGGCGCCTCGGCACGTCTGGGCGCGCGCGTCCCAGGGGGCGACCAGCCACGAAACCACCCGCCCGGCGTGCCCTCGTGGTAGACGATCCCGGTCCATGGCTGTGACCCAGCGCAAGTCGAATCCCCCGCCCGGCAAGGACTGGCAGTCGCTCGATTTCGAGCGGCCGGTGCTCGAGCTCGAGCGGAAGATCGAGGAGCTGCGGAGCCTGCCGGCATCGGGCGCCGTCGACTTCAGTGACGAGATCCGCCGGCTCGAGAAGAAGGCGCAGAAGCTGCAGCAGGAGATCTTCGCGGACCTCTCGCCGTGGCAGAAGGTGCAGCTGTCGCGGCACCCGCAGCGACCGTACACGCTCGACTACGTTGCCGAGCTCTGCTCGGACTTCCTCGAGCTGCACGGGGACCGCGCGTTCGCCGACGACGAGGCCATCGTCGCTGGCGTGTGCCGCTTCGAGGGACGCCGCGTGATGGTCGTCGGCCACCAGAAGGGCCGCTCGACCAAGGAGAACATGCGCCGCAACTTCGGCATGCCCCGCCCCGAGGGCTACCGGAAAGCGCGCCGCCTGTTCCAGCTCGCCGAGCGTTTTCGCCTGCCGGTCCTGACCTTCATCGATACGCCGGGGGCCTACCCGGGCATCGGCGCCGAGGAGCGCGGGCAGGCCGAGGCGATCGCGGGCAACCTCGAGGTGATGGCCGGGCTCGCGGTGCCCATCATCGCGACGGTGATCGGCGAGGGCGGCTCGGGCGGCGCGCTCGCGCTCGGCGTCGCCGACCGCGTGAACATGCTCGAGCACTCGATCTACTCGGTGATCTCGCCCGAGGGCTGTGCGTCGATCCTGTGGAAGGACCAGACCAAGGCCGCGACCGCGGCGGAGCAGCTCAAGATCACGGCGCGCGATCTGCTCGGCCTCGGCGTCATCGACGAGATCATCCCCGAGGCGCCGGGCGGCGCGCACCGGGGCCTGTCCGAGACCATCAAGAACGCGGGCGTCGTGCTGCGCCGGCAGCTGACGGAGCTGCTCGGCCTGCCGCCCAAGGAGCTGCTCGGGCGGCGCTACCAGAAGTTCCGTGCGCTCGGCCGCTTCGACGAGGCCACCCGCGGCGAGTGAGCCGTGCACCACGCCTTGCTCATCGCCTCTCGCCTCTCGCCTCTCGCCTCTCGCCTGTTCGGCTCCCTCGTGCTGGCGACGCTGATCGCCGGATGTGGTGGATCGCTCGGCGGCAAGTGCGCCTCCCCGCGCCCCCTCCCCGCGCTGCCACCGCCCGAGCCCGCCGCGAAGCCCGCCCCCTCCTCCGCGCCCACCCCCAACACATCTGTACATACGGATGTGTCATGGCTGACCCCCGTCACCTCGGTCGAGGGGGTCACCGAGCATCGGCTGGCGAACGGCCTGCGCGTCCTCCTGGTCCCCGACGCCTCGAAGCCCACCGTGACGGTCGTGGTCACGTACCTCGCGGGATCGCGCCACGAGGGATACGGCGAGACCGGCATGGCGCACCTGCTCGAGCACATGCTGTTCAAGGGCACGCCGCGGCGCCCGAAGCTGCTCGCCCTGCTGCAGACGCACGGCGCGTCGTTCAATGCCACCACGTCGTTCGATCGCACGAACTACTTCGAGACGCTGCCGGCCAGCGACGAGAACCTCGCGTTCGCGATCGCGCTGGAGGCGGATCGCATGGTCAACGCGCGCCTCGACGGCAAGGACCTCGAGAGCGAGTTCTCCGTGGTGCGCAACGAGCTCGAGATCGGCGAGAACGACGTTGCGGGCATGCTCGAGGAGCGCATCGAGCGCGCGGCGTATCTGTGGCACGGCTACGGTCGCTCGGTGATCGGCGCGCGCAGCGACGTCGAGGGCGTACCGATCGATCGCCTGCGCGACTTCTACCGCCGCTACTACCAGCCGGACGACGCGGTCGTCACCATCGCGGGCCGGTTCGAGCCGACGCGCGCGCTCGCGCTCGTGGCAGAGCACCTGGCCCCGCTGCCGCGGCCCGCGCGAACGCTGGCGCAGACGCACACGGTCGAGCCCGCGCAGGACGGCGAGCGCAGCGTGATCCTGCGCCGCGCCGGTGACGTCGCGATGGTGGGCCTTTGCTATCACGCGGTCGCGGGGGCGGACGTGGCGTTCCCCGCGGCCGAGGCGCTCGCGGATGCGCTCGCGCGCCAGCCCACCGGCCGGCTCTACCGCGCGCTGGTCGAGCGCGGCTGGGCCACCGAGGTCTCCGCCGAGATCGAGCCCCTGACCGAGCCGGGCACGTTGCGCGTCTTCGCGAAGATCGCCCCGGGAAAGCCGGTCGAACAGGTCCGCGAGCGCCTGGTGCACGAGGTCGAGGCCGCGGGGGCGGCGATCACGGAGCGCGACGTGGAGCGCTTTCGCAACCGGCGGGGCAGGGAGCACGCGCTCGTCCAGGCCCGCAGCGAGGCGCTCGCGCTCGAGCTGTCCGAGTGGGCGGCCGCCGGGGACTGGCGTCTGTTCTTCGTGCACCGAGACCGGGTCGGTGCGCTGCGCGCCAAAGACGTGCGCGCGTTCGCCGCGGCACACCTCAAGGCAGAAAACCGCACGATCGGGACGTTCGTGCCGACGCCGAGGCCAGATCGCGCGCCGCTACCCGGTCCTGTCGAGGTGGATCGCGCGGTGCGGACCTACGCCGGGCGTGCGGAGCCCGCCGTGGGCGAGGCGTCGGCCGCGAGCTACGAGGCCATCGACGCCCAGGCCAGGCGCTTCGCCCTCGGAAGCGGGCTCGAGGTGGCGGTTCTTCCCCGGCGCACGCGCGGGCACCTCGTGACCCTCGCGCTACGTCTGCGGCTCGGAGACGAGGCCTCGCTGCGGGGGCGGCAGGCGGCGCTGTCGATCCTCGCCGAGGCGGTGCTGCGCGGCACGCGCGAGCACCCGCACGCGGCCGTGGTCGACGCGCTCGACCAGCTGCACGCGGAGGTGGAGATCGCGCCGCCCTCGCTCGAGCTGGAGCAGCCCGAGATCACGGTGCGGACCGTACGCGAGCACCTGCCCGGGGTGCTCGCGCTGCTCGGCGAGCTCCTGCGCACGCCCGCGCTCGATCGCAAGGAGGTCGAGGTCCTGCGACGCGAGGCGCTCGCGCGCCTCGCGGAGCACCGGGCGGATCCGCACACGCGGGGGCTGCTCGCGATCTACCGGGCGCTCTTTCCTTGGCCTTCGGGCGACGTGCGCGGCGTGCCCACGCTGGAAGAGTCCGCGGCCGCCCTCGGGGCCCTGCGCGCTCGGGATCTCCAGGGTCTGTACCGCGAGCTGGCCGGCGGCGCGGGCGCGACGCTCGCGATCGTCGGCGACGTGGACGCGGCCAAGGTGCGCGGCCTGGTGGAGCGCCATCTCGGCGCCTTCCGCGCGGCGCGGGCGCCGGTGCGCGTGCCGCGACCCTTTCGCGAGGGGCGTGTCGTGGACGAGTCGATCGTGCTCGGCGATCGCGAGAGCGCCTTCCTGGCGCTCGGGCAGATGCTCCCGGTGGGCGAGGACCACCCCGACTGGGCCGCGCTCGTCCTTTGGAACCACGTGCTCGGGGGGGCGGCGACCGCGCGGCTGTCGGAGCGCCTGCGCGAGCGCGAGGGTTTCTCGTACGGCGTCGGCTCGAGGCTCGACGCCGATGCGACAGCCGCGCGCGCGATGTTCCTGGTGTCGGGGCAAGCGGCCCCGCAGAACCTCGAGCGCGCCGTGACCGCGGTGCGCGAGGAGATCCGGCGACTGCTCGACGCGCCGGTGCCCGAGGCGGAGCTCGCGGCGGCCAAGGCTTCGTACGCGCACGAGCGGACGCTCGAGCTGGCGGAGGACGCCGGCGTCGCGGCGCTGCTGACCGAGTCGATGGACCGGAGGCGGCCGCTCGCGCGCTGGGCGGAGCTCGACCGGCGCGTGGCGACGCTCGGGGCCGCAGAGGTGCAGGCCGCGTCGCGCCGGTGGATCACGCCGGAGAAGATGGCGATCGTGCGCGCGGGGGATCTCGCGCGCGGGGCGAGCAGCGCGGGTCCATCCGCCCGCAAGGGAGCAGGCAGATGACGGTGCGCGTGCAGACCGTGGCGGTGGTGGGGGGCGCTGGCCGGGTGGGCCTGCCGCTTTCGCTGGCGCTGGCCGAGACCGGCCTTTCCGTCACGGTGGTGGACCGTGACGCGCCGAGGCTGGCTGCGCTGCGCGGCGGTGCGCTGCCGTTCCACGAGGAGGGCGCCGCGGAGCTGCTCGAGCGGCTGCGCGCGTCGATGCGCTTCGAGGAGGCGCCAGCCGCCGTGCGCACCGCCGACGCGGTGATCCTGACGATCGGCACGCCGGTCGACGAGCACCACTGCCCGGACCTGCGGCCGATCTTCGCGGCCGTCGACGCGCTCGCGCCGCACCTCGGCGACACGGCGGCGCTGGTCCTGCGCAGCACGGTCGCGCCGGGGACGAGCGCCAAGGTGCTCGGCCGGCTACGCGCGCTCGGCTGCCAGACGCCGCTCGCGTATTGCCCGGAGCGCATCGCGCAGGGCCGGGCGCTCGGCGAGCTCGCCTCGCTGCCGCAGATCATCTCGGGATTCGACGCGCGGGCGGTGGCCGTCGCGCGCGCCCTGTTCGGCCGGCTCGCACCGGCGCTCGTGGAGGCGAGCGTCGGCGAGGCCGAGCTCGCCAAGCTGTTCTGCAACGTGTGGCGCTACGTGAAGTTCGCGGCCGCCAACGAGCTGTGGCAGCTGGCGACCGACGCGGGTCTCGACTTCGGCCGCGTGCGTGACGTGGCGATGCAGGGCTACGCGCGCATGGCGGACTTCCCGCAGGCGGGCTTCGTGGCGGGCCCCTGCTTGTTCAAGGACGCCATGCAGCTCGCCGCGTCGGTCCGTCACCGCCTGCCGGTCGCGCACGCGGCCGCGCTCGTGCACGAGACGATGCCCGACGCCGTCATCGCCGAGCTCGCGCGCAGGATGCCGATCGCCGGCGCCACGGTGGGCCTGGTCGGCATGGCCTACAAGCCCGACTGCGACGACCGCCGCGAGTCGCTCGCCTACAAGACGCGCCACCTGCTCGAGGGCGAGGGCGCGCGCGTCCTATGCGCCGATCCGTATGTGTCCGATGCGCGCCTCGTGCCAATCGAGCGGGTGCTCGCGGAATCGCAGGCCCTGGTCATCGGCTGCCCGCACGCGGCCTACCGCGGGATCCGGTGGGCCAGGGGACCCGTGGTGGACTGCTGGGGCAGCGGGATCGGGGGATAGCCGTGCTTGCGCCGTGCCGGCGGATTCATGCGACCATGGGCAGGGTGGTCGCGGATCCTCAGGGGCCGCGCCGGAAGGGGACAAGGGTGACTCGATCTCACGCCTGGCTGCTCGCGGTGGTAGCCTGGACACTTGGCGGGATCGGCGGACCCGCCGCCCACGCGGATCCCCCGGTCGTCACGCTCAAGCTGGGGACGATCGCGCCCCAGGAATCGCCCTACCTCGAGGGCTGCCTGCTGGCCGCCAAGCTGGCCGCCAAGAACAGCAAGGGCGCGGTGGAGGTGCGTGTCTTGCCGAGCGGCATGCTGGGCGACGAGAGTCAGATGATCGACTCCCTGCGCCG